>JAGGXP010000018.1 GCA_021163005.1 Candidatus Aenigmatarchaeota archaeon | reverse complement strand
TGTACAACAGGGCCCTGTCTGCTGATGAAGTTAAGGCACTGTACCAGCAGAGGGAAGAGGTCGGGAACGCGTATGTGAGCCAGAGGGATGTTTTTGTGGACAGCGAAGGGAATGTTGGCATAGGCACGTCGGCACCCGAGGAGAAGCTGACGCTGGAAAGCGGGAGCTTCCTGCAGAAGGCGGGATATCTGAAGGAAGTTGGGTATATTCAGGATGATAGTCAAGGAGGAAATGCTAATTACATTGACGCTCCTAGAGATATTGTAGTTCAAAACAATTATCTCTACATAGTGAGTCATGAAGAGGACACGCTTTCGATATTTGATGTTTCAAATAGTGATAATATCACATTCATAGGTGCTATAAGAGACAGCACACAGGGTGGTGATGCGAGTGCGCTTGACGGTGCTAGGAGTGTCTTTGTCGCCGGAAAATACGCCTATGTGGTGGCAAACATTAATGATTCACTTTCAATATTCGATATAAGTGATCCTTCCAACATCACAGAAATGGGTTACATAACTGATGATAATCAGGGAGGTTCTGCACAGGGATTAGATGGAGCAGCGTCTGTCTATGTCTCTGGAAGATACGCTTATGTGGGTGGTAACGATGATCCTGCATTCTCTGTAATTGATATCTCAGATCCATCCAACCCGGAAGAGATAGGTCTCATTCGTGATGACAGCGTAGGAGGAAGTGCTACAGTCCTTGAGGGTGTGGGTGATATATTTGTCAATGGAAGGTATGCCTATGTGTTAAATTCCGTAAACAACGACTCGATGACTATTCTTGATATATCTGATCCGACGAACCCGACAGAAGTCGGATATATTACAGATGACAGTGTCGGTGGAGATGTAACGGCCATTAAAGCACCTCAGAACGTGTATGTTTCCGGGAGATACGCTTATATAACAAGCAGACTTGAAGACAGCCTCAGTGTTATAGACATTTCAAATGCCTCAAATCCTGTACAAGTGAGCTATATACAGGACGATAGCCTAGGCGGTGATGCAACAGGACTTGACGGTGCAAGAGGCATTTATGTCGCAGGAAATTATGTTTATGTTGGGTCGTTTTATGATAATTCAATTTCCGTGATAGATATATCCGACCCCGAAGACCTTGTGGAAGTTGGTGTCATATTTGATGACACACGTAATGGTACAGCAAATATGATAGACGGTATATTCAACATTTTCGGTTCAGGTAAATACATTTACGTCAGTGCACATGATGACGATGCAATCTCAATTATAGAGATTTCGGCCATTGAAACACCTGCAATAGAAACAGGAAATCTTAAAACAGAAAGTATACAAGTATCAAGAAACGTGCGAATTGCTAATGAACTCTATGTGGGAAGTGGTGCTGTTATAGGAAGGAATGTCCTAATAGGCGGCACTCTTTCAGTCTCAGGCACCGGAAACAACTTCTTTGCAGGGAACCTCAATGTGTCAGGCAATGTGTCAGCGGCAAGCGTCAGCATAGGTGAGGCGCTCAAACTGAAACCCGGCTCCGCCCCTGCCAATCCTGAGGAAGGCTGGCTGTTCATGAACTCAAGCGATCATCATCTTTACTATTACAATTCCACAGACTGGGTGATAATCTGAGGCACTGGATTTTTGTCTGCCTGGCAACTCTCATGTCACTGCCGTTGGTTTCAGCGTATGGAATAGTACCGGGAACGTATGAAGTCGGCTCATATCACACCGGCATTGCGGGCGGAGAGCCTGACGGAGTAATCTACGCAGGCAGGTTCACTCTGGCATATGAGCCCGGGACGCTGCTCAGCAGTCTGTCCGGATACACGGGAAACATAGGATGGCTCGGCTGGGAAGAAACGGAAGAAACGCCGCCGGAAACACCCGGGCCTTCAGGAGGTGGCGGGGGTCCTTCTATCACAGGACCGTCATGCTACTACAACTGGACCTGCACGAACTGGTTCCCCTACGAATGCCCGCCTTCAGGCATCCAGGAAAGGCTGTGCATGAACAGGGGCACATGCAACGGAACAGAGGAGATGCCCGTACAGAGACGGGCCTGTGAATTCAGGGGACCGTTCGAGCCTTTGTTCGACATCTTCCTCGAGATTCCGGAAAGCTCCAAGAGCGTCTGCATGGGTGACGAAGTTGAGGCGAACATAAGGCTTGTGAATTTCGGCAAGCTGGAACTCATAGACGCATATCTGACATACTGGGTGGTTGACAGCAACAACAAGCTGGTCTCGGAAACCAGAGACACGCGCGCTGTCCTCAACGTGACAGAATACATCATAAGGGTTGCCCTGCCAAAGTCTGTTCAGGAAGGCACCTACAGGCTTTATGCTGAGATAACCTACGGGGAAAACAAGACAGCAGTTGCAGGCAGCACATTCGAGGTTGCGGAAGATGAATGGTGCGCCTTCAGGAAGAACATACTCGGGCCGATGACAACACTCGTCTGGATAGTGATATTAAGCGTCGTAATCGTTGTTGCACTTCTGATAATCCTTGTGTTGAAGGCAGTGGCACACGACCGGGCGAAGCATGAAGATGCCAAAAAGCGTAAGAGTGAAATGCAGATTAAGAAGATTGACGAACTCGAGAAGCGTTTGGAAAGCATGCTGAAAGAGATCAGTGAAAAGGAGGAAAGGGAGTTTTCGAAGGGCACGATGGAGATGAAAGAAGAGCTCAGAAAAATCAAGGAATCGCTCAGCCAGTACGCAAAGAAGGAAGAGCTGAAGAAGGTTGTGGTGAAAGAGAAGCCCCCTGCAGGAGAAAAACCAAAGCCTGTTAAGATATCTATGCTGGCCAAATACGTCGGCGAGACCGTGCCTATAGAATGCACGCTGAAGAGGTTCAAGGTGGTGGAAGACGCAGGCATGCACGTCTCATGGTACAGGGTTCACGACAAGAGCGGGAAGACGCTGATGACCAGCTACGAAAACATCGAATTCAGCAAGGGACTGATTCTTGTGGAAGTGAGAAAAACAGAAACAGGATACATCTACGTGCTGTTCAAAAAGAAGCTTTGACTACCACTTTTCCAGGCGCTTCTTTATTCTGTCCTCGGGACGTGCTATGAGCACACGGCCCTCTACACGTACCCATTCCTTCGTTTCAGGCAGGAAAAACCTGAAAACCGTGTGTTCCTTGGGTATGCGCTTTTCGCTGCTTTCTGCCTCAATAACGAGCATATTGCGGGTCTCGTCTATTACCCTGCCTTCCGTCTCCCTGCCGTCCGGAGAAATCGCAACTGTATCAAGGCCTATGAGCTCGTGTCTGGCTATGTTTGAAGCTGTTCTCATATGAAATTATTCGTGATGCCTGCTTAAATCAGGATATCTCTATCTTTTCCTGCTGGAAGCCCAGTTTGACAAGAATGTCCTTGACCTTTTTCAGATGGTCGCCCTGCAGCTCTATGGTTTTGTTTTTGAATGTGCCGCCGCATGCGAGCTTTGTCTTCAGCTCTTTCAGAACGTTCTTGATGTCAACGTCGCTGCTTATGCCTTCGATGATGGTTGACTTCTTCTTGAAGCGCCTCTCAGCCACCGAGACCCTTATCTTTTCTTCTTCACGGGCCATGGTCTCGCAGATACAGAGATCCTTTGGCAGACCGCACTTTGGACAGATACCGCTTTCGCTCATGCACCCTTTTCCTTTTTTATTGTTAAAATCCGGGCAATGGTCCTTTTCATATCCCTCATCTTTCCCGGAGAAGAAACAGGAGCTCCTATGGCTATGTTCGCTTTTTCCTTCGCAACCTCGAGCCTCAGTTCGCTTACCCTGGAGTCGAGCTCTTCGGCTTTCATCTTTCTCGCGTCACGTTTCTTTAGTACAGCCATCTGACAGACACCTTTATTCTTTAGCTTCCTCTTTTTTAATCTTTTTATCGCCGGCCTTCGGTTTCTTACCGGCAGCTTTGTCTTTCTCCGTCCCTTCTGTTCTCTGCTGAACTTCCTGTTTCGGTTCAGATTCAGCTTCTACCTTTTCCGGCTTTTCTTCCGCCTCGTCTGTTGGCGGCTCATCTTCGGAATAATCAAAGTCAAGGCTGCCTTCGGCATCAACTGTGTCATAGCCCTCGGAAGACTTTTTCTCAGGAGCGCTGCGCCTGATTATCTTCGTCACCTTTTCGCCTGTTATGTCCTGCAGCTCCTTCATTATCTTGACCTTTATGCCTATCTTTCCTGGCTTTGTGTTTGCCTCTTCGAATCCGTAGTCAACAAGCTCTTCGGCAGTGTTTCCGCAGTGCTTTATGTATCCGCCTATGAACTTGCCGACACGGCCTTTGCTGCCGCCGAGCTTTCCGCTTATCACTATCTCGACGCCTATTGCACCGGCGTCCATGACCTTCTTGAGTGAAACATTGCCTATCTTCTTGTAGTTGTATCCCCTTTCAAGAGCTGTCTTTATCTGCTTGGCTACTGTCTTTGAATCGAGATTGGGATTAGCTATGGACTTGACATCGAGCTGGGGGTTGTCAAGATCGAATTTCTTCTTGAGAAGCTCTCCCATCCTGTTGATGGTACTGCCGCTCCTGCCTATGACCCTGCCAGGCTTGTGTGTGTTTATGACGATCTTTATGCCCAGCGGTGTCCTCTGAAGCTCGATGTCCGAGTAGTCCGTGGAAGGGAAGTTCTGGCGTATGAAGTTATCTATCGAAACCTCCTTTATCCCCTGCTTGACGAAATACTTGTTGAGAGCCATAATCATCATTTCAGCTGAAGCACCAATTGTATGTTGGTAACCTTCCTCTGCTGCCTCCTCATCTTGAACCTTCTTGGTCTCATGAACCTGTATCCCTTGTGGGCGGATGCGTGAACTATCAATCTTTCGGCATCAAGTCCCTTTGTCTCAGCGTTGTTCTCAGCTGATTTAAGCAGGCCGTGTATCTCACCCGCAGCCTTCGTGTAGTACTTGCCTCCGATGTTCTCCGTGCCGTCGACGAGCCTCTGAAGGAACGCCTTGGCTTTTGGAAGGCTCCTCCCCGTTATTTCCTTGCACAGTATCCTGCTGTCCTTGCCGGATATGTTGAGCCCCCTGCCGTAAACCTTGACAGACTTCTTCTTCAGCGGGTTGAGGACGTAATTTAACATATTCATCACTTACTTGAGCGGCACGAACTTGGACGACTTGGTGGCTCCGAATCCAGGCGCCGAGTGCTTGACCTGCTTCCTCGTCGGCGCGAACTCTCCGAGCCTGTGGCCGAGCATGTGCTCCCTTATTTCAATGGCGACGAACTCCTTGCCGTTGTAGACGCCTATCTTTCTGCCGAGCATTTCCGGTATTATGACCATCTCCCTGCTGTGCGTCTTGTGGAATGCACCCGGATTCTTCCTTATGTCCTGCAGAAGCTTCTTCTGGGAAGGCGGCAGTCCCCTCTTGAGAGACCTCCTTGCCCGGCTCTTTATGAGCTGGCTGAACTCCTCTATGCTCATCTTTTCGAGCTCTTCGGGCGTTTTCCCCTTGAATGTGAATTTTGCCATAATAAACAATCCTCCGGTAATATAAATTACCTTTTCTTCCTCCCTGTCCTCTTGGACGCTATGGTGCCGACCTTTCTGCCTGGCGGCGCATTTCTCGGAGCCGTCTTCGGCTTGTTGACGCCGCTGTATGCGCCTCCGAACGGATGGTCAACAGCATTCATGGCATTAGCGGATGTCAGCGGGTAAAGCCTGCCCCTCTTGTGCATGGCCTTCCATTTGTTGCCTGCCTTCACCCATGGCTTGTCGCCGCGCCCTGCGCCTGCCGGAACACCAAGAATGGCCCTGCAGCTGAGGCTGAATGTCTTCTTCTTCTTGCTCGGGAACTGAACAACGCAGTTTTTTTCGTCCTTTGAAACTATGAAAGCAGATGAGCCGCCTGATCTGCAGAACACTGGACCTGAATTGGGCGCGCTCTCTATGGCGAATATGGGCTTTGACTCGGGTATCTGGGACAGCGGCAGCACGACATCCTGGACGCTTTCGTTAACCGCGAGACCTTCCCTTG
The DNA here is from genome assembly GCA_021163005.1 of Candidatus Aenigmatarchaeota archaeon. Taxonomy (GTDB): domain Archaea; phylum Aenigmatarchaeota; class Aenigmatarchaeia; order QMZP01; family JAFGSV01; genus JAFGFG01. The sequence goes on along the minus strand of JAGGXP010000018.1, from coordinate 51,008 downwards.
CAGGTATGTAGCCTGTTGCACCGTCTTCATACTGGACAACAGCGACGGGCACTATCCTGCCCGGGTCCTGGACTATGTCCTTCACGATGCCGGGAGACCTGCGGAATTCGAGCCTGTACCTGAAATTGGCATTCCTCGTCCTGTAGGTGGAAGTTCCCCGTCCCCTTCTCTGCTGTATTATTCTCTTGCCCATTGAAAATCCTCATAAAGATTAAACCATGCCGAGTCTCGACGCTATCTCACTGGCCGGCGTGTCGTCGCTCAGCTTCGCATACGCCTTCTTGGCGCCGGACCTCATGGTCTCTGTCTGGACCCTTACGACCTTCACACCGAAGAGGCTTTCTATGGCGTCCTTTATCTCCTTCTTGGTCGCCGTCCTTCTGACTATGAAAGTGAGCTTGTTCTCGAACTCCACCATGTTCATGCTCTTTTCCGCAAGATGCGGGTAAACGAGAACTTTCCACGGGTCCATGCCCGCCGCCTTCTTATGAGTAGCAGCTTTCGCCGTAGAAGCCGTTTTGTCTGCCTTTGTCTCTTTCTTAGCGGCTTTTACGGCACCCTTCTTCTCTTCTTGGGGCACCTTTTTTGCCATATTGTTACCTGTTAAACTGTAGCGTTATTCCTTATCATTATAGAAAAAGGTATTTATATGTTTCGGTTGTTTTCTCTGCCGGTTTGGTGAAACATCGGACTTTGCGCTTTTCTGTTTACTGTCACTCTGACAGGTCGAAGGAGCCATCAGCGCCGAGAAAACCCATGTTCCTGCCGAGCTGTATTCTCGCTTCGGTCTTGTTCGGCCTTCTCTCGCGCCCGTTGTGCAGCCTCACTATGGTTTTCAGGTTTAAGGTCTTCCACGATTCCCTGTATTCCTCTTTTGTCCGCGGATAAGAGACCCTGAAAGTCAATGCACCCGGCTTGATGCGGCTTTTCTCTTCAGCAGCAAGCAGCGCCCCCCAGCTGTGCCTGCAGTAGGCGTCCTCCGGGCTCGCATACTTGTATATGTCTATGAATTCACCGTTTTCATATTTCTTGCCGCTTCCGCTGCTGAAAAACCTTCCCTCGCAGCCGTCAATAACATCGGTCATGAGCCATTCATGGTAGTACTTGCCTTCTGTCACGGGAAGCACGCGCATTATGACAGTGTAGTCCTTCTTCATGTAGCGGCTTATGGAAGGCACCTCTATCAGAGCGTCGGAGCGCAGGTTTTTGAATACCATCTCGTCAGCAAAGCGTTTGTAGAACTCTTCACCCTCTACCGGAACCTCGAACGGCAGGAGCTTGTGCTTCTTTCGCTTCGGGTCCCACCAGCCTATGCCGCGGAAAGCCCCGTTTTTCAGGCGCCTTTTGTTTTTGCTTTCGTCAAGGTCCCTGAACGCCTTTCTCGGCGTCAGCTCGTATTCGAGTATCTCTTTCTGCGTGGTGGACGCACGCGTCAGGTCTATAGCGGGTCCGAATTTCATGAATCTGGTCGCGGTGTCCAGCGGAACAACCTTTCCGTTCATGGTCTTGGTCTGCGTCCTGTCCCAGAAGTATGGCCTCGGCTGGGAATTCCTGCGCCTCTTTTTTACGAATTCCGGTATGATGATGCCTATGTCTTTGTATGAGGCGTCCATTATGGCATCGAATACGTCCTCGTTCGTAAGCCCGTACTTATCGCTGAGGTCTATGAAATCGCTGTATATAGACCTTATGTCTGATACCCCGTATCCCCTGTTTTTGAAATAGAGATCTGATTTAACGAGCATAAAATGATTTTAACAGAAAGAAATTTAAGCTGCGAGCTTCTCCACTGCCTCTGCAGCGGACTTTGTCCATAGTGTGAGCCTTCCCGGTGCAGTTCCCGGTGCAAGCATGCTCACCCTGAGTGTTGACGGGGTTGCAACCTCGACGCCGGGGATGTTGCCGGCTGCCTTTGATATTCCCTTGTCCTCTGCAACAACTATTAGCGGGCCCTTTTTCTTTATTTTTCTCCTGCCCCTGAACTTGCCGATGCCGGACCTCGTCTTGGTTTCAGAGCAGCGCTCCAGCTCCTTCCCAAGTCCTAGTGCCTTCAGCAGGCTGTAAACATCCTTGTTTTTCTTAAGTTCCTGAAGCTTGTCATCTACTATGAGCGGGATGTGCTTGACTCCCTCTATTCTGTGTCCCCGCTGTTCTACGAGTTCCTTCTTCCGTGTCGCAGAAACCGCGGAAAGGAGAGCAAGAATCCTTTCCTTCTTGTTTATCTTGAGCTCCCAGTTCTTCTCTGTCTTGGGCGGGTGGGCCCTGCGCCCCTTCACGACGCCTGCTATTGCCCTCGCCCTCCAGCGAAGGAAGCCCCCGCCTGTTATCCTTTTCATCCTGGACATCTCGCGGTTCATCATGCTGCCCCTGATGCCACGCCTTCCTCTGTAGTCGGCCGATGTTCTCTGTCCGGCGAGTGGGTCAGAGCCGTATGGCTGCCTCTGTGCGGCCTGCTCGGCCAGCACTGCCTTCTTTATCACGTCGCTCCTGACTGGACTCGAGAATGCCTTCCCGAGCGTCATTTCGCCCTTTTTCGCTCCGCTGATGTCATAAACCGGCGCTTTCATTGAAATCACTTGAAATTATATCGTGGCATTGATATTTAAAAGCTTTTTGAGAATTGGCGCATTTACATCAGGTATCCGCCGTATGGAAGCGGCTCGCCGTCGAGCGTGACGAAATTGTCTTTGATATCCAGCCGGCCAGCTGCCTTTAGTTCAAGGCTCTTTATGAAAGCAGGGCCGTCGCAGTCGCGCTTCATTTCATCCTGCAGGCATGACGCATAATGCGCTATCCTGCTGTATGCATTCCTCGAAAGCATCCTTTCAACATACGCTGCGTCGACTTCCTTTGGCTGCGACCTGACAAGTATCTTCCCTCCGTCCACCTTTTCCTCAACAACATGCACGGTCGAACGGAGCTCGTTCTCGCCGAAAAGCACGGCCATCGTGACGGCATCGTCCCCGCTGTAAAGCCTCTCGAAACCAGAGTCAATAAACCTCCTTGCATGCCTCCATTCCATTTTCCCAAGGTGCTTTTTCGTCTTTTCTATGCCGTCCCTCCCCAGTTCTATGGGCTTCCTGCGTTCCGGGTAATACACGATGGCGAGATCCGCGGGATGGACGTTGAATATCCTGTTCCTGTACCTGCCGAGGAACGGCTCGGATATGATGGAATACTTCCTGAGGAACCCGGAAAGGCCTATGACATCCGGCCTCATTTCGTCTACAGCGTCCGCAACATATGAATAGAAATCCTCTCTTGTGCTGAACTTCCCGGGACTGACATACAGCGGCTCTATGCCGTGCTGCCTTGCAGTATCCCATCCACGGGCAGCCTCCCTTTCCGGCCTGTTGGTAACGGCTCCCGCGACCCTGTAAATCCTGCCGTGCTCCGGGCTTTCGAGAACCGCGTGCATGCTGCTCGCGCCTCCTGAAAAGAAGAAGACGATGTCCATTGTGCTTTTGTCAGGTTTGTAGGCCTCCGGCAAAAAACCACCTGAGGATATTTTCACAGCAAGAAATTAAAACTGAGCGCTTTTTAATCTGTCTGTCCAATTATTTATTATGACCCATTCGTGGAAGACATACGACGAGACCTTTCATGGAAGCAAGTGGCATCTCGTCATCGTGGCGCTTGTGATTCTGATATTCCTGTCGCTCATATGGGTAATCTTCGCGGCGCTGAAGGGATATCCATTCGCAGAGCTTATACCGGCCGGAAGCACGGGCATGATAATCCTCATTTTTCTACTGTTTTTCGCTCTGTCCGGAAAGGTTTTTATTAGCGCCGGGAGTTCATCGGCAGTATCTCTGCTTTCGAATCCCGTATCCATGGCGCTGGTAATCGCGCTTGTTGTGATTGCGTTCTTCCTTATCACGGGCATGGAGGCATGGGTCATGTTCCTTATAGTCCTTGTGATAATAATCCTCACGGCCCTCCTGTCTCTGACGGGCATCCTTGCCGTGACAGCAAACCTTTTGGCGACGCTCGTGTTCGCGTTCAGCATAGCGGTTTACATCGGCATAGCATTCCTCGTGGGCTCGAACCTGCCGACGGCTAACATAATAATAGCCATCCTGGCATTCATACTGCTTGTGGCATTCTTCCCGATTGCCATCTTCCTTGTAGAACTCTTCGGCTGGGAGCACGAATAGAATCAGCGCTTACTGCTGGCTTTCGAGTGAAATGTGGTTTATCTCGACCGGGTTGAGAGGACCGCTGTGCCTTGAAGCCTTCATCATCATGACAAGCCTCTTCTTCGGACCGGGCAAAGAACCTTCCACAAAGGCGTAGTCCTTGGGCACCCTTCCGTAGTGGAGGAAGCCGCCTTTGGGCTCAAAACCGTCCTCGCCTATCTTAAGGACCTTTTTGTTGTATTCGGTCCTTGTCTGGAATCCGAGCTGCCCCGCCATGGCGATGGCTCCCGGAAGCACCCTTCCGTGACCGACTGAACCGATATTGCCTATGTGCCTTCTCTTTCCGCCGTGCTTCCTGCCCCTTATCGTGACGCCGAACCTCTTGACAACACCTGCGAATCCCTTTCCCTTTGTAACTGCCCTGACGTCTATTTTCTCTCCGGGCGCGAAAACATCTGAAAACCTTATCTCCTTGCCGAGCTTTTCAAGGGCATAAGCCCACTGCTTCTCGACATCACCTGAAACAGGTATCTCGAATATTTCCGGGGTCTTCTTGAAAAATCCGCTCTCCCTCGGCATTGTGCTGACTATTATCCTGACCTCTTTCAGCTGGTCGAGCTTCTTGCCTATCATTTCCTTCTTCATGTGCGGCTTCTTGGGAACATCGAGCTTCCTCTGAAGATCCTTTGCAAGATTCTCGGCCCAGACGGCGCCCTCATTGACAAGCCTCCCGTTGACTTCCCTGTAGAGCTTTATGCCGACGACATTGAGGGGCGGGCAGTCTATGACAGTGGCTGCCTCGACGACGTCATGTCCGCTTCTGGCAGAATCCTTTCGCGTCTCTGTGAAGCTTATCTGCGTCATCCCGGCTTTGTATCCTGCAAATGCAAGCGGGACAATCTTTTCTCCGGACAGGGTTCTCTTCTTTGCAGTGGGATAAATCCTCTTTGCCCTCTTTCTCGGCCAGAATGCCCTGCTTCCTGCAACCGGTTTGTGTCCCTTTGCCATATTATATCACCATATACTGGGGCTTACATTCTGCGCCCGCGCCTTCCGCCCGGCTTCCTCGTAGTGTCATGCGGAACAGGCGTGACGTCCTTTATGGAACCTATCCTGAGACCGGCCCTGATGAGGCCGCGTATCGCCGGCTGGGCGCCTTCTCCGGGTATCTTCTTCTTGTGCCCGCCCGGAGCCCTGATTCTCAGATGGACGCCGGTTATGCCCTTCTCAAGTGTCTCCTCTCCGGCTCTCCTGGCTGCCCTCATCGCAGGGAACGCCTTGCCTTTGTCCTTGTCCCTGTCGGTCGCCATGCCGCCCGAAACCCTCGATATGGTCTCAGAGCCCGTTATGTCAGTAATATGAATAATGGTGTTGTTTTCGCTTGAGTATATGTGCGCTATGCCCCATTTCGCTTCCTTGCTCATTCATTACCACCCCTTTCCAGTGCTTCGACCTTTATCTTCACCTCATCGTTCACAGGCACTATGTATGAAGGCGATATGGTCTTCCTCTTGCCTATCCTGACGTGGCCATGTGTTATGCACTGCCTTGAATGGAGCGGCGTCCTTGCGAATCCCTTCCTCCATACTATGGTCTGAAGTCTGCGGTCGAGTATGTTGTTCACAGTCAGCGCGAGGACGTCGTCAAGCCCCTGCCCCTTCTGGAGCAGGCCGAGCTTTACCAGCTTGTCTATCAGCGGCTTGACCTTCTCCTCATCCTGTTCTGCGATGAGTTCCCTCGCCCTTCTCCTGTAGTTCCTGAGAATCTCCTGTGCGACGAGTATCTCCTTGCGCCTTCTGAGTCCGTACGTCTTCATGATGTCCTTTCTTTCCTTTATATCGTCGGAATCCCAGGACATCCTCGGCTTCTTGAATCGTTTTGAAAGACTTCTCATAAAAATCACTTCTTGGCTTTGGACCTGCTGACACCCACGGCTGTGGATTTCCTGAAGGAACTCCTTGTCCTTTGACCCCTCACGGGAAGGTGGGTTATGTGCCTTATGCCTCTGTACGACTTGCCCTTCTTGAGCTCGTTTATATCCATTTTATGCCTCAGTTCCAGCTGGGCGGACACGTTGTGGGCGTTGGCCCCGTGCTCCGGGTCGGCCCTCCTGTTGAGCATCCACTCCGGCACGCCGTATTTGGCGGGGTTCTGCATCATGTCCTCGAGCTTCTTTATCTCGTCCTCTGAAAGTTCGCCGACGTCCTTTTCACCAAGACCTGAAATCTTTGATATGGCGTTGGCGAGTGTGTAGCTTACCCCGCGCACCATTGTGATGGCACTGATGAGTTTCATGGAGCTGTCGAGGTCCCTGCCTCCTATCCTGACTATGCTTATGCGCTTCTTCCTGGATTCTTCGGGCACCTTCCGCGGCTTTGCCTCTGACTTTGCCCCTGCATCCTCTTTCTTATCACTTTTACCCATTAAACCACTTGATAATCTTACTGTTAATGAATGTTTTGACTTAAATATATGCCTACTTAAATACTTATAAATTTTTAAAGGTTCTTTCCTGCCGGCAAACATTTATATACCAAATGTATTTATTATACATAACTTTCAGAAATTTGTGAAAGTTGATGTTTATGTCCATGACAGCGAAGGATGAATACATAGAGCTCATTGCGGAAACAGGCAGGAGTATGGGACTGGGTGCCGTATCATCGAAGATACGCGGCATACTGATGGCAGAACCGCGCGAAGTATCGCTTGACGAGCTTGCGGGAAGGACGGGGTACAGTCTCTCCGCTGTCAGCACATCCGCGAGGATGCTTACAAACATGGGAATGGTGAAAAGAATCAGAAAGCCCGGCTCGAGGAAGGTTTTCCTGTACATGGAGAAGGACATGATGAAGATGATGCAGCAGAACATGAAAAATGTGATGGGCATGATGGCAACATTTAAGGCAAGGCTCCCCGATATAATAAAGCGCTGCAAAAGCTCCGGATGCACGAATGAGGAAGTGGAGATAATGCAGAGGCATTACAGGATGATGCTTGTCATGGAGTCCTTTGTGGAGAAGATTCCGGATATGCTCAAAGAGGCCGAAAAGAAGGCAGGTCTGAAGTGATGTTATCTTAAGAATGGAGGTATATATTATGAAAAACTCAACAGCGATTGTGTTTGCTGTGCTGGTCATCGGCGCACTGATGCAGTCTTCACTGGCTGCGGCTCAGTCATCGTCAGAGGTGGCGCTCGTGCTCAACAAGCAGACCCCTTACCCTGTGGAACCCGGCGGCATAGTGAATGTCGAGGTGGCCTTCCAGAACAACGGCAGCACATCGGGCAGCATAACCCTTGAGGTGGTGCCAAGCGAGCCGTTCACGCTGCTTCCCGGAGAGGATTCCGTGAAGACGTTTGCAAGGATAGATGCGCTCAAGAGCGTGACAGAGACCTACAAGTTCAAGGTATCGGAAAGTGCTGTATCATCGACATACGACCTGGAATTCAGGTATTATCCGCCGAATAACCCGGACTCATATATCACCAAGAATATGCCCATAGTTGTCCAGGGGACGCCCAAAATAGTCATAAAGGACATAACAACCGAGCCTTCAAGGGTACAGCCTGGAGATGAGGTCAGGGTAAGTGTAACTCTGCTTAACGAGGGTTCTGGAAAGGCGTCGCATGCGCAGGCAAGCCTTGACGCAGAAGCTGACGCAGTGACAGGTGAGAAGCTTATATTCCCGGCGCTGTCCGGCGGCTTCTATTACATAGGAGACTTCGGACCCGGTGAGGAGAAGACAGCTGAGTTCACGCTCAGGGTGGACAACGACGCCGAGTACAAGACCTACATGTCATCCCTTGACATAGAATACACCACTGAGAGCGGCGAAGACGGCTCTGTTCAGTACGACGTAGGCCTCCCGATAGAAGGCAGGCCCATACTCGAGGTTCTCAACAGCGAGATTGAGAGGAACGAATTCAAGGTGGAGATGAACAACATAGGAACGGCGTCCGCGAAAGGCATAAAGATAGCCCTCGTGCAGAACGGGGAGAACAGGGGCGTGTCTGTCGTCAGCGAGATAAAGGCCGGCAAATACAAGGCGGTGAGGTTCGCCGACTACGAAGCAGGCGCAGGCATCCTGAACATCAGCTACTACGACGAGAGTAACATGCTCCACACGAAGAGTCTCGACGTGTACATCGAAAAGCCCAACACTAGCAGCGAATCAGGGGTTTCTCCTCTGGCAGTGTACGGGCTTCTTGTGCTGGCAGCTGCAGAAGGCTATTACATCTGGAGACTCAGGAAAAAGCTCAGAAGGAAATGAGTCTCCTTCCGGTGATTTTATGGCAAAAAGGGCAGTCTTTAAACTTGAGAAGATAACCAAGCAGTACCGCATGGGCGAGGATGTCGTGACAAATGCGCTCTGCGGCATAGATATTGAAATAGAGAACGGCGAATACGTAGCGATAATAGGCCCGAGCGGCTCCGGAAAGAGCACGCTCATGCACATAATGGGATGCCTCGACAGCCCGACAAAAGGCAGGGTCTTCATAGAGGGCATCGATGTCTCGAAGATGAAGGATAATGAGCTTGCAGTTGTCAGAAGGGAGAAGCTCGGGTTCGTCTTCCAGGCATACAACCTCGTGAACACTCTCACTGCTGTGGAAAATGTGGCACTGCCTATGCGTTTTGCCGGCGTGGGCAGGGGGGAAGCCGTACGCAGGGCCAGGGAGCTGCTGAAAAAGGTGGGACTCACCGACAGGATGGGACACAAACCCAACCAGCTTTCCGGGGGACAGCAGCAGAGGGTGGCGATAGCAAGATCTCTGATAAATGACCCTGATATTATTCTTGCGGACGAGCCCACAGGCAACCTCGACACGAAATCCGGTCAGGAGATTGTGGAGCTTCTCGAAAGCCTGAACAGAAAGATGGGAAAAACCATAGTGGTTGTGACTCACCATCTCGGCCTTGCACAAAGGGCGGACAGGAGGATTTACATAAAGGACGGAAAGGTGGAGAGGGAAGAACGGAAGGCTTCCAGAAAGAGGAGGAGATAGCATGCTCGACCTCTCTGCCAAAGAGCTCACAGAGCACAAGCTGAGGACATTTCTTACATCTCTGGGCATAGTGATAGCCATAGCAGCCATTGTTTCACTGGGCTCCATATCAGCCGGCATGGACGCCATGGTGAAGGATACGCTCAGGCAGATGGGAGCGGACAAGATAATAGTAACCAAGAAGATAACAGCAGGACTCGGCGCCCCTATGATACCGGCATTCGACGAGGACATCGTGGACGACTTCAAAGCCATGAACGGCGTCGATGACGCGGTTCCCATCATAAGAACGAACTATCTGGGTTCAGTGCCCCTCATAGGCATTGAGGAGAAGGACAGGGGCTTCATGCAGATGGCCGACGTGGATTTCAAGGAAGGAGGATGGTTCTTCGATGATGACACCGACAGTGTTGTTGTAGGCAAGGACTTTGCAGAGGCCCGGAACCTGAATGTAGGGGACGAATTGAAGATAGAGAACAGGAAGCTCACGGTGGTAGGCATCATAGATGCCGGAGAGATGAGGGGCCTGAACATGATGATAGCGCTGCCCTACAGGCTTGCACAGGACCTGCTGGACATGGAAGGCAAGGCCACCGTGGTGCTGATAAAGCCGGGGGACATAACCCAGGCCGATGCCATAAAGGAGCAGATAAGGGACGAATACGAGGATTATGATGCCATGACTACCGAGGACATGCTGGCAAGGGCAGGCAATATCGTGGGCACAATAGGATTAATAACAATAGGCATAGGCGTGATAACCTCACTTGTCGCCGCCGTCGGCATCATAATAACCATGATAAGCAGTATAGCCGAGCGGAAACGCCAGCTCGGCATAATGAAGGCTGTGGGGGCGTCCACGCACGTGATAATGATGCAGATACTCCAGGAGTCCCTGATCATGTCAATAGTGAGCGGCATAGCCGGGCTTCTGATAGGATACATGCTTGTGGGTGTTGTCAACAACACACTTCTTGCGGGCATGCAGATAGCCGCCGTAACGCCGGCTCTGGCTGCAGGCGCCTTCCTGTACGGCATAATGCTGTCAATTGTGTCTGCGTTGTACCCTGCATGGAAGGCCAGCAGGACGGACCCGATTGAAGCCATAAGGAGCTGATGATATGATGATGTATGACATGCTTCTCGGCGAACTCATGAGGCACAAGCTCAGGACAGGTCTCACCATAACAGGCGTTGCCATAGGCATCCTGCTCATTGTCAGCCTCGGGTCGTTCAGTGAGGGCATAAAGATATTCGTGGACCAGCAGCTGGCCTACAGCTCAGGCCTTATAACCGTGATAAAGCAAGACATAAGCTTCGAAGGCATAATGTACAGCAAAGTGGACGAGAATGTCATAGACGAACTCGCGGACATACCCGGCATTGAAGACATCAGCGGCTTCGTCATGGGAACGACTCCGGAAGTGGGCTGGTTCGGGGGCATAGACTTCAGCAAGGTTGACATGTTTTCCGGCTTCTCAGTAGAGCTCGATGAGGGCAGGACGCCGGAAGAGGGCGCCGACGAGGTGGTGCTCGGCTACAAGGCAGCCGAAAGGCTCGATGCCGGTGTCGGGGATTCCCTGAAAATAGGCGGGAGAAGTTTCGAGGTTGTCGGCATATACGAGGAGATGGGCACTGAAGATGACGACAGTGTCATTACAACCCTCGCCAAGGCGCAGGATGTCCTCGGGATGGACGGTGAAGTGACGATGGTCATAATAAAGCCCGAAGACGTGTCCGAGGCGAGAAGCATCGCTGATTTCATAAATGATGAATACGGGGATTCAGAAGAGATAAAGGCAGGCACTGATGAGGATGTCCGGAAATTCGCAGAGCAACTGACAGACCAGATGAGTGCCATGACATTCGCCATGGGCTCCATAGCTTCGTTTATAGCGGGTATAGTGATAATGAACGTCATGTTCATGGCTGTCCGCGAGAGGAGAAGGGAGATAGGCGTCATGAAGGCTGTGGGCGCCACCAACCGCCACATACTGATTGAAATAATGGCCGAATCCCTGGCCATAACATTCGCCGGCTCGGTGGCGGGGCTTGTGCTTTCAGTAGTTGTCGTGCAGTTCATCAACGGCTTCCTCGGAGGCTCGTTCACTGCTGTGATAACGCCTTCCCTGGCGCTGGAATCCACGGCATTTCTTATGGCCATAGGAGCTTTGGCTGGCATGGCGCCTGCAAGGCAGGCATCGCGGCTTAATCCAATAGAAGCTATCAGATACGAATAAACCTCGATGCTCCTATTTTTAAAAACCGCGGCGCATAATATAGCTATACATGCGGGGGTACCCGAGAAGCCCTTTTGGAGAAGCGCACCCGAAAACGCGCAGGGCTCGGGAACGGTCTAAGGGGCTAGGTTCAGGGCCTAGTGGCTTAGTGCCTTCGCAGGTTCGAATGCACCCTTTTGAGCATGCAGGCGCTCAAAAGCGCGCCCCGGAAAGTAAGGCTGCCGCCAGAACTTTTGAGCATGCAGGCGCTCAAAAGCGCGCCCCGGAAAGTAAGGCTGCCGCCAATATAAGGCGCTTCCAACACCAAGCTCCCGGAAAGTAAGGCTGCCGCCAGAACGGATGGAAATACAACGAAGCCATGCTTCCGCGAATAGTTAATGCGCTTCCAAGAACATGCGCCCATGGAAAGTGCGCTGGCAGCAAAAAGCGGAAAAGTGTGCCCATGGAAAGTGCGACTCCCTCCGGAAGCGGGAAATGTCAAAGGGCTGCAGAGAATCCTGCCCCCCGCATTAAGCCTTTTCTGGCCGAGGCATGAAAAAGCCTTAAGGGAAAATATGAGTTCGGACAGCGCAAACAGTTATCCGAAGCTCAGTAAGCCTTTTCTGGCCGAGGCATGAAAAATCCTTAAGGGAAAAGATGAGTTCGGACAGCGCAAACAGTTATCCGAAGCTCAGTAAGCCTTTTCTGGCCGAGGCATGAAAAAGCCTTAAGGGAAAATATGAGTGCGCACGGTTCACACTGTCATGCACAGCTCAGTAAGCCTTTTCTGGCCGAGACACGCAAGGCGCGGTTAAAACAGAAACATGCAGAAACTAATTCATAGTAAACATAGCACAATCGCACTGTTCGAACAGGAACGCACACCGCTGCATCATCATTATAGTGCATAGTCGGACACTCCAAACAGAAACGCACACCGACGACATGCGCAGTGTGGACAAAGTCGTCTTTAGGCAATTCAACCCACCTATTGATTAAAAACGCCAGTACACAGTGAATATCCTTATTATTGCCTGGACGGTGCAGCCTATCGAGATAATCAGGTTGAAGAGGAAAAGGGCTGTTATGGACCATGCCCATTCCACCCCGAATACAGAAACAACCCACGGCATGTAGTTGAACCATGCGAGCCATGCGTAGATTATCACCCCTATCACGGGTATGAAGCCGAGCAGAAGCGTGATGCCGAATACCACCTGAGATATGAGTCCTATTGCCAACCCTATGGGTCCGTACGTCGCAAAGCAGAATATTAATCCCACAAGCAGGCCGATGACATTCGAATAGATGTAAAGCTTTTTCTTAACCATATTAATATTCTATTAAACTAAAAAATAAAAGCTGGTATTATGGGCGTTCTTCCGGTCAGGATAGAGGATGTGACAGCTGTCGCCAATCTCATGACAGCAATTCCCATCGAGAAGCTCGTGACCTCAGAAGAAAACACCGAATACGAGAGCGAGGAGTCGCAGGGTGTCGTTTACAGGGTAAGGGAGCCGAAGGCCACAGCACTCATATTCCCCTCGGGAAGGATAGTCTGCACAGGCCCTAAGAGCATACAGGACGCCAGAAAAGCCATAGGCGTTGTTCTCGAAAAGCTGAGAAGTGTGGGTGTCTCCATCGACAGCGAACCTGAGATAGACATCGAGAGGATAGTGGCTGCTTTCAGGATGGACAAACCGTTCGACCTTGATGCCGTTTCTCAGGCACTTGAGGGAGCAGAAAAGGCTTCAGGCGGCATAGAGGGTGTTGTCTACATGGACGAAGAGCACAATGCTGACTTTCTGATACTCCCGGAAGGAAAGATAATATGCACAGGCTCTGACAGCATAAAGAACATACAGGCCGCTGTCAGGGAGCTCAAAAACAAGCTTGACGGCGCCGGCATAAAGGCGGACTTCGTGGAGGATTGAAATGATTTCGGTTTCTGAGATGAAGAAAGCTGAGGCAAAGGCAGCAAAGGCAGGCATGGATGAATCCATGATGATGGAGAACGCCGGCTACGGGGCCACGCTTGCTGTCCACGGCTTCTTTGACCTGGCAGGAAAAAAGGTAATAGTCTTCTGCGGGAATGGCAACAACGCAGGAGACGGGCTCGTGTTTGCCAGGCACGCATTCATGAAAGGGGCAGAAATATCCCTGTTTTTTCCTGCGGGAACAAAGAACATGAGCCCGCTGGCAGAAAAAAATTACAGGATAATCAGAGAGCTCTGCCCGGGGATAAAGACAACAGAGGATCCGGCAGGGACCGGTGCCGACATAGCGGTCGACGCCATGCTGGGCACAGGGCTCAGCGGCGCTGTCCGGCCGGAGTTCGCTGATGCAATAAAGCTGTTCAACAGCCTTGACTGCTTCCGGGTTTCCATAGACTGCCCTTCCGGGCTTGACGCGGACACAGGAAAGGTCATGGGCATTTCAGTGAGACCTGACATGACAGTCACATTCCATGATGTCAAAAAGGGGATGAACGAGGCCAACTCAGGAAAGATAGTGGTCGAAGGCATAGGCATACCTAATGCCTGAAATGCCTGCTTGGTGCCAATTGTCAATGTTTCAAACTCGTCTTTTGACGCACTTTATGTGAATTTATTTTTAAGTAAGCTTTCTATTAGAATGTTGTCAGGGTGCCAATATGAACATATGTTATCTTTATCTGCACAGGATGGCAGGAAGGGGCTCAGGGCGCTACATGCAGTCGCTTCTGACATACTTCAAGGCGAAGAGGCACAGGATAACGGTCGTCGAGGGCATGCGTTCCAATCTGAAGCTGCTCAGGGGCATCGACGTGAAATGGGTGCATTTCCCCTTCCAGATACCTGTTTATCAGGGCAGGGCAGACGTGAAGAGAAATGTCAAGATATCATCCATCCCGGATTCACAGCTCTTCAGCCTCATAAGGCGGTTTGCGGAATGGGAGGTCAAGGTCAATGAGAGGACAGGAATTGACATAGCGCATGCCAACCATGTAAGCATCCTGCCGTTCTCGGCATATATTGCAAAGAGAATAAACCACGTGCCTTACGTGGTCACAGCCCATGGAACAGGCATGCTCTCATCCCTTGAAAGCACAAGAAACAAGGAGATAGCGATCATGGGGCTTCAGGAGTCCGAGAAGGTCATAGCCAACAGCAAGTTCACAAAAGCCGGGCTTGTCAGAGATTTCGGCATTTCCAAGAACAAGATAAAGGTAATATACCCCGGCGTCGACACCGATGTCTTCAAACCTGTAAGCAACAGGATTAAGGAAGCGCTCAGGAGGAGATACAGGTGCAGGGGAAAGAGAATGGTTTTTTCCTCAGGATTCTTCGCTGAGGAGAAGGGATTCCAGCATCTCATCGGGGCCGCAAGAATCTATGAAAAGGAAAATCCGGATATAGTCACACTGCTCACGGGACAGGGCCCTTACCAGCAGGAACTTGAGCGTCTCATAAAGCGCTACAGGCTGAAGAACACGAGAATTCTCGGCTGGGTCAGCAGGAAGGACCTCATAAAGCTGTACAGCACAGCAGACCTGTTCGTAACGCCGTCCATCTGGCACGAGCCATTCGGCCTGGTTTCCGTTGAGGCGCTCGCATCAAGAACACCCGTGATAGCGACAAGGATGGGAGGCATACCCGAGATAGTAAACAGGGAAGTCGGAGAGATAGTCGAGCCGCACTCGGCAAAGGCCATAGCCGACGCGGTTCTCGACAGGATAACAGACGACTGCTGGCTGAAAAAGAGGGGCAGGAGAGGCAGAGAGCGTGCCATCGAGCACTTCTCTGTGAAGGCCGGCGGCAGGGAGACAGAGAAAGTGTACAGGAAGGCGATGAAATAAGCCTGCCCTATCCTTTGATTATCTTCTTATAGACTTTTTCATAGCCGTCTGTCATGGCCCTGATGCTGAATTTCTTCTCGACCCAGCGCCTGCATGCTTTGGGTTCTATCTCGTCCACCCTTTTCGAGTACTTCAGAAACTCATCATATGTGTTTGCTATGAAGCCCGTTTCTCCGTGCTTCACTATTTCAGGAACCGAACCCCTGTTGTAAGCCACAACGGGCGTGCCGCATGCCATGGCCTCTATCATGACAAGACCGAACGGCTCTTCCCACTGTATCGGGAACAGAAGCGCCTTGGCATTCTGGTACAGCTCGAGCTTCTTTCTGAAGCTCAGTATGCCGTGGAAGATGATTCTTTTCCCGTCTATCTGGGGCCTTATGTATTTCTCGAACCACTTTTCCTGCTTGCCCTTGTCGTATTTACCTGTTATGTAAATCTTTGTCCCGAGCCTCTTTGCTACCCTTATGGCTATGTGAGGACCCTTGTGCCTGTAGACATTCCCGAGGAATAGGAAGTAATCCTTCTTCTCCTCCTTGAGCCTGTATCGAGCTGTGTCAGTGGCGTTGTAGACCACGCCGCCGTATTTCAGTCCCCTGAGCCTCTGGTGCTGGTTCCTGCTGATGAATGCGTAATAGCAGGAATCCTTGAAGAATCCGAATTCCATCTTTCTTCTCCGCGGATTTAGGTAATCATTGTGCAGCGTTGTCAGCACAGGTGTCCTGACGAATCTTGAAAGCGTTATGCCGTACTCGGCCTCATGGTTGTGTATCACGTCGAAATCGTCGGCGTCGTCGAATGCCCTAGCGGCCTGCGTGAGCATTATTATGGGCTTGTAGTTGTTTATGCCCACTGCCTTCCTGTAGAGAAACTTCAAGTCCGCCCTGGTACGGGAATCTCTTGTTGCGTAGAGAGTGACTTGGTGCCCGCGCCTCACAAGCTCCTCGGTGAGCATGCTCACCACCCTTTCCGTTCCGCCGTATCCTTTTGGCGGGGTGGATAGCAGAGGGGCGGCGAGCTGGGCAATTTTGAACTTCATATTCCTTCCTGTTTAATAATTCTCAGAACTTCCTCATAAAACAGTTGCACATCTATAAAATATTTTTATGTTACATCACGATAAATTAATCAATGAAAGTTGCGATACTTGCATATGAATTCTATCCTCTTAATCTTGGCGGTCTGGGAACCCATCTCAGGCATCTTTCTGATGGACTGAAAGATATCTGCGACCTCGAAGTTTTCCTTCCCTTCAAAATGAAAGTGCCTGGATTGAATCTTATAGATGTGGCTATAAAGGATGCCAGGAAATACGTCACCAAGAGCTACAAGCTTGACAAGGTGATAAAATACAACAAAATCCTGCCTGAAAAGTTCAGGGAATTCCCTGCGGACGTCGTGCATGCGCATGACTGGGTAACTATTGACGGCGGAAGAAGGATAAAGGAGGAGTTCGGCGTGCCGCTGGTCATGACGATACATTCCTCTATACTCGGAAAAAAGAAGCTTACCGGAAGTTTTGTCAGAGAGAAGAAAGAGCTTGAAAAATCTATTTATTCCGCGGATAGGTACATAGCTGTGAGCCGGCACATAAAAAACGAGCTTGTCGAACTCTACGGGCTTGACAGAAAGAAGATAGACATTATCTATAACGGCATAGAGTATGATAAGTTCAGAACAGGTCCCGATAAGAACTACATATTTTTCCTTGGAAGGCTGGACCAGATGAAGGGTGTCCACTTCCTTGTGGAGGCATACTCAATGATAAAGGACGACATTCCGCAAAAGCTTCTTTTATGCGGAACCGGTAACAATGAATACAGAGAGTTCATAATGAAAATGATATCCGAGCTTGGCCTGAAGAACCATGTGACGATTCGCGGAAGGCTGAAGGAGAACGAGCTTGTAAAGCTCTATTCTGAGGCCTCCATAGTAGCCCTTCCGTCTGTTTACGAACCGTTCGGCATAACGGTCCTTGAAGGCATGGCAAGCGGCAAGGCTGTTATAACTACCACCAGGAGCGGCGCCTCGGAGATAGTCGACAACTGGAAGAACGCAGTTGTGGTGAAATCAGGGGATTCCAAAGATCTTGCGCGCGCTATGAAAAAACTGCTTCTTGACGATAAGCTGAGGGATAAGATATCATCAAATGCATTAAAGCTTGCAAAGCTTTATTCCTGGGACAACATAGCAAGGGAAACTCTCAAAGTCTACAGGAAAGTAGCCTAGAACTTGGAATACAGTGACGACAGCCTGCTCGAAACGGCTTCCCATGAGAAGTGTTTCTCTACCCTTGCCCGCCCTTTCTTCCTGAGGCTCTCATACTTCTTTCTGTTGTCCAGAAGGTCAAGAACGGCCTTTGTTATCGCCTCCGGGCTCTTGGGTTTTATGAGTATGCCTGAATCGCCGATAACCTCCGGTATCCCTCCGACCTCTGATGCTATGACCGGGGTTCCGCAGGCCATGGACTCAACAAGCGTCATCCCGAAGGCCTCGTATACTGCAGGATGAACGAGCATGGTAGACTCCTGAAAATGCCGGATTAGGTCTCTTTCGTTTACGACATCCACGAAGCTTATGCCTTCTATGCTCTCTTTTCTGGCCTCCTGTACATATTCACTCTTCTCGTTTCTTCTCCCCACGATGTGGAGTTCAGCTTCAGGAACCTGTTTTTTGATTTCCCTGAATGCCCTGATTAGGTAGATGATTCCCTTTCTGGGAATGAAATTTCCAACAAAAAGCAACCTTATGCCGGAAGGCTTTTTCCTGGGCACATACTTCTTTACATCAACCCCGTTGTACAGCAGTTCAAGCTTGCTTTTCTCAACACCCTTTTTCAGGTAATATCTGTACAGGTCTTTCGACACAGTCACGACCATGTCAGCCATCTCAATCCCCCTGAAAAACTCGGGAAAGAGGGGATAGCTTTTGGTAAGGCCTTCCACACGGTTATGCAGATGCATTATGACGGGCTTCCTCGGTTTCGTATAAACGAGGTATTCCGGCCTCTGGTGGAAATGAAAGAGGTCGGTCTCATGCCGTTCAATTTCCTTTTTCAGGTAATGCACGTAAGACCATGATGTCATGTGCCTCCTGTTAAGACAGCTTCTTACAGGCGCTGTTTTCAGATACTTTCTGATATAGTTTCCTTCAAATCTTGCCAGTTCTTTGAAAAAGAGGGTCATTGGTGAAAGGTATACGAATTCCGTGTTCGGGATGCTCATCCTTTCCTTGGCAGGCAGCGATATTATCTTGAAATGATATTCAGCGCTGAGCCTTGAGACAACCTCGACTATCCATTTCTCCACTGCCCCCCAGCCGGCCGGAGGTATGGAGACAACCTCATTGCCGACCATCGTGACTGTTTTAACAACCATAGCCCTGATTTAGTTTTGGCAGGCGTTCCTAATAAAAGATAAGAATAAGCCTGTCTTATTTATGTTATGGCAGGCCGCTTTCCCACAGGGAGACATGTAATTCTTGGTACCGCCGAGAAGGACGGGAATATCTTCCTCGTAATGGACCTCAGTGAAAAAACAGCCCAAGGCAGGTCTTACATGTCGGGAGCTATCAGGCGATACATAGACATCATACCTGTTGATTTCTATGACTATGAAAGCTACAAGGCAGTATGCCGCAAAAAAATAGGGGAAATTAAAAAAAGGAGAAGGACCGGCAGAAAAAATGCAGTTTACACTTTCATGAACGGAGAAGAGATTAACATATCCGTGAAAGAAGATGTGGCGGAAAACTTCCTCGGGACAAAGATGAGCAGATTCGTCGATACAGTTCTTTCGAATGCGCGGCCTGCGCCGAATTTCCACGGCGCTGTCACTGAAGAAAGTATAAGAAAGTTTTTCAGCAGAGACAGGGAAGCCATAATCAAAGACCTGAAGAAGATACAAGAGGGGTTGTATTCCCATGACAGCAAATGGAGAAAATACCTTTCGGATAACGGCATATCACTTGCTGTAATAATGCCTACATACAACGAATCAAATCTCAGAAGGAATATACAGCTGGTGGGAAATGTCAGGAAGGCAGGACTGCTGGAAGAGATAATAATAACAGACGGCTACTCCGTCAGGCACGAGCCATCAGATGTTCTGAGAAGCCTCGAAAGCACGGGAAATAAGATAGACTGCACTATAATAAGGCAGAATGGTGCAGGAAAGGGAGAAGCAATAGAGTCCGCAGTCAAGTATGCCTTTGCAGAAGGCCACGATTTCTGCATCATACTTGATTCAGACAATATGCCTGCCCTCTCGAGGATAATGCCTGACACCCCTGTTGACATAGACATAGAGTTCTTTGTCAGGAACTTCATAAAATCAATAATTGGGCATGCACAGGAAAACGGTCTCGCGAAGGCGAAAAAGACCTTTTTCAAGGCTTCATACATGAGAATACCACAGCTTAAGAAGAGTTTTGACCTGAGATTCGGAATTGTGACAAAGATGGTGAAGGACTTCTATTCACGGGCGCTGGGATCAGAGCACAATCTTTATCCGCTCAGCGGAGAGGTTGCTTTCAATCCACAGTTCCTTCTGGAAAAACTCAGCCTTACCAGAGAGCTGCTGGAAATGTCCGGAATGAAAACCAGTCAATACTGCGGCTCAAATGTTCCCGGAGGATTCTGCCTGGAGACTGTCTGGAACTCGATAATAGACATAATGGGATATGACATACGCTATGTGAATATGTATCTGCACCATCACGGTCCGGTCATAAAATCTACCAAGACTGACATAGAGGAGCAGCTTGGTGAGGTGCTTACAGGGACATTTGCCGGCATGCTTGCAGGACTCATTTATGCCGGAAAGGGACAAGATGCGGCAGTCAGGATGCTCAGGCATATACCACTGGATGTATGGCGTGCTGACAGATTAATCCTGAATCTCACAGGAGGAAAGATAAAATCTTCAGACATCCTGTGATTTTGTTTAAAAAATATTCAGTAAATTATTATCATGGCAAAAAAGCTCAGGGTTCCCCAGCCTCTTGAATCGCTTCTCGAGGGCATAGAGCACGGAGCGCTCACAAACTTCTTCGGCGCTCCCGGCACAGGAAAGACAAACCTCTGCATGCTCTCCTCGCTTGAAGTTCTGAGGAACGGCGGCCGCGTCATCTACATGGACACCGAGGGCGGCTTCTCCTTCCAGAGGTTTTCCCAGATAGCGCCTGACGCCGGGAAGCTGATGGAAAGCATAACCATGCTCGAGCCGAGGGACTTCAGGGAGCAGGGAAAGCTCATCAAGGAGCTGAAGGGCAAAGACGCCGGCATGATAATCGTGGATTCGGCCGCCGCGCTTTACAGGCTCGAATACGCAGACCCGGACAAGGAGGCTCTTGAGGCCAACAGGGAACTCAGCAGGCAGATGTCAATACTCTCGAACATAGCAAGGGAGAAGGACATACCTATCATAGTGACATCCCATACATACAAGAACTGGGACACTGACAAAAACGAAATAGTGGGCGGCGATGCTGTCAAATACTGGGCAAAGGCCGTTGTATTCCTTGAAAGGACAGGGAGGATGTCCGAGAGGACAGCCACAATCATAAAGCACAGATGGCTCCCCGAAGGCCGTTCCGTGAAATTCGAAATAGTGAATGACGGCATAAAGCCTGCAAGCGGCTTCAGACTATTCTGATTTTTCCTGCTTTTCGCCGGCTTTCCTGAAGGATTCTTTCTTGTAATCGAACCCGTGCTCCACACAGAGCTTCCACGGCCGCCTGCCCTTTGCCTTTATTTCCACGAGATTCAGCCCGCAGCGGCATTTCTGCGGAACAACCGAGATGGAACCCTTTTGCGGAAGCGGGTATGAATTCCTGCACTCGGGATAGTTGTTGCAGCCCGCAAAGCGCTTTCCCGTTCTCTGGGAATAGATAATCATCATGTCGCCCTTTCCGCATTTCGGACAGGTGCCTATCTTGTTCTTCTCCTTTTCATACTGCTCCACTGCTGTCTTTATTTCCTTTCCTATCTCCTGTTCCTCTGCCTTGAACTTTTCCAGTATCTTTGTGAGCTCTTTTTCAGCATCCGAGATTATCTCTTTGCGCTGTTTCCTGCCTTCCCTGACTTTTTCCATGTCCTCTTCAAACCTGCGGGTGAGGTCAACTGACACTATTTCAGGGCAGTGCTTCTCAAGCGCCCTCACGACAGCCCTTCCAAGCTCTGTGACTGTTATCGATCTGTCCTTGATGTAGCCTCTTTCATAAAGCGTGTCCAGTATGTTGGCGCGTGTCGCCTTGGTGCCGAGACCGAGGTCTTCCATTGCCTTGAGAATGGACGCCTGGCTGTACCTGCTCGGCGGCTGTGTCTCCTTTTCGTGCATGTTAACGCTTTTGACATCAACTTGTTCGCCTTCAGACATGGCGGGAAGAACGACTTCTTTTATCCTTGTGTACGGTGCATAGAATTCTGTCCATCCCGGCTTAACTGTGACGACGCCATTCGCGGCGAAACGTTCACCGTTTACGTCAATCACCGCCTTAACGGACTCCCTGACTGTCGGCTCTGCAAAAGCAGAAATGAATCTCTTGACTATGAGATCGTACAGCTTTTTCTGGTAGCCGTTGAGTTTCTTCGGCTTTGCACCGGTCGGGAATATGGCCGGATGTGCCGGGTCTTCCTTTTTCCCCTGCACAGGCCACAACTTTTCCTTCTTCAGAATCCTGCTGCACATCTCGCCGTATTCAATGTTCGATGCAAGCTTCTTCAGTATGGTCCTGTACCCTATTGTTGGCGGGAGCTTCTGGCTGCTCGTTCTCGGATAGCTTATTGAGGCCTGCTCGTAAAGCGACTGCGCAACTTCAAGCGTCATTTTTGGCGAGAAACCGAACAGTCCGTAGCTTTCCCTCTGGAGTGTTGTGAGGTCAAATGGCACAGGCGGATAAAACTGCTGCTGCTTCCTTTCGATTTTTACTATCTTCCCGTCCACGCCTTTGCATTTGTCGGTTACAGTTTTGGCCTTTTGCTTTTCCCAGAACTTTCCGTTGACATGATAAGCTGTTACCTTCCCCTTTTCAACTTCTCCCCTGAGCTCTACCTCCCAGTACGGCTTTGAAACGAAATCTGCTATTTCATCCTCCCTTTTCAGCAGCAGCGCAAGAGTCGGGCCCTGAACCCTTCCCGTTGAAAGCGTCCTGAAGCCTCCGTTCTTCTCGAGCGAAAGCGTAAGCGCCCTTGACATGTTAACGCCGAAGTACCAGTCGAGCTGGTGCCTTGTGAGTCCCGCCTCTATCTGCGGGAAGTCCAGATGCGGAGACATGTTCTCATACGCCTTTACAAGGTCCGGTGTGGTAAGCGTGGAGAATTTCATTCTCTTGCCGTCTTCAGCTCCTGCAATATACCTGATGATGTTGAACGCTATCACAGAACCCTCGACATCATAGTCGCACGCCGATATGAATTCGTCAGCGCCTTCCGCGACCTTTTTCATGCTGTCAAAGTATTTCTTGGCCCACTCGTTGCCTTTTCTCGTGTAGGTGGGCCGCCATTCCACGGAGAACACCGGATACTGCCATCTTGCCCCGCCGTTCTTTTCGTCAAGCACAAACAGATGCCCGACAGCAGGCGCAACTATCATCTCCTTTCCGCCGCGCGTTATTTTGTAATAAGGAGTTCCCCGCCTTCCCTTCTTTTCGACCTCCCCGTCTGAGAGGGAAGTGGCTATTCTTTTGGCTGCGGACGGTTTCTCGGTGACTATCAGCGTGTAGGCCATAGTAAAGTCTTAAGAATAGTTCAAGTATTTAAAACCTTGCGCTGCCGCCGAACAGTTAATATTTGAGTGGTTAATAAATTACTTATATAACAGTTAATACGATATAGAATACCACAAAGCCGAGGTGGCGGAACCCGGTTTAACGCGCCCGTCTCGAAAACGGGTGTCTTCGGACGTGCAGGTTCAAAGGCTCAAGGGGGCCACGATAGCTTACGCTTATACGCCCCCTTAAAGCATTATTCCCCGCTTAAGAGGGCTAACGGCAGTGGACAACAAGGGACAGCAAGCATACAGCCTACATACGCAGAATGCACAAAGCAGGCTTGAACAGAAACGCAAGATGACGGCTAACGCAGGATGAGCAAAGCCGTCTTCAGGCACGTTCCCTGCGGTTCAGAGAGCTGGAAATCCTGCCCTCGGCGCTTCCTTCTTTTGCGTTAGCTTACTTTCCGGAGCGCGCTTTTCCACGTATACATGTGGAAAAGGGTGCCTGCCCTCGGCGCTTCCTTCTTTTTAGACTGGCGGCAGCCGGACTTTCCGGGAGCTTGGTGTTGGAAGCGCCTTATATTGGCGGCAGCCTTACTTTCCGGAGCGCGCTTTTGAGCGCCTGCCTGCGGAAAAGGGTGCAAGGCCGCGACCATTTGGTAAAAACAAAAAGCATATGATGCTATTGATACAAACGTATCAATTAATTGATACAACTGTACCATAACATTTATATACAAGTGTATCAAAATATTTATACAGGTGTATCCATGAACATAGAATCTCACAAAAGAGCACTGAAGGAGAGTCTTGAAGAGATAAGAGACTCCATACAT
Source organism: Candidatus Aenigmatarchaeota archaeon (assembly GCA_021163005.1). Taxonomy (GTDB): domain Archaea; phylum Aenigmatarchaeota; class Aenigmatarchaeia; order QMZP01; family JAFGSV01; genus JAFGFG01. Next base: position 27,256 of record JAGGXP010000018.1, on the reverse strand, counting down.
AGGGGCATGACCGAAAGACAGAGGACAATAGGATTCCACTGCTCCGTAGCCGCGGCCGACATGCTGGAGATATACCTCCACCAGAAGGGACTGATATATCCTGGAGCCAGCATCAAGCATGACTTGTTCAGTTCTGCAAGGAAAGCCACTGGCAAATTACCGGAATTTGAAAATAAGAAGAAGCTCCTGAAGCTGATGGCAGACCTCGAGAGAAAGAGAAATCTGCTCTGTTACGGAAAGCCGCAGACTGAAAAGCTCATGGAGGATTTCATGCAGACATTCAACAGGATAAAAGCCATATTCAAATCAATGGGTGTTGATTGTGAATAAAGCATTTATCGCTTACTCGCAAAGCTTCGTTTCTTTTCTTTTTGACAGTCTGGACGAAGATGCGCTAAATGAGATTGAAACCATAATACTTTTCGGTTCTGCTGCAAGAGATGATGCCGGCAAAAAAAGCGATATCGACATATTCATAAACGTGCCATCAAAAAAAGACCTGGTCCAGAAAAACACAGAAAAGGCGGTCTTAAATGCAGTCAGATTATTTTACGAAAGTCTGGTTTTCAGGAAAGTCTGGAAAATGCAGGGAATTGAAAACGAGATAAACTGCATCACAGGCAGTCTCGAAAAATGGGACAACCTGAAACCTTCCATGATATCTGACGGAATAGTACTTTACGGCAAGTATGCCGGTGCTGCCAAAGGAAGGCAGTCGTTTGTCATCATCTCGTGGGAGAAAGTAAAGCCGGAGACAAAGCGTGTTCTTCTGAGCAAAAAGCTTTACGGCTATAACATGAACAACAGGCGATATGAGGGAGCTATTGGGGGAACGGGGACAATAAAACTCGGAAGCAACTGCCTTATGATACCGATTCATAGCTCAAAGAGAGTCTTATCAGTCTTCAGCGGACTTGGTGTGGATGTCAGGAAATTCCATGTGAATTCCATCATTTGAGCTCTAAGGCCGTAGCCCTTTGTCAAAATTAAAAGAAAAAGAAAGTTGGGCTTTCGCCCACTTCTATGAAATCTACTTTGCCTTTACGACGTCGGTGCATATGCCTGCGGCCACTGTCTTGCCCATGTCCCTGATGGCGAACTTCGCGAGTTCAGGGAAATCGGCCTGCTTCTCTATTGCCACGGGCTGGAGCGGCTGGACCTTCACGACTGCTGCGTCGCCCGTCTTCAGCGTCTCCTTGTTTTCCGTTATCTCTGCGCCCGTCTTCGGATCAAGCTTCTTCACTATTTCAGTGATTCTGCCTGCAACGTGCGCTGTGTGGATGTGGAAAACAGGTGTGTAACCCTTGGTTATGACAGTCGGGTGCTGAAGCACGATTATCTGTGCCGTGAACTCCTTTGCTACTGTCGGTGGGTTTGCGGGATCGCCGACGACATCGCCTTTCCTGACGTCTTTCTTGGACACGCCCTTGAGGTTGAAACCTATGTTGTCGCCAGGCTCTGCCTTCTCAAGAGGCTTGTGGTGCATTTCCATGGACTTCACTTCGGCAACTGTGCCCGAAGGTTCTATGACAATCTTCTGGCCTGCCTTGAGAACGCCTGTCTCTACCCTGCCGACGGGAACGAGCCCCACGCCGGTGATTGAGTAGACGTCCTGAACAGGAAGCCTGAGCGGCTTGTTTATGGGCTTTTCAGGAACCTGTATCGTGCTGTCCATGATTTTCAGAAGAGGCTCACCCGAATACCATGGCATGTTCGTCGATTTCTTTACCACGTTGTCTCCAACGTATGCAGAAACCGGAACAAACGGTATCTGGTCAACCTTGTAGCCTATTGAGGTGAGAAGTTTGGTGACCTGTTCCTTGACCTCGTTGAACTTGCCCTGGTCGTAGTTGACTTCGTCCATCTTGTTGACTGCCACAATCATCTGGTTGATTCCAAGGACCTTTGAAAGGTACAGGTGTTCTTTTGTCTGCTCCTGCACGCCGTCCTTGCATGAAACAACAAGGATTGCCGCGTCTGCCTGGCTTGCGCCGGTTATCATGTTCTTGACGAAATCCCTGTGGCCCGGGCAGTCGATTGCTGTGTAGTAGTATTTGTCTGTTATGATGGGCTTGTACATGAGGTCTATGGTGACTCCCCTTTCTCTCTCCTCCTTGAGCTTGTCCATCACGAAAGCAAACTCGAATGTTTCCTTCTTCAGTTCCTTCGCAAGGTCCTTGAGTTTCCTCAGTTCCTGCTCCGGAAGTGAACCGGAATCGAATAGAAGCCTGCCTAACAATGTCGACTTTCCGTGGTCTACGTGACCTTCTGTTATTATGTTCAAATGCGGCTTTTCTGCCATTTTATCTCCTCCTAAATTCCATCTTTGATTATCTTCCATAGAACCGCACAGAATGCGGCCCTGTGGACTCTATATTATAAAACATTTATATATTTATATGTTTCTTATAGTGCAGAATAGGCACACTTCGCCTCACTCGCATTCGTGGAAATGATGTCAGCGGCGCTGGGTGCAGCAAAACAATAAAAGAGAGCGAAAGTATTAAAAGATATTTAATCTATAAATTCAAGAATCATTGCATTAACAGTTAAGTGGTTAAATGAAAAGCAGCATAGGACTCGGCGTGGATGCCCCCAAGGAGGCATGCGAGGATGTGAACTGTCCATGGCATGGAAAGCTCCCTGTCAGAGGCAAGGTTATAGAGGGAAAGGTGGTTTCTTCAAAGTCAGCCCTGACTGTTATTGTTGAACGAAAATACGCTCATATGATTCCAAAGTACCAGGGTTATGAAAGGAGAAGGACGAGACTGAGCGTCCACAACCCGCCATGCATGAACGCAAGGCGGGGCGACAGGGTTCTCATTGCCGAGTGCAGGCCTATTTCAAAAACGAAAAGCTTTGTAGTGGTCTCAAAAACAAAAGGTGAATAGATGAAAGCCATATCATCAAGCAATACAAAGACCATACAGCCGGGGACTGTTCTGAAATGCGCCGACAACAGCGGTGCCAACCTTCTCGAGGTCATATCAGTTCTGGGTTTCAAAGGCAAGCGAAGAGCAAAGCCGACAGCAGGCATAGCGGATGTTGTGGTGTGCAGGGTGAAGAACGGCAATGAAAAGGTTCGCCATCAGGTTTTCAGGACCGTCATAATAAGGCAGAGAAAGGCATACAAGAGATCCAACGGCATGTGGGTGCAGTTCGAGGACAACGCCGGGGCGCTCATGAATGATAAATTCGACCCTACAGCGTCAATGATAAAAGGTCCGGTGGCAAGGGAAGTTATTGAGAGGTTCAAGACAGTCGGCAAGATAGCAAGCATAGTTGTTTAAGGTGTTTAAATGAAAAATGAATGGTCATCAAGCTGGATTTCGAGCAGGCAGCCGCGAAAGCAGAGAAAGTACCTGCACAATGCCCCGCTGCATGTGAAGAGGAAGTTCCTGTCAGCAGGGCTTTCCCCTGCTCTTAGGGAGCGATACGGCAGGAGGTCCATGGTGATAAGGAAGGGCGACGACGTCGTGATAATGCGCGGAAGCCTGAAGGGCAAGAAAGGAACAGTAGAAAGGGTGAGCATAGAGAAAGGCAAGATATACCTCGAGGGTATAAAGTCCAAGAAGGTCGACGGCTCGGAGGTAGGCAAGCCCATAACGCCTTCGAATGTGCAGATAGTGAAGCTCAGCATGGAAGACAAGAGAAGGCAGGCTGTCCTCGAGAGGTCTCCGAAGAAGAGACCCGCTGCAAAAAAGGAGAAGGGTGAATGATTATGCATATGAAGAGATACATGATGCCGAAATTCTGGCCACTTGGGAGGAAGGAGAGGAAGTTCGTGGTTACCCCTCTGCCCGGGCCGCACGGGAAATATTCGAGCATAGCCCTCAGGGTAATATTAAGGGATGTGCTGAACCTTGCTGAGAATTCAGATGAATCAGGAAGGATAGTTTCCTCAGGAAAGGTGCTCGTCGACGGAAAGAAAGTGAAGGACGACAGGCATCCGGTCGGTATCATGGATGTGGTTTCATTCCCCGAAATAAAGAAGCATTACACTTTACTGCCGGAAAAAAACGGGCTGGTTCTGAAGGAAACGAAGAATGCAAAATCAAAGCTTTGTTCAATAAAGACAAAGACCGCCATCAAAGGAGGCAGGCTGCAGCTCGGGCTGCACGACGGCAGAACGCTCATAGTTTCCAAGGGAAGCAAGTACAGGCCCGGAGATTCGCTGCTGATAGAGATTCCCGGCCAGAAGATAGTGCAGCATTTCCCGCTCAGGGAAGGCGCGACGGCAACTATATTCGCAGGGAAGAACTCCGGCATAAAGGGAAAGATAAAGTCCATAGACGAGAGGAAGACCATGCTTGAGAAGGCAAGAATTCTGCTGGAGACAGCTGATGGTGAAATAGACACACTTAAGGATTATGTAATTGTCGGTGAGGTAAAGTGAGCAATCCCATGAAGGAGATAAGGATAGAGAAAGTGACGCTTAACATGAGCACCGGCGCTCCGGGACCTGAACTCGAGAAGGCCCAAAAGCTTCTGGAGACCATAAGCGGCAGGCATGTCGTAAAAACAAGGTCCCGCAAGAGGAACACATTCGGCGTCGCAAAGGGAAGGGAGATAGGCGTGATGACGACGCTGAGAGGACGCGAGGCAAGGGAGCTTCTCGAAAAGCTGATAAAGGCAAATGAAGGCAGGCTGAAAAAATCACAGTTCGACAGCAACGGGAACTTTTCCTTTGGCATAGAGGAGTACATAAACATACCCGGAGTCAACTACGACCCCGACATAGGCATAATGGGCTTCGATGTGGCCGTGACACTCGAGAGAAGGGGGTACAGGGTCAGGAAGAGGAGTTATGACAACAGGCCCGTGGGCAAGGAGCATATAATAAAGCCCGAGGAAGCCATTGAATGGGTGAAAAAGGAATTCGGGGCAGAGGTATCATAATTTAAATAGGAGGTTTCACTGATTACTATGAGTTTCGAAAACGCCAAAAAGCAGATAACCGGCAAGCCTGTCAAGTTAGCCAAATTTCTGAAGCACAACAAGCCGAAGGACAGGAAGTCCGGCAGGAGTGCCACCCCCTGCAGGAGATGCGGCAGGACCGAGGGAGTCATAACCAAATACGGACTCGCATACTGCAGGCAGTGCTTCAGGGAGGAAGGCAAGAAACTCGGTTTCAGGAAATACAGCTGATTGGTATGAGACACGACACGCTATCGGACATGTTTTCCGCTCTCAAGAACGCAGAGGCCATAGGCAAGACAGAGTGCGCAGTGCCTGCCTCGAACCTGATAAAGAGCATGCTTCTCATAATGCAGAAGGAGAAGTACATAGGCGAGTTCGAGCACCTCGGCGCCGACAGCGGCGGGAAGTTCAGGATAAAGCTTCTGGGACGCATAAACAACTGCGGCTCCATAAAGCCGCGCTTTTCAGTGGGAAAGACGGACTTCATAAGGTGGGAAAAGAGGTTCCTTCCTGCTGCATCTCTCGGCCTGCTCCTTGTGAGCACTTCCAACGGCGTCATATCCCACAAGGAAGCAAAAAAGAAGGGCATAGGCGGAAAGCTTCTGGGCTATGTTTATTGAGAGGGGATTTGATGGAATCAGTTGATGTCATAAAAGATGCTGTCAAGAACGGCAAGATTGTTACAGGAAGCAATGCCGTCATGAAGCTCCTGAAGACAGGGAAGTTGTCCTCGGTTTTCTACGCATCGAATTGCCCATCAGTGACTGTGAAAGACCTCCGGTATTACAGCGGCATATCAGGCATAAGTGTTGACGCATTCAGCGGAAATTCCGCGGAACTGGGCAGGATGTGCGGAAAACCTTTTAAGATAACAGTACTAGGAATAGAGAAGTAATATGACAATAAAACTTGAGACGCAGACCATAAGGGACATAGGGACATTCGAGAGGATGACAAAGGTCCATGTAAAGGACTGCATACGGGACGACAACTGCGTCTACTTCATGGTCGAAAGCGGGAAATCCGGAATTGCCATAGGCAGGAACGGGTCGATAATAAAGAACGTCAGCAGGGTGCTCGGGAAGACTGTTAAGGTCTTCGAGTTTTCCGAAAAGCCCGAGGAAATGGTGAAGAGCATGATACCGAGCGCGAAGAGCGTAGATGTCATGAATGACTCCGTCAACGTCACCATACCGGCAAGCGACAGGTCAGTCGTGATAGGAAGAAACGGCAGGAACATCAAGGTCATGAAGGAATTTTTAAACAGGCACTTCAAAATAAATTACCTGAGGCTGAAGTAAATGGGAGAATTCGCTGCGAGAAATCTTGTGAAGAAGAGGAAGAAGTTCAGGTGGGCTCCGAAAGCCGGAAAGAAGAAGCTCCTGAAGCTCTGGAAGGATGACGCACTGAAGGGCGCGCCCATAGGCAGGGGTATAGTCCTCAAGAAGAAGGGCGTGGAGCAGAAGCAGCCGCACTCCGGCATCATAAAGTGTGTCAGGGTGCAGCTCATCAAGAACGGCCAGCAGGTAACGGCATTCGTTCCTGGAACCAATGCCATCAAGTTTATAGACGAGCACGACGAAGTCACCATAGTGGGCGTCGGCGGCTCGCAGAAGTCGGCGGTCGGGTCGATGCATGGCATAAAGTACAAGGTCGTGGCCGTCAACGGCGCATCGCTCAACGAGCTGCTCAAGGGAAAGAAGGAGAAGCCAAAGACGGCGTGAGGTGGTTGAATGCTTTTGTTCGGTAAGTGGAACATGTCTGAAGTAACGGTCGAAGATCCCGGCCTGATGAAGTACATAAACCTGAAGCCCATAGTCGTGCCGAGGACGTTCGGCAGGAGAAGCGGCGACTTCAGGAAGAACCAGATGAACATAGTCGAGAGGTTCATGAACAAGCTCATGGTCACGGGGCACAGGGGCAAGAGGCACAAGGTCACATCGGGAATGTTCCCGGGCAATTACCAGACCATAATGAGCGAGACCATAAAGGCGTTCGAGATAATCGAGAAGAAGACGAAGAAGAACCCCGTACAGACGCTCGTGAAGGCTATAGAGAATGCCGCCCTTTACGAGGAAATAACAGCTTACCAGCTCGGCGGCATAATCGCCCGAAAGGCCGTGATAACATCCCCGCAGAGAAGGGTGGACCTCGCGCTCAGGCTGTTAACACAGGGCATCTACAGCAGCTCGTTCAAGAAGAACAAGAGCCTTGGTGAAGTGATAGCCAGCGAGCTTCTTTCAGCAGCTTCCAATGATTCCAAGACACTGGCTATAAGGGAAAGGACGAGGATAGAGAAGGAAGCAGAGGGAGCAAGGTAGTGATTCTCATGGCAAAGGCCAATCTTACAGAGACCGTCAAGGAGCTCATGCGAAAGCCGGAGCACATAAGGAACATAGGCATAGTCGCTCACATAGACCACGGGAAGACCACACTTTCCGACAATCTTCTCGCGGGCGCGGGCATGATATCCCAGGACCTTGCAGGTACGCAGCTGTTCATGGACACGGTCGACCAGGAGCAGGAGAGGGGCATCACGATTTTCGCAGCCAATGTCAGCATGGTTCACACCGTTGGCGGCCAGGAGTATCTCATCAACCTCATAGACACACCGGGCCATGTGGATTTCGGCGGTGATGTCACACGTGCTATGCGTGCCGTGGACGGCGCAGTCGTCGTGGCTGATGCGGTCGAGGGTGTCATGCCACAGACCGAGACTGTTCTCAGGCAGGCTCTCAAGGAGAGGGTCAAGCCCGTTCTTTTCATCAATAAGGTCGACAGGATGATAAAGGAGCTCAAGCTCACGCCGCAGCAGATGGAAGAGCGCTTCAAGAAGATAATAACCAACGTGAATATGCTCATACAAAAATACGCCGAGAAGGAATACGGCGAAAAATACACTGTCAATGTGCTGGACGGCAGCGTTGCCTTCGGCTCCGCCCTCAGGAACTGGGCAATATCCATACCGAAAATGAAGGAAACAGGCATAAGCTTCAAGGACATAATAGACATGACGAACAACGGGCAGGAGAAGGAGCTCGCGGAGAAAACACCTCTCCACGCGGTAGTGCTTGACATGACCATAAATCACCTTCCAAACCCGCTCGACGCGCAGAAATACAGGATAGAGAGGATATGGCCCGGCGAGAAGGAGAGCCCTGTGGCCGAGAGCATGAGGAACTGCGACCCGAACGGCCACCTAGCGGCCATAGTCACGAAGATTTACCCTGACCCGCACGCAGGCTATGTCGCCACGGTAAGGATACTTTCAGGAAAGATAAGGAGCGGGCAGGAGCTGCTGCTCGTCGGCTCCCAGAAGAAGGAAAAGATACAGCAGGTTTCCATTTACAAGGGCGCCCAGAGGATAGCCATGGACGAGGTCGTCGCAGGCAATATCGTCGGCATCGTCGGGCTCAAGAGCGCCTATTCCGGAGAGACGCTTGCCGAGCCCGATTACGCTATACCTGCATTTGAGAGCATAAAGCACATATTCGAGCCTGTCGTGACAAAGGCCATAGAGCCGAAGCAGCCGAAGCAGCTCGCGAAGCTCATAGAATTCCTCAGAAAGACCAGCAGGGAGGACCCGACGCTCAAGGTCAAGATAAATGAGGATACAGGCGAATACCTCGTTTCCGGACTCGGGGAGCTCCACATAGATGCAAAAATAGAGAGGCCTCTGAAAGATTCAGGGCTCGATGTCAGCGTTTCGCCGCCCATAGTCATCTACAAGGAGACAATCAAAACACGGACGCCGGAGCCCATTGAGGGCAAGTCGCCCAACAGGCACAACAGGTTCTACATGATCGCCGAGCCACTCAACGAGAATGTCATAGCTGCCATGAAGGCAGGGGACATACCTTCGGACTTCGAGATAAAGAAGAAGGACCTCGAGCTCATCGACAAGCTTGTTGCCCTCGGCATGGACAGGGACGAGATAAAGAAGGTCAAGCTCATACACAACAGGAACATGTTCATAGACAACACCCGCGGCGTCAACGCCATACTGGAGGTCATGGAGATGCTCAAGCAGGCTTTCATAGAGTCCATGGACCAGGGACCGCTTGCCAGGGAACCCGTTAGCGGCGTAAAGGTGATGATTGTTGACGCCAAGCTTCACGAGGATGCCATACACAGGGGGCCGGCGCAGGTCATACCTGCTGTGCGGTCAGCCATCAGAAAGGCAATGGTAGGGGCAAAGGCCTACATACTCGAGCCCAAGCAGATGATAAGGATAGACGTTCCGAGCGACCAGCTGAGCGGCGCCATGAAGGAAGTGCAGAACAGGCGCGGCCAGATAATAGAGATGAACGAAGAGAGAGGCACGACCGTAATAAAGGCCAAGCTGCCGGTCGCCGAGATGTTCGGCTTCAACTCCGCGCTCAAGTCCGGCACAGGCGGGCAGGGATTCTTCTGGCTGATAGATGTCATCTACGAGCCGCTCCCGAAGGAGCTGGAAAACGACGTCATCAGGAAAATCAAGGAACGCAAGGGCATAAAAGACGAGCCGGAAGAAGAGGAAGAAGCCTGACGATTTCTGCGGACTCATTTAAATTCGCAGTCTCAATTTTAAGCACGTGATTGACATGGCCATGGAAACCATAGCCCAGAAGAGGCTCAAGGGGCTGATAAAGAAGCTCGGCTCCATACGCGGCAGGCATACGGAGCTCATAACCATATACGTGCCGGCAGGCGCCAACCTCAACATAGTCGGCACTCAGGTTACGCAGGAGCAGGGGACAGCGGCTAACATAAAGTCGAAGACGGTCAGGAAGAATGTGCTCGGGGCGCTCGAAAAGGTCGCCCAGCACCTCAAGCTTTACAGGTCTACCCCGCCGAACGGGCTCGCCATATTCTGCGGCAACGTTTCCGAAAAGGAAGGGGACAGCGACATAGAGCTCTGGGCAATAGAGCCGCCGGAGAAGCTCAACCAGCGGCTTTACAGGTGCGACCAGACGTTCGTCCTCGACCCGCTGAAGCACATGGTCAGGGAGAAGGAGATATACGGCCTCATAGTGCTCGACAAGTCTGACTCTGAGATAGGGCTTCTTGCGGGAAAGCGCATAGAGTCGCTGAAGCACATAGAGTCCCTTGTTCCCGGAAAGACGAAGAAAGGCGGGTGGTGCGTCCATGAAGACAGTTTTATGCAGCTTTCGGACGGAAGGATAAAAAAGGTAAGCGAGATAGGCAGCGAGAAATTCGTCTCATATGATTTCAGCAGGATGACACGTGCCGCCGCCAGGCATGCCCATTATTTTGTCAGAAAAAGCAATGAAGCGCTGAGAATCTCGACCAAGGCCCCGTCCATGAGCATAACAGTGACACCTGAGCACAAATTCTTCGTTCCCACACCCGACGGGTTCGGCACGAAGGCTGCCGGCGAGCTTTCAGCAGGCGAGAGGCTGCTCTGCCTCAGGTCGCTTGATTTCAGTGGCAGCATGCAGAGCATAGAAGCGGAAGCGCCCGTGATTCACAGGGTCACGGAGCAGGGCAGGAAATTTCTCGCGGGAAAGAGGAGGTCCCTCGGGCTCACGCAGAGGCAGGTTGCGGAGAAGGCAGGCGTTTCCCAGACATTCATATCCAAGTTCGAGAGGGGCGAAAGGGAACCGGGTTCCGATTTGCTCGAGAGGATTCTCGGCGCGTATGCTCTCCCCCGTTCCGCCATGAGCAGAGTAGCAAATGCTGCTCCGGCGATAAAATGGCCAAATATGCTGACAAGGGATGCGGCGAGATTCATTGGGTATTTCATCGGCGACGGTGGCATAGAGAAAAACCGGCTGACGCTGAACGAAGGAGACCGCGCTCTCGCTGAGGAGTACTCCCGGATTTCCGAAAAGCTCTTCGGTGTCAGGGCTTCTCCCAGGAAGAGGGGCGGCAGAAACTACCATGAAACAAGGCTCCATTCAAGGCACCTGTGCGACATGCTGCGCAAGAGCTTCCCGGAGGTATTCAAAAACAGCGAGAGGGACATACCGGAGTCCATAACCATGTCCCCGCCGGACGTTGTAGCCCATTTCGTAGGCGGCATATGGGATGCAGAAGGCTATGCAACCAAAAGCAACGGCTCGGCAGGGATAACGATGAAGGAGCGCCATATAATAGCAAAGCTGCAGCTCCTCCTCCTGAGGTTCGGCATCATCAGTTCTATGAAGGCCGTGCCGGCGAGGGGAAGCTTCGCCCGGCACATGAGATACGCCCTCGTCATAACAGACGGAGAGTCCCTCCTGAGGTTTTCAAAGCATATACCACTGCTTTCCGCGAAGAAGGCCGGAGTCCTTTCAGAGATAACGAAGACAGCTTCCAGAAACACCTACACGGACCAGATACCGTTCCTCGGAAGCCACGTGCTCAGACTCATACACGAGCTGGGCCTCACGACTGATGATTTCCCGAAGGTCCAGGATTTCTTTTTCGACAGGAAGGGAATGAGCTATCCGGTTTTCCACAGGAACATCATGAAAACCATAGAAAAGAAGCTCGGCAGTTCTCCCAAGGCAGCCGCCGCTCTCTCGTCCCTCCGCTCGATGGCTGAATCCGGGCTCATATCAGCAAGGATAAAGTCGATAGAGAAGGTCAGGCCTGACGGGAAGTTCTACGACATGGAAGTGCCAAAATACAGGAACTTCATGGCGAACGGCATCATAGTCCACAATTCACAGGCCCGTTATGCGCGCGTCAGGGAAGGACTGCTGAACGACCACCTCAAGAAGACGGCGGAGATAGCTACCTCATATTTCCGCGAGACCAAGGACATGAAAGGCATACTCATAGGCGGCCCGGGGCCGATAAAGGACATGTTCTTCAACAGCGACCACATCCCGACTGACATAAAGTCAAAGGTAATAGGCGTCATCGACACGTCCTATACAGGCGTTCCGGGGCTCGAGGAGATGATTGCAAGAGCCGAGGACATACTGGCAGAGGCGTCCGTGACAAGGGAGAGGAAGCTTCTGGAACGCTTCTTCTCAGAACTCTCAAAGGACAACGGCCTCGCTGTATATGGCATACATGAGACGCTGAAGGCGCTCGAAAGCGGCTCTGTTGAGATACTGCTGGTTTCCGAGGACTTCGACTTGGTGGAAGTCGAAGGGAAGTGCAGCGCCTGCGGGAAGAAAATCAGGAAGATGGTCAAAAAGGACAAAATCAGAGAGCTGAAATGCGACTGCGGCGGAAGCGTGGAAGTGGAAAAAGAAACCGACGGCATAGAGGTCCTCGACAAGTTCGCGGAAAACGTGGGCACGAAACTCGAAATAGTCTCGGTCGATACGCACGAGGGCGAGCAGCTTTACGAAATGGGCGGCCTCGCAGGCATCCTGAGGTACAGGTAAATATTAGGGCTTATAATGAAAGGTCAAGAAAAAACCCAAAATAAAGAATTTTTGACAGGTATTTTCTTAGGTTTACTAATCGGACTCATGTTTACATCAGCTTGGGATTTGAAAATTCCTTATATTTATGCTGACTGTGAAGGAACTTCTATATTTCGAGTAGTAATCTTTTTTGGTTCTATTGTTTTATTCTGGAAATTGCTTCCTGAATATTTAAATTCAGAGTTTGCGATAACAGGTACATGGTTTATTCGTGTTGTGGTCATAGTTCTGTTGTTGTTAGTGTTAATTTCAAAAACATCGTTTCTTTGTGGAGTTCCATATCCAAGCAATGTTTAGTTAACAAATAGCATGATCATCACTAAAATTACGAACGTTATGAGACTAGATGATTCATAATTATTCAAACTTCCAACCCTCAGTTCTAAACATCGTTACTATATCCATATTTTCTATTTGATAATTGTTGCATACTAGGGGGATTTTAATTTTATTTCCTCTCAGCTTCTCTTCTGATACAACAATTCTTTTTATATAAAATACCGTTGTCTGTGGATTTGTCGCCAATTCTTTTGCCAATGCTATGACCCAAGGGTCTGCACTGTATTTGTTGTCAAGATTTATCAAAGAGGGATATCTGCTTACTATTTCTTTCACAAGTTCTATTTGTCTTGGAGTAGGATCTTTGAACATCCTTTTCTGTTTTTTTACCCATTTGGATAGATGATCATCATTTTGAAGGATTTCATACATCACTTCTCGCGGTGCAACCAACCTTTCTTTATTAACCAATCCTTCCAGTTTCTTCCATAAACCGGGAAAAACGTCAATTGGATTGTGTCTATTCAACCCAACCAATGATGATGTATCAATAACATAATAATTAGAAGTCATTTCATCGCCTTTGCCAGCACTTTGTCAAAGTTTTTGGATTTTATCGAAAGATAATTCAGGGCGTCAGTATAGGTTATATAACCATGGTCGTAATTGTTAGCCACAAGAGAAACAAATTTGGTTCCGACCTTTGAAATGCACCTCTTATCCGCTGGAATTCCACCACCGGCTTTCCCACCCTTCTTTTTTGCTTCTGCCTCTTTTGGATGATATATGCTGAGTTTGTTTTCGTATTCAGTTTTTGTTATATAACCCATCTTCATCATATTAAATAAAAGCATAGCTTTGCTGACTTTGTATTTTCTCGACAAATAATTAAGCCTCGTTCTCTCTATCAAATTACCACGATTTGCTTCAAATAATACCCTCGCTATTTCTTTAGGAAGAAGCACCGATGCTGCAAACTCATTGCACCATTTTTCAACGCTGTTCCTGACTGACGACGAGATGTCTGGAAAATCTATCACAGATTGCCCCAACAGTATATGTGCAAACTCGTGCATCAAAGAAAATAATCTTGCCTCTATTGTATCCATAGTGTTGACAACTATGACAGCTGGGGATTCATCCGACAAAACAAAACCTCTTGCATCTTCCACTGGCATAGAAAACTGAAATACAAGAATATTCATGTCCTCAAGGATGTCCCTCAGATAATTGAATAAGTCATAGGTCCTTTTGAATCTTTTTTGTTTTTCTTCGGTCAATCCGAAGACTTCCCTGTATTTTTTTGCTATTTTTTCAGGATCAGCTGAAAGCCCAACCTTTTCAACTTTCGCCTTAGTTTCGTATTCAATATTACTGGATAAATCCTTTCCTGCTTCCTGTAGGCTCCGTGCTTCCCTTAAGACAAGTATAGTTTTTTTATCAAATATTCCACTCCTGCCTGGAATGAATCTGTAATCCTTCGGTTTTCCCTTTTCCTTCTTGGGTTCCGGAAGCAGAAATGCCGCCACGGGCCTTCTGAAGCTTCGGGACAATTCTTTCAGCTGCCTAAAAGTAGGTGTTTTATCTCCTGTTTCAAAGGCTTTCACAGTTTCAGGACTCGTTTTTATTCTTTTGCTTACTTCCTCAATATTCCAGCCGGCACTCACCCTGAGCCATTTGAAAACATCAGGCTTCACGTCAATCTTTATAGATTTTCTCGGCATTTGAACACCTTACTTCAAACTCTCCTCTATGATTTTTTGTTCTTCGTTAGTTATTCCGTAGATTCTGTAAATCAGCATATCTATTTCACTTTCAGATTTCTTATCGCCATTTAAAGCCTTTTCGCAAAGAGAAATGAGCTTGTTCTTAATATTGTTCTCAATTTTATTTGCTTCTATAATAGGCAAGTTTTTGATAAATCTATATTCACAAGAATAATAACCTCCTCTAAATGTGGTTGATATCTTTCGTAAATACCACTCTAGCAATTTACTATTCAGAATAGTCAAAAGTAATTTTATTGGATAGTCTTTTTTTGGTATTATTCCATAACCACTTGTGAAATGTATTTCACCAGTTTCATCAAGGCTGAATGAGTTATGGTTAGCTAAATCAGCAGTAAGAATTTTTTGCCTCCTTATTATATCAATATTCTGTGTTCTACTAAACCCCCACCAACCAATTTTGGCAATTTTACCCCTTTCTCTCTTCTCTAAAATTTCTTTATTTTCTTTCAAATATTCCCAACAAAGAGGATACTTTAATTTCATTTCACTTTCTTTAATTAAATGATATTTTTCGTCTACATAATATGGCACAATAATCCTCTTTTTAGCATCATCTATGGAATACCTTAACATTTGTTCCCCTTTAACCAATGGAAATGTAATGCCTAATTCGACTTCAACATCTTTCTTCAATGCTTTAGAAAATCCTAATATTTTTTTGCCCTTTATTTTTCTTATATCTAGAACAAAAATATCATCTATTCCTGTTCTAACACCTTGAAATATCCTTTCAGTTACGGAATCAAGGTTGCTTTCAATTGATTTGAGTTTAGATAAAATCGATATTTCTTGTCCAACTCCAAATGACCAGGGAGAGCTAGAAACTAAAGTGCTAGGTATAATCTCGATTTTTATATTTGTTTTCTTATTCAGTTCAATTTGTTCAAGCTGGTTAGATAAATTAACTACTCTATCAATTTGGGCGTACCTAAAGTTTTCGTGTTCCTGTTTGCTTAAGAACAACAAGCATGTATATGTTGTAGCTCCAACAAAGACCTGTTGATCCATGAAGTTTACAATTTCCCTGAGGTATTTATTTCGTGAAATAATTCCTCTGAGTGCCTCTCCATAATTTGCTTGGAAAAATTTATGTGGTTGAATATAACCCAATATTCCAACATCATTTACTAATTTTAATGATCGTTCATCGAACAAAACGTAAATATCATAATTTCCTTTAGACGCCGTTTTGTATATTTTTTTGAATATCTCTACTTGTGCAGGAGATTCTAATTTAAGATTTTGTATTCTTATGTAAGGCGGATTTCCTATAATAGCATCAAATCCTTTTTCATCTGTCTCTCCGTCGCCATCGAAAATATCATAGAATTCAAAGCCCCAATGGAACGGGTTGATTTTTCTGAATTCTTCCTCGTCTATTTTTGTTTTCTTGCTAATTTCTTGGAACAGATTTATATCAAGCAGTTTTTTTATTTTTTTATCAAGATCATCAATTTCTGATTTAAGCTCCCTTGCCTTATCTCCGGCAGCTGTTTTATATTCTTTGATTTTGTCTTCTCTTTTTTTCAGGAGAATATTCAATGATTTTTCAGCACTATACCAGTCTAAAAGTGTTAGTTTGTGATCTTTGAATTTGCTAATATCAACATAACCGATTAAGCTATTGCCTACCCGTAGGTTATAATCTATGTTTGGCAAAGGCTCAACTTTGTCAGGCTCGTATGCGGTTACAAGCCACAGCCATAATCTCAGCTTTGCTATTTCAATGGCGTTCGGGTTTATATCCACGCCATAAAGGTTATTCTGCAAAATCAGTTTTCTCATTGATATTTCAGAATTTCTTAATCTCAATTCCTCTTTTATTCTCTGGTAAACCTTCAGTAATACATCGGCAGCTGCCAGCAAAAAGGCCCCAGAGCCGCAGGCGTTGTCGCATACTCTCAGATTGAGAATAATTTTGCTGAAAACCTCTCCTAATGTGGATTCCCTTAACCTGTAAACTTCTTCTATGTCTTTAAGCAATTCGGAGTCTTTATAACCTTTTTCTTTCAGCAGTTTGTTCACTTTCTTGACAATGACAGGATGAATTGTATTTTTTGATATGTAGGTCGTTATGGTCTTTGGTGTGTAATAAGCACCTGTCCCTTTTCTGTCCGTGGCTGTCATGGCCCTTTCAAAGATATAGCCAAGAATCTCAGGGTCTAAGATTTTTTTGTTGGACACGTCTTCTGTATGAACGAACTTGAAAGAGTCCAAGAATTTTATGACTTTTTTCAGTATGAAAGCCCTTATCTTATAATCAGGATTTCTCGTTTCTGCATCAGTCCTTACGAACAGACTGCCGTTCAGATACGGAATTCCTTTGAATTTGGGGTCAATGTCAACTCTTTCACTTTCTTTCGTATTCAGCACGGAAAAAAACAGTTGTTTCATTTTTTCGTTCAGGATATTTTCTTCCAAGCTTGATAGATACTTAAGGATATCATAGCCGACAATTTCTTTTGATTGCAGGAATTTTATGAAAATGAGCCTGTCCATAATTGTTTGTGCTATCTGTTTCTTGTCTTCGGGCTTTGAAACAAAAAGAATATTTTCAACCAAGCAATCTTTGGTTGAAATTGTTCCGGTTTTGTTTTCATGGTCTTTGTATTTTCCTCCGTGAAGAAGTGCGTTATACCATACATAAAATTTTTTGCTGATTTCTTCTTCAATCCGTTCTGACGACACTTCTTCCTTTCCTACTAATATTTCTCTTATTTTGTCCAACTCATCTCTCAAGTCGTACTGAAAAACAACCTTAGAGTTTTTGTCAATGAAAATCCATTTTAATCCGTCTGTGGCTATGCCGAATTCGTAATCCCTCTGAACTTCTGCCAATCTGAACAAACCTTTAATCTGATTTACTGCGCCATCAGATGATTTGTCAAATAAATCAGAATTGAGAGGCTTTGCTTCAGCTAAAAATGATTCGCCTTTATGGTTTTTCAAGACATAGTCAACTTTTCTCAAATCTTGCTTAATACCTCTGAAATGCTTTTCCGTTAATTTTGACAGGTTAAATTTTCTGAATACCGGCTCTATGAGAAATTCTTTCGTGAATGCTTCTGGGTCGGATTTTTGGTTTATGAAATCAGTTGATAATTTCTGCCCGTCCTCAAAAACCCTTTTGCGCCCGTTCAGCGTGAGCATTTCTTCAAATTTTTCTATTAAATGCCTAACATCCGGATTCATTCGTCCACCATTAAATATGCTTTTGTGAATTTATCAGTTTATCTTTGGCAACCTTCTCTTTCAACTTGACCTCTACAGCACCTCGTCTTCCCACTTGTAGATGCTTTTCCTCATCTTCCATACCAGGACAGTGACGAGGAGCCCGAGCGCGAACCCGCCGGCGACGTCAAAGACCGTATGGACGCCGAGCGCCAGCCTTGAGAGGCCGATGGCAATCGGGAACACGAATATGACAAGATAGCGTTTTCTTTTCCTGAGCAACAGGAACAGCGCCGTGGCTATGCTCGTCATGGTGGCGCTGTGCCCCGAAGGAAACGAATACGAGCTCAGGCAGAAGGGATTGCAGCCGGCCGCCGGGCACGGGATGCACGGCCTCGGCACCTGAAAGAACATCTTGAGTGCCTCTGAGCTGAGAAGCGCAAGGAACAGGGTAGGCACTATAAGCAGCAGGAAGTTCTTCAGCACCCTCCTGTACTTATCGGAATTCCTGAACCTTATCACCTTCCTTTCCATCAGGAAATGCACGAAAATGAGCACTATTACTATCAGCGACCATATGACGGGATCGCCGAGCGATGTCACTGTACCCCAAAATGCCTCGTCCATATTTAGAATGAGCGCACTCGGTTAAAAATCAGATGTCCGCAGGCTTCACCCTGATGCCGACTTTCCCGAGGTTTTCCACCAGCCTTTCAAGGGCCCTGTGTATGTCTTCCTCATTCTGGGCGCCTGCGCATATCACCCTGCCGGACCTGAAGAGCAGGAATGCCACCCTCGGCTCGCTTATCCTGTACACCAGCCCCGGAAACTGCTCAGGCTCGTATTCGCTGTTTTCCAGCTTCAGCGCTATGTTCTCGAGGCTGATTTCGCCGTCGAGTTTGGTCGAGGCAACTATGTTCTCGACCTTTGTGCTGTACTTGTTGGGCATGGATATGCCGGCCTTTCTGATGGCGGAGACAATCTTCTTCATGGCCTTTTCGAGGTCTTCGAGGGACTTCGTGCCCGTGCATACGACCTTTCCCTGGGAGAATATGAGAGCCGATGCCCTCGGGTTGTTTATCTTAAGCACCAGCCCCGGAAACTGCTCGGGCTGCCATTCCGTGTTATCAACCTTCTGCAGCATCTCGTCAAGGGAAATGGGCTTTCCGAGAACAGTGAACGCAACTATGTTCTGAACCTTTATCTTAAAGCCCGGACCGGCCTTTTTCGTGCTCATGCATATACATATCGGAAAACAAACTTAAATGTTTCGTTTATTCTGCTCGTCAAGAAGCTCAAGCTCATCGCCTCTCAGCCTGTGCCTGAGCTTTTTCAGAATCTCGCGGTCGTGGCCGGTGAGCTTCACGTCAAGCTCGTCTCCTTCCTCTATGTTCCTTCCAACAACGGCGCCTTCTATCGAAACCGCAACCTTGTCGCCGCTTTCGGCAGAGCTCACGTTTTCTCCCTGCTTCTGGAGCTCCCTTACATGGCCTATATCCTTTCCGTCCCTGACAAGCCTGCTGTTGGATTTTACCATGCCCTTGGTGACCTCAACGCCGACTATGGCCGGCTTTGACTGGCGGAACACATAACCGGGCATTATCTTTATCCTTCCCGGGCGGCTGGCACCTGAAAGCATCTCATCCTCCATTCTCTTCGTGGTATCCTTTTTCCACTGCTCATAATCCTCAAGGAGCCTGTATATGACATCAGAGCTGAATATCTTGACACCGTTGTCCTCAGACAGCAGCTTTATGTCCTCAGGAACCTTTACATTGAAAGCGAAAACAAGAGCCTTGGGTATGCTTTTCATTTCCATGACGTCCTGCCTCGTGACGTCGCCTATTTCCGCCTTCCTTATGGGGACTTCCATGTCCTTCAGCGTCTTCACGAGCGCTTCCAGCGAGCCCAGCGTGTCCGCCTTCAGCATCACGCCGCTGTTGTCTGTGTCTATCTCGACCTCAGCGACCTCTTCCTTTATCTCCCTCTTCGCCCGCTCGAGCATGTCCATGCTTGATGCTGCCCTGAGCGGTGAGCCGGAAATCACCCCGCCAAGGTCAGGAGCCGCTATCTTTATGCCCGAAGCTGCCGTTACCCTGCTCACGGCCCGGAATGCCTTCTCGACGCGTATCTCCTTCATGGGATTCGGCTTCAGGAGCGCCCTCACCTTCGTCACAATGATAGTGTCCGCAGCTACGGCGAGCCAGTCCCCTGTGCTTATCTCGCCGTCGTAGAGTATGACATCTATTGTGGTCCCGAGCCCCTTGTAGTCCTTGACCTCGAGAACCGTGCCCTTGCCCTCGCCCAGCGTTATGTGGAGCCTGTCCTCAAGGAACCTTTGCGAGAGTCCTGTAAGCAGCATCAGCAGGTCCGGCACACCCTCTCCTGTCACGCCGCTGACCGGTATTATGGCTATCTTCTTCGTGAAGTCTTCTATGCGGTCGTACCTGTCTGCCTCAAAGCCGTGCGAGGCGATTTGGCCGACGATGCCGTAGAACTTGCTCTCAAACTCGTCCCTCACCCTCTCCGGCTGCTCCTGCCACGTGGAAAGGAAGCTTTCGCCCTTGTTGGGGAACCATCCTGTCAGCTTGTCTATCTTCGTCAGGGCTATCACGAATGGTGTCCTGAAGTCCTTGAGGAATCGCAGGGATTCCTCTGTCTGCGGCTGCATGCCCTCGTTTATGTCTATTATCAGGACGCCGATGTCAGCGACAGCGCCGCCCCTTTTCCTCAGCGTGGTGAACGCCTCATGGCCAGGTGTATCTATGAACAGCAGCCCGGGTATTTTCACATCCACTTTCATCTTTTCGAGCAATGGGCCCGAGATTTTCTTTATGTAGTCAATGGGCACCTCGCTGGCTCCTATGTGCTGCGTTATGAGGCCTGCCTCTCCCTTAGCCACAACGCTGCCCCTTATGTAGTCGAGCAGCGTGGTCTTCCCGTGATCCACATGTCCAAGTATCGATACTATAGGCTGTCTCAAGTGCATACTCAACACCTTCTACAATACAATAGAAAAAGCAGTAATAAAATAAAAATAAAAGGGCATAAGTGCCCTATTTAGCGGATTAGCCACCAATTCTGAAGACTTTGGTGCCGCAGTTCGGGCAAACGCCTTTTGTTGCCTTTTTTCCGTTCTTCAGCGTAACTACCTCAGGGTTCTTGATTTCGACTTTTTTCTTGCACTTAACACAATAAGCTTCTACCATTTGAAAACCTCCGAATTTGTATGTGGTTGAATATTCACTTCATGGTATATAAATGAAAGGGCGTTCGGGTTTTTCAGAGGGCAAATTACCACATGCCCTCTCTCGGCGCGGGCTTTATCCTGAACAGCACCGCCCCGCATTCCGAGCACGTCCCCTTCCAGGCCTTTTTCCCGTTCTTCATCTCATAATCCTCTATGTTCTTCATGAGAACAGTTTTGCGGCACCTGACGCAGTAGGCCTCTATCTCTTCCTGCCTCAAATTGAAAAGGCTCACAGTTCTATCACCTTCAGGCCGTTTTTCGTTATGTCAACAGGGTGTATCAGCGTGGAGTGGTCGGTTCTTCTCATCTTCCTTATGGTCAGCGTCCTCTTGAAGTTTTCCGCAACCGGAACGAATTCCATCTTTATCACTGTATCGACGATGTATTCTATTATGCCGCCGCCTGACAGCGCTTCTCCCTCCTCCGGAACCATGCCGGTGAACACAGCTGTCACGCCGGCCTCCTTCAGCGTTTCGACCAGCTGAAGCAGGGCAGCCCTTGCCAGATATTCGTCCTTTATGAACATCTCTATGAACGAAACAGAGTCTATGACAACCCTTTTGGCCTTTACTTCCTTCACTGCCTCCTCTATGGTCTCGGTTATGGTGTACACATAGGACTTCACAAGCCTCGCCATGTCATCCTGTGTTATGCTCTTGGTCGGCAGCGTCGGCTTTATGGAGACGAACCTGACGAGATTGTTCTTCTCCAGTGCTGACATATCCCAGCCGAACATCGCCTGTATGTCCTGCTTGACATCTTCCTCGCGCTGCTCTGTGGTTATGTAGACGCCGGGTGCGCCTTCGAGGGCGCCTTTGTAAATGAAAGACGACGCAAATATGGTCTTTCCGGTGCCCGTCTTGCCTACAATGAGGTTGCTGCTCCCCTTAAAGAATCCGCCTTCCATCTTGCTGTCAAGCCCGTCCACACCTGTGCTTATCCTGTCCATGAATATTCTTTTTAGTAAGCGGGCTTATATTTTTAGCATGCGGCAGAAAACCGGGCTTGAGAGGAACCTGTTCCATCTGGGAGCAGGGATAGCTGTGGTGTTCCTCCTCTATTTCGGCTACATAGACGCATGGGTGCTTGCAGGCATAACAGCAGCGGGGTTCGTCATTTCCCTTGCGCAGAAGCGGAAGCCAGTGCCTGTGATAGACACACTCATACGCTTTTTCGGACGCGGCGAGGAAAACGGGAGTTTCCCCGGACGCGGCGCAGTCTTCATGTTCTTCGGCATGACACTCGCTGCCGCGCTTTTCCCGGAGGACATAGCCCTTGCGTCGATAACCATACTGGCTGTGGGAGACTCGCTGTCGCCGATAATAGCAACCCGGCTCAACAGGATAATGCATCCGCTGAACAGGGAGAAGGTGCTTGACGCCAGCACTGCCGGCTTCTTCGTGGCCTTTCTTGCCGGAACGTTCTTCGTCTCCCTTACAGAGTCGTTCATAGCGGCATACATAGCCATGTTCGTCGAGTCCGTTGACTACCTTAAGGGAAGGCGCATAGAAGACAACATCACGATACCGCTGATAGCAGGGCTGTCAATATCTGTCCTCAGAATATTCGTGCTCATATGAGCACCGCCAGAAGGCTGAGTGCCCCGAGGAATATGCAGAAGTATCCGAAGTTTATTTTCTGGGCTATCCTAAGCAGGGAACCCAGTGTCAGGAACCCGACAGCGAATGAAATCAGCACAGCAAGCAGGGCAAAGCTGTCGAATATGAAAATCCTGCCTGTGGCGGCCAGCCCCACCTCAGCCACGAATACTGCGGGTATGCTCATAAGGAAGCTCAGCTTCAGTGCGTATTCCGGGTCGTGCTTTCTCAGCAGGAGTGCGCTCACAGTCAGGCCGGACCTGCTGAGGCCCGGAAAGACGGAGAATGCCTGTGCGGCGCCTGAAAACAGGGCGTCGGAGAACCTCGGACTGTCAGAGACAACCGAACCGGCCTTCGTCAGCATCTGGAGCAGCCCGGTTATTATCAAAAGGGCACCTATGAACGCCATTGCAGCGCCGCCGGAGAAGTTCAGTGCGTCAACGAAAAAGACCACAAGAGGGGCAGCTATCACAGCTGTCGTGAATGTCGACACAAGCAAAAACCTCGTAAGCCCGGAATAGTCCTCTTTGTCGTTCGGATTCCTTATGTACGCCGGCAGGTTCCTGAGCATGCATGCCATGTCCTTCCTGAAATAGAGCGTGGCTGCGAGCAGCGTGCCTGTATGAAGCCACACAGAAAGGTAAATTGCCTCATTAAGGCTTCTTCCGAAGAAGTTTATCATGACAAGCGAGGATACACCCTCGCTGCTGACAGGAAGCCATTCAGTGAGTCCCTGCACGACTGCAAGCACGAAAGCCTCTATGAACTGCATAGAAAATACATGCAATGCGTCCTTAAATTGCTACCTGAATATACCGCCTTCCCCGGGCTGGCCGTCGCTTATGATAATCTCCACAAGCGGCCCTGATATTTTCAGCAGCATACCTTCCGGCGTTACATAATACGTATTCCCTGTGCTCTCCCTGAACACGTAGACATCATAGACTTCTCCCTGAACTCTCAGCATCCCTGCACCGGCGACAGAAAAGGAGCGCGTGACCTCTGTCTCCATGTCCGGGCTGTAAAGCCTAGCTATGTAGTTGTTTTTCTCACCGAATTTTACAGACCTGAACAGCAGGGCCCAGTGCGATATCATGTTGTTTGCTATTATGAAGCCGTTGTCGTCGTACGGCACGATGGAGGTCTTGGTTGCATTGTTCTGGACAATGGTCTCGTTCACCATGCCGCCGGCGAATTCGCATGATATACGCCTCGTGTCAATGCCCCTCGTCAGCGTCGAGTTGTAGAAAACAGGCCTTCCGTCAACAGTTGTGTAAAGGTCCCCTTCTATGACCATGCTGTATTCAGGAGAGGAGAAGTTTGTTGTTTCGTGAATCAGGAACGTCTCCATGCCCCTGTATCTCGCAGGTCCCACGTATTCGAACATGCTCGTGCCCGCGCGGCTCCCGTTTATGTTGATGCTGTACGTGCCGCTGAAGCTGTCGAAATCCACGGGTCTCCTTTCGAACATGGTTCCCGCGTTCGGCTGGGCGAGCACAAGCGCCACAACGAGGACAACCAGAACGAAGACAGACACAGAAGCCGCAGTCCTCATATACCCGCTCCCCTTTTCCGGCTTTTCATTATATCTCTCCTTAATCCAGAAGATGCCTACAGCGCTCGAAAGTCCCATCACAGCGACAAACAATTCGATATAGAAGAGCCCGTCCAGTGATGACACATCAAAGACCAGCAGCAAGAGCGGCAACATGCCGTCAAGCAGCGTCTTCCATGCGACAGGCAGCATGAAATACCTGAACCTGCGGGTTCTCAGATAGTTTACCACAAGTATGCCGCAGAATACATGAACCAGTATGGTGAATATCCTCTCAGCTATGGGGAACAGCGCCATGTACGTGGGCGCGCTCAGCTGCTGCATGACAGCGGCTTTCTGCGCGGGAGCCAGAGCGCCCACTATCTGCGGGAATGCCATGAAAACAGAGACAGTGAGAAAGGACGACATGCCCAGAAGGAACGCCTCCGCACACCCGAAGCCGATGCCGAAGGCAACGGCCTCGTCAAAGCTGATTTTCCCAAAGCCGGACTTCACTGCCGCAACATAAGAGAACAGTGTTTCCAGCACCCCGGTCCTGGTTCCGACATAGACGCCGCTCAGTATGGCTATGCCCATGAGCGTGTAGGTGCCTGAAAGCCAGCTGACGAGCACCGGCGTGACAGACAGGTCCATCGCAGCCTTCACAGCTATCGCAGCGAGCCATGCAAGGCCGCCTGCCGCGAAGAATCTCCACGAAACGAGCTTTTTGTAGCGCCACCAGAGTGCGGGCACAAGAGCGGCGAGCATCATGCCGGTGCCGCCCACGAGCAGCCATGGATTTATCATAAGCAGATATATGCCGCAAGAATTAAATAAGGTGCCTAGCGAGCTTGACAAGCCTGGGGTTCTTCATCAGTATCTTGGCGAGCGAGTACATCTTGCCGCCGCGCGTCAGGCCTATAGCCACATCACTCGTGAGAGATTCCGATATCATGTTGAAGTCGCTGTCCGACAGCTTTTCGACGACTTCCCTCAGCTTCTCCACCTTCTTCAGCTTGCTGCCCCTTTCCTTCCACCACATCTCGTTGTATTCCGAAAGCACCGAGGCGCTGACATCGCCCTTCTCTATGGCCTTTGCTATGACTTTTGCCGCCATTTCACCGGCGATTGTGGCCTCTTTCATGCCGCCGCCGTGGATGGGGTTTACCTGATGGGCCGCGTCCCCGACAACCAAGAATCCGTCAAGCACCATGTTCTCAAGGAACCCGCCAACGGGTATGCCGCCGCTGTTCGCTTCGATTATGCTTGACTGGCCGAATATCTCCGGATGATCCTTTATGAACTTGTCCAGATACCACTTGGCCGGCTTCTCGGACATGGCAGTGCCTATGCCCACGTTAGCTATGTCAGGACCCTTTGGGAATATCCACAGATAGCCGCGCGGCGCTATGTCATTGCCAAAGTACAATATTATCCTCTTGCTGGTTTCCAGCTTCAGGTTCGACATCTCGTACTGGTAACCCGAATCAACATTAACAAGCTTGTTTGTGGTGTTCAGCCCGGCCTTTCTTGAAACAGTGGACTCGACACCGTCAGCGGCGACAACCACTTTTGCTCTGACTGTCTTCTCCTCGCCACCTCCCACGAGAATCCTGACGCCTGTCACCTGGCTTCCCTCCTTTATGACATCCGTGACTTCTGCGTGCGCCACTACTGTGGCGCCTGCCCTTGATGCCCTCACAGCGAGCCACTTGTCGAACGCCTTGCGCTCAACGATATAACCACCCTCAGCTCCGAGGTCGACAAGCACGTGGTTTCCGTTGGGTGCGTAGAGCGTCGCGCCGTCAATCTTCTGCCTTATGCACTCCTGCGGTATTTCGCCTATGATGTCCACGGTATTCATTGTCAGCCCTTCGCCGCACCTCTTGGGCGCCCCTATCTCCTGCCGCTTTTCGACCATAAGAACAGAGAATCCAAGCTCAGCGAGCGTCTTTGAGACGCTTGAACCGCCAGGCCCGGCCCCTGCAACAACAACATCATAGCTGTCCTTTATCATTTCTTCACCTCAATGGCCCTGACAGGGCACACCTTCTCGCATATGCCGCACAGCGTGCACTTCTTCGCATCGTGAACGATGCCCGTCTCCTTGAGCTCGAGCGCAAGCTCCGGACATACCGAAACGCAGGCTCCGCACCTGAGGCATTTTTCATTATCAATCTTCCATGCCATTAAACCACAAACCACTGAAATATACATAGATATGTCCCTGCGACTTTTATATTTTGCCCCTGCTGTGAAAACCCGGAAACAGACAACATACCCTTTTTTAAGGGTTTGCAGCTATAATTATATAGATGGAAGCGGCAAGCAGCAGCGACCAGCCACCGCCTGATTTCTCTTCAAAACTGTGGAACCTATATTTCGAGCTCGGCAGCATGTTCTGGCAGGGTCTCATGGATGACGAGAAACTTTCAGGGGAGGATGCGCCTGATGCCTGAGGGAAGCTACATAATACATAACGGCACAGCTGACTTTTTTTATGTCAACCACGATATCGACAAGGCGCTTTTAGTACCACATATGAAAAGATATGACAGATTTGTTGCAGAGCCCTTTGAAAATGAAGCCATCAGATTCATGGACGAAACAGGGGCGGCGGAAGTGTACATTGACCTGAGCGATGCCCACTTCGTTGACAGCGCAGCTATAAAGGAGCTGGAGAGCATGAAGCACTATGTAGAATCCAAGGGCAGAAAGCTCAGGATAAAGGTCAATCCAGAGGTCTACGAACTGCTGGAAGTTTCCGGCAACAAGTCGAGCCTCCCGCTCTGCGACAGCATCCCTGAAGAGCTGTACAGGGAAGCTGGGATGCTGAACCGCAGGGAACATGCCTGAAGCAGTTCCGCGAGGACTTTTTCTAAAATGATTCCGGGAAGCGCTTTATACCGGCGGAGCCGGACTTTTCGTTAACGCTTAACCTTTTTACGGCAGCTTCCGCTTGCGCCAAAAGCTTAACGAAAAACATGAAGGTGTTTACGCGGGATGTTGTTTAGTAACCTTTTTACGGCAGCTTCCGCTTGCGCCAAAAGCTTAACGAAAAACATGAAGGTGTTTACGCGGGATGTTGTTTAGTAACCTTTTTACGGCAGTTTCCGCAGCAGCGGAGACAAGGGAACCCTGTTCCCGCTGTTCTAAAGTGTTCCTGATTCCCCCTGAAAATGATATGTTAACCGCGCTGCATGCCTCGGCCAGAAAAGGCTTACTGAGCTTCGGATAACTGTTTGCGCTGTCCGAACTCATATTTTCCCTTAAGGCTTTTTCATGCCTCGGCCAGAAAAGGCTTACTGAGCTTCGGATAACTGTTTGCGCTGTCCGAACTCATATTC
>JAGGXP010000008.1 GCA_021163005.1 Candidatus Aenigmatarchaeota archaeon | reverse complement strand
TTATAATATTGTAATTCATGATATTTATAGAAACCTTATTTTTAAAACACAAGATTCTAATTGTTCAATAGATACGATATTGTATCTTCGGGTTTCATATGAAGATATAGATAAAATGTTGGAGTTGGGCTATAGCCGATAATGCAAAATCGCCTACGTCATATGTAAAATTCCAAAGGAATTTTGATTTTGACTTCGTCAAAACTCGCCTAACATGGGCTTTAAGATTCGCTATCGCTCTTCCAAATTTCTGCTATGCAGAAACTTCTCAAAGCCCGATACGTTACACGAAATCGTGCTACGCAGTGGCTCAAACCAAACGTTATAAATTTACAAAAGACACAATATGAATATGAAAATACCAATCAAAAATTTTCTCAAAATAACAAAGAAAAAGGTAGTTATAACTATCATATTTCCTATTATAGCTATTTTAATCCTTTTTTCTTTCTTTGTATTTGATGAAATTCTTGGGTTAGGTGGCAATACAATTGTTAATACAGTTTGTGCATTTGAAGAATATCTTTACAATTTTATATTATTGCCACTTAATTTTGTTGATAGTGATTTCACTCAACCAATTATTTTTAAAATAGCTATTATACTAATACCCATTTGGTGGTATTTTCTATCATGTGTATCAATATTTATAAAAGAAAAAAGACGGAAAAGATAATTACGCCACTGCTCCACTCGACTCTGCGCTCCATTTCATTCCGCTTGGGGACGCTGCGCTTCAAAATCAAAGATTTTGACCCTCGTATAACAAGGGATAAATGGAAAATTGCTCAGCTCGCAATTTTCCCAAATTTTCTCCACTACGCTCCGAAAACTTCTTTTATCCCTGATGTTATCCCCAATTATGCGAAGATTGTGAAAAAAAACTAAGGAAAATTATTGAGGATTTTGTTAAAGAAGGCAAAAAAGATAAAACCGTGGAATCAGGAGAACGAAAACAAAAAAAGAAATTTGGTCTATTTTAATGCAACCTTCGGCGGACTTTCTCAGCCCTTCGGGCCTCGAACTTTTGCTAAAGCAAAAGGAGTTTAACAGCGATTAAGAGATAAATTTTCTTGCAGAAAATTTCCCCAAATTTTGCCTACGGCAAAACTTCTCTTAATCGCAATATGCTAAATCTTCCCGGTCTCTCTTGACTTGGGGTATCAACTCTGTCTAAGAATCCCGTCAAGGCCATGAGATCATTCATTCTCTGCTTCAGCTTTAGTTCAGGCTTCTCTTATCCTGTCCGCTGTGAATGTGTAGGTTTCAGGGTAGTGCAGCGCAGAAAGGATAGCCTGTAAGTGTGTGTTGTTATCCATATGTTTGTTCAGGAGCCCGCTGTTTGAATGAACAAGGACTTTTCCGTTCAGAAGAAGATGATTACATATCCTGTGCATAAACTGATAAGTTATGACTTCCACTTCAGCGTCGCCCCCGGAAACAGCCGCGCCGGCACATCCTGTCATTGCTGCAATTGTTACTGAAACCAGAAACATCACCGCGATTTCCCTTATCATTATAACCCCTCCATTCTTAAGCATATATATATCAATTATGAACCAGTATTTAAAGGCTTTTTCTTGCCCGTCCCGCTTCAATTGGACCCTCGGGCTAACATCATTAAAAGGCATATACCATAACATACCTCCTATTCACTGACTTCCACAATCTTCCTCTTGCCTGTCAACCCCGAGACTATTCGCACATCCTTCCCGAAGTGCTTTCTCAGCAGCTTCAGCACGGCTATGTTCGCCCTGTTTTCCTTCGCCGGCGCCTTCACCCTGACCGTGAGCACTCCGTCCTTTTCGGACACTTCATTGATGCCTGCATTGGGAACCACCTTTATCTCCATCCTCATTTGAGCACCTTCCCCGTCTCCATGTACCAGAGGCAGAGGTCAAGCTCCCCGAGGTTCATCCCGAGCTTTCCGCCCAGTTTCATGAGAACGTTCTCTATTTCTGTGTAGCGTTTCCCCGTAAGAGTTTTGGGCTTTTTTATGATGCCGTTCCTTTCGAGTATGTCGAGTATGTGAAAGTCCACTATGGCGACGTCGGTGAAGCCAATGTTGCGCAGGAAATGGCTGGCTTCTTTACAGCCCAGTCCTTTCACATTCCCGACGAGCCACTCGCGGGCATCTTTGCCGGACATTTTCATCAGCTTCGGCAGTTCGTCAATGTGCTTCCTCGCCTCAACGATGTAGCCTGCCCTTGCCTTCGGGAATCTGTGGCCGAGCTTTCTCAGTTCTGATTCAAGCCCTTCTTCAGGCACCATGAGAAAACCGTCTCCTATGCTTTTCTGTATCCTCATGCCGCCTTGGGCGCTGTAGTTCGCGGTGAGCAGGCAGAAGCACAGCTCCTTGAAAATCTCATTGGCTGGCTTCCGGCCCAGTTCCCTGAACTCCTCAAGCCTTTTTTCAACAGTCCTGCCGACATATCCCTTCCTCAGCTCGCGGATGCGCTTCAGCAGATCCTGCTCTCCCATGGCAAAAACTTGGCAGGCTGATTTAAGTTATTGTTTTTCCAGCACCTAAAATCGGTCAACACTTTATCCGCTATTGAATAATTTATCCGGACGCCCACAGGCCGTGAAGGTTGCAGTAAGCCCTTGCGGTCACGCTTCCGGCCGCCTTCGCGTCCATCGTGAAATCCGCTTTCGGCTCGTCGCCGGGGCTCAGGAATTTTCTCTGCACGATGCCGTCCGCCGAAACCTCTATCCATTCTATGTGATGCTCTGAAAGCATCGGATGCTCTTCAGAGCCGACCTTCACTGTCACGCCGTTTTCTGTTTTCTCTACCACGGGAACGTGCTTCTCCTGAGATGCGTCTTCTGTGTTCTCCTTCTGCAGCTCCATGGGCTGCCCGCAGCAGACCAGCTGTCCTTCGCCGGCGTGCAGCACGCTGACTGTGTTACCACAGAGGCTGCACCTGTACACCTGCATAAGTTCTGTCATTGCGTTTCCTCCTGAAAAATGAAACGGGGAGATTACTCCCCTCTTTTTGCAAGCGCCTGGTCCAGCATCATCAGCCCGTTAGTTGACTTTCCTATCATCTTCAGCTTGTCGACTATTTCCTTGGCTGTTGCCTCTTCCTCTACCTGCTCGTCTATGAACCACTTCAGCAGCGCCATCGTTGCCTTGTCGTTGTCCGCCATGGCGAGGTCGTGCAGCTTGTTTATGCAGTCGGTTATGTACTGCTCGTGCTTGTAGGCGGCCTCGAACGCGGCGAGCGGCGATGACCACTTTGCCTGCGGCTTCTTCAGGGCATCAAGCACGGCTGCGCCGTCCCTGTCGAAAAGGTAGTTGTAGAACTTCATGGCGTGCTCCCTCTCCTCGTCTGCCTGCTTCCGCATCCAGTGAGCGAACCCCTTCAGGTTCTGCGACTCGAAGTAGGCGGACATGGAAAGATACAGGTACTCTGAAAAAAGCTCCTCGTTCATCTGCCTGTTCACGGCCTTCTCCATTTTTGCGCTTATTTTCATGCTATCCCTCCTAAACCTTTACTTTCCTGTGGCAGAGCCACCAGTCATAGCATTCTATTGACTTGTCTTTCAGTCTTGCCTTTGCTGTCTTCTCATCTGATGCCGGCGGCACTATTACCCTGTCCCCGACCAGCTCGTTCTCCGGCCAGTTTGCCGGTATCGCCACGCCGTTTGCGTCTGAGACCTGGAATCCCTTTACCATTCGCAGTATCTCGTCCATGTTCCTTCCGAGTTCCTGCGGATAGTACAGCATGGCCCTCAGCACGCCCTTGGGGTCTATTATGAACACTGCTCTCACAGTGTTTGTGCCCTTGGACGGGTGAAGCATGCCGAGCATCTTCGCTATCCTTCCTGTGTCATCCGCTATGACAGGGAACTTTATCTCCGTTTCAAGGTTGTCCTTTATCCATTCCACCCACTTTATGTGGCTGAATACCTGGTCTATGCTGAGGCCTACAAGTTCTGCGTTGAGCTTTCTGAACTCGTCAAACCTCTTCTGGAATGCGACGAACTCTGTCGTGCATACCGGCGTGAAATCCGCCGGATGGGAGAACAGCACGAGCCATTTCCCCCTGAACTGCTCCGGAAATTTCATGACACCATGAGTGGTCTGCGCCTCAAAAGACGGTATTTTTTCCCCGAGCAGCGGAAGTCTGTAATTTTCTTCCATAGAATCACCTCTAAGTTTTCATATGAATTTTCATTCACACAACTTTTATATATAAGTTCGAATATATAAAGATTATGGTTCGAATATCAGACTTAGACATCATAAAAGCGCTTCAGGAAAACGCAAGAACGCCGTTCGTTGAGCTTGCGAAGCGCTTCGGTGTCACCGAGACAGCAGTAAGGAAGCGCGTAAGGAAGCTTGAGGAGAACGGCGTCATACGCAGATACACTGTGGAAGTGGATCCGAGAAAGCTGGGCATGGAGGCAGTCGCCACCATAGGGCTGGACACCACGCCGGAGCGCTACATACATGTCATAGACGAGCTGAAAAAGATGGGCAGCATAGAGTCCATAAAGAGGTCTACCGGTGACCACATGATACTGATAGATGTGTGGTTTCCTACAAACGATGAACTGGCCGAATTCGTCAAAAAGCTGGAGTCAATAGACGGCGTTACGAAGACCTGCCCTGCCATAATAACCGAGTGCATAAAGAATTAACTATTTAACCAGCGCGCTTATCTTCCTGAATTCCTCAGTGCCGGCCTTTTCCAGAAGCTGGAACAGTATCATCTCTGTAGTGACTGTGAAGGCGCCGGACTGACCCATCCTTTCGAGTGCTCTGTCCCTGTCATGCTGCTTCCTCGAGGAAACTGCATCTGACACCACGTGCACCCTGTACCCCATTTCCAGCGCGTCAAGGGCTGTCTGAAGCACGCAGACATGAGCCTCTATGCCAAAAAGCACGAGGTCTTTGGGCTTCAGCTTTTCAAGCTTTTCTGCAAAACCTGCATTGGCAAGGCAGCTGAATTCCGTCTTTTCTGTCACGTTCTCCGGCTTCAGTTCAGCTACCGTGTGCCCGAGCCCTTTGGGATACTGCTCTGTCGCCAGAAGCGGGATGCCAAGTATCCCTGCGCTTTCCGCCAGTATCTTCGCATTGCTGATGACATTCCTTATGTCATCTATGGCAGGCACGAACTTGTCCTGCATATCGATCATGACGAATACAGTGCGTTTCCTTTCCGGCTTTCCGGAGCCCATCTTGCCACCTGTTATCAGTTTATTGGTTAACTAATAAAAGATTTGGCGGACAAATAATAATACTATGGTGAGAATCGAGAAGATTTCTATGGAGGGCTTCAAGTCCTTCAAGCGCAGGGTCTCCGTGCCGTTCTCTCCGGGATTCTCTGTTGTCACAGGACCAAACGGCTCAGGGAAGACAAACATAGCAGATGCCATCTACTTCGTCCTCGGCTCAGGGGCGGCGAAGTCGCTCAGGGCAAAGAGGGCACACGAGGTCATATTCCACGGGAATACCAAGAAGAAGCCGTCTGAATACGCCAAGGTAACGCTTTACCTCAACAACCAGGACAGGACGCTGCCGTTTGATGATAACATAGTGGCCATATCAAGGCGCGTCAACAAGGCCGGGGTCAGCACGTACAGGATAGCAGGCAGGATAGCCTCACGGCAGGAAGTGCTTGACATACTCTCGCAGGCAGGCATAAGCATAGACGGTCACAACATGATACAGCAGGGTGATGTCACAAAGATAGTCGAAATGAACCCTGCTGAGAGAAGAAAGATAATAGACGAGATAGCAGGCATAGCCGAGTATGATGAGAAGAAGGCCAGGGCCATGCGCGAGCTTGAAAAGGTGGCCGACAAGGTGAGAGAAGCGGAAATTGTTCTCGAGCAGAAGGACGGGCTCATGCAGAAGATAAAGATGGAGAGGGACACTGCGCTCGAATACCAGAGACTCCAGAACAGCCTCAAGCTTGTGGTGGCCGCTTCTGTGCTGAAGAAACTCAGAAGCCTTGAAAAGAAGCTGGAAAAGTCAGATGAAGGCAGTACAGGCAAGGAGGGTGAGATAGAGTCCCTGACAAAGCAGATAAAGGACGCCGACAGGCGCATAGAGGTCATGCAAAGTGAAATAGACAGCATAACCACAAAGGTCATAGAGGCGTCCGGCAAGATGGAGGAAGCCGGCAGAATAAGCGAGCTCCAGACCAGGATAGAGATGAAGAAGGAACGGATAAGGATGAACAGGGGTGAAATACAGCGCATATCGGACATGATAGAGAAGCTGTCATCCCTTGACAGGAGGGAAAGCCCTGCGGTAAAGGCGGTCCTTGACAGGAAGGGTGTTGAAGGCACATTCGCCGACCTCGTCATGGTGCCGCCAAGCTACAAGGTGGCTGTTGAAGTTGCGTCAGGAAGCCACCTTTCTGATGTTGTTGTGGACACGCAGGAAAACGCCGCTGAATGCATAAAGTACCTGAAGGCGAACAAGATAGGAAGGGCAAGATTCATCCCAATGGACAGGATAAGCCACAGGGCAAAGAACGAACTGCCCAGGGGCGCCATAGGCTGGCTATCCGACCTCGTGCACCACGACCCCAAATACACCACAGTTGTGAACTTTGTGCTCGGTTCCACTGTATGCGCCAAGAACATAGATGTCGCAAGGGAGATTGTTGAAAAGTCCGGGCGCTACCGCATAGTCACGCTTGATGGTGACATCATCGAAAGGAGCGGTGCCATGACCGGCGGCTTCTACAGGCGCGGTGGCAGCAGCACGAACATAAACCAGTACATAGACAACCGCAAGGAGCTGGAACGGGAGATTGAGACACTGCAAAGCGACATTTCAGAGCTGAAGAAGGAGCTGGATTCCATGCGCTCCGCTGCAGGAAACATAGAGAGCATATCAAAACTTGAGGAGAGGCGGCTGGAAATAAACAGGGAGATTGCAGACCTGAGGAAGAAGAGGGACAGCATTTTCGAGCGCAGGGCGTCACTGCAGGAGGAGAGCGGAAAGCTGAGCGTCAGGAAGGCCAGATACGAGGCGGCTTTTGATGCGGCAAGGATGGACTGGGAGAGGTACAGCGGCATGCAGAAGGATATCGAAGAGAGCGGCCTGCTGACAAAAGGCAGCACAGAGCTTGAGGAAATGAAGGAGAACATCATAGGCAGGATGGACGCAATAGGACCGGTAAACCTGAAGTCCATAGAGGATTTCAACACCTTCCGCGACGACTTCGAGGAGTTCCGCAGCAAGGTGGAGAAGGTCATGGAGGAGAGGAACAGCATAGAGAAGACCATAGAGGACATAGAGAGCAGGAAGCTTGAGGTGTTCGAGAAGACCATGAGGAACATAGCAGTCCATTTCAACAATGCTTACAGAGAACTTACGGGCGGCGAGGCGGACCTGAAGCTTGAGCAGATGAAAGACGGTGAGCCCGGACTGGTGATTTACGCCAGCCCGCCGGGCAAGAAGCTGATAAACATGGATGCGCTTTCCGGAGGTGAGAAGACCATAACAGCATTTGCCTTCCTCTTCGCCATACAGAACCACAAGCCGGCGCCTTTCTACATCTTTGACGAGTCGGACGCCTCGCTGGACAAGGTCAACACCAAGCGCGTGGCGGAACTCATCAAGAAGCACAGCAGCATTGCCCAGTTCATACTGATATCGCATAACGACCAGCTGATAAAGGAAGCCGACCAGGTCTACGGGGTCAGCATGGAGCAGGGCGAGTCAAAGATAATAGGCATCCAGCTTCCGAACAACTGAGATTTATATAAGCCACGCTAAATATTTTCATGGCCCTCAACGAATCCCTGCTTGCGGGTGCTTCGGCATATCCCGATATATTTGCAGTCTTCTTTCTTATGGCACTTATTTTAATAGCACTGGTCGTACTGCTGCTGTTTGCGCTCTGGATTTGGATGCTGGTGGACTGCGCCAAGAGGGAGAAGTTCAGGACAGGCGACAGGGTCACATGGATACTGCTTCTTGTGCTGGTAACGCCTCTCGGCATGATACTCTATTATTTCATGGTCATGCGAAAGAAATGAGCATTTAAAATTTTCTGTGCTAATTATATTATGCCAGACGAGTTTGAGCATCTCAGAAAAATGAAAGTACAGACAGATTTTTCATACACTGCGGAATCCCTGAAAATGAGAGGATATGATAAGGTAAGCGACGGCAGCTTCACTTTTATGGATAATACCGCTTTGGGAAGATATGAAGGCCCGGAAGGGCACAGATTTTTTGGGGAGCGTCTTGAAGA
Source organism: Candidatus Aenigmatarchaeota archaeon (assembly GCA_021163005.1). Lineage (GTDB taxonomy): Archaea > Aenigmatarchaeota > Aenigmatarchaeia > QMZP01 > JAFGSV01 > JAFGFG01. Next base: position 368 of record JAGGXP010000008.1, on the reverse strand, counting down.
CGGTAAAATAAAAGTTCTGCTGGATTATTCGGTGTAATGAACGGAATATTATGCTGTTCTCATCGCTTGAAAACAGGCAAAAGCTGCCCGACACCTAAGATGTCTTCTTTCCGGACATCATCATGAAGCTGCCGAAGAATGTCACGAGGCCTATCAGAATCACTGCCATGTTATACAATGAATAGAAGCTTCCCGGCCCGGGTTGCACGATATTGCCAAGCACGCCGCCCGTTATGCTGGCGTCCTCAGGAATGCCTGCCACGAATCTCACAGCCAGGCTCATAGTTGACATGATGAGCATGGATGTCAGCCCAGCTATCATGATTCTGAAGAACACATTGGGGCTGCCTGAAATTGCCGCCATAATA
>JAGGXP010000020.1 GCA_021163005.1 Candidatus Aenigmatarchaeota archaeon | reverse complement strand
TTTCCTGAAAAACGAGAGATACGCCGTGTGCATGATGCCTTTTGTCTCCGGCCTCGTGCCGGTTTCCTTAACATCCATCTCCCTGACAATGCATTCAACTGACCGCTCGTGTTTCAGCCCCTTGTTCCTGCAGGCACGGACAAACCTGCTCATCTGCTCGGCTGTGGGAAGATATGAAACCAGATAGCCGCCTTTTTTCAGAGCGGCAAATGCATGGTCTATGGCATGCCACGGCTCAGGCATGTCCAAAGTGATGACATCCACGTCCTTCTCGCCGATGCCTTTGAATATGTCCCTCTTCTTCACCTCAACGTATTTCTCAAGCCCGGCTTTCTTCACATTGCGCGCGGCAATCTTTGAAAAATCCTCACGGACCTCGTAGGAGACGACCCTCCCTTCAGGCCTCACGATGTTGCCCATGAAAATCGCAAGGAATCCGGAGCCGGAGCCTGCGTCAACCACCAGGTCTCCGGGGGACAATCCTGTATACGCCGCAATGATTCCTGCGTCCTTGAGGGTGACAATCTGCGGCCCGCGGGACAGCTTCCTGAATATTTCCGGCATTCTCATAACTATCACTTGTCATGTGAGTTAATTAATATCTGAACGGCGTGTCATCCGGCCTGAAAAGCACCTCGAACATCCCTGCCTCCGGGGAACCCGCAGGCATCCTGACAGAGCCTATCTCCCCTTTAAGGGCCCGGTGCATGTCGTAATATTTTCCTGTGTCCGGGTCTTCGTTGAGCGCATGCATCACTTTCTTTCCGCCTGATGTGATGTAACCTATGACAACAGGGAGTCCCACTATTTTGTGGACCTCGTAGGCGACATCGACGCACACGCCGGTATTCACAGTTGTCTTGTTCATGACAATCTTTCCTGCGTATTCGACCTCGCCTGTGTAATCCATAAAAAGAGAAAATACACAAGCTTTAAAAACCATACATTTATTAACATTACCCAGTATAATTAGAGATACGTGATTGACCATGAAATACCCGAAAACCATGAACACATACTGCCCTCACTGCCGGAAGCACACCGAGCATACAGTCGGCACAAGCAGCAGAAAGGCAAGGGGCAAGGCAAGGCCCATGTCAGAGGCCCAGAGAAGGTTCAAGGCCAAGCTCAGGGGATACGGATCATTCCCAAGGCCAAACCCGAAGGGTGACGGAAAGCCCACCAAAAAGATAGACATAAGGCTCAAGTGCAAGGAATGCAGCAAGAGCCACACAAAGAGCAAGGGAACATTCAGGGTCAAAAAGTTCGAATTAAAGGGTAAGTGACATGCCAGGTGAATTCATAAAAGTCAAATGTGAAGAATGCAAGAACGAGCAGGTGATATTCTCAAAGCCTGCCGGCGAGGTAAAGTGCCTTGTCTGCGGCGCAGTGCTTGCAAAGAATACCGGCGGCGCAGCTGAAATAACAGCCAAAAAGGTCAGGACGCTTAGCTGAACGGATTTTGGCACCTTTTTAAATATTCCTCTTCTCTATGTTATCGTATGAGAAAGCGCGGCATGCCGGAACGGGACGAGATGGTCGTCTGTGAGATAACCAAGATAAATCCCAACTCCGCATTTGCGAAGCTTCTGGAGTACGACAGAAGCGGAATGATACATGTTTCTGAGGTAGCCAAACGATGGGTCAAGAACATACGCGAGTTCGTCAAGGAAAGGCAGCTCCTTGTATGCAAGGTAGGCAGGGTTGAAGGCGATTCCATATCCCTGTCCATAAAGCGCGTAAACAGGAACCAGGCTGACAGACGCCTGCAGGAGTTCAAACGGGAAAGAAATGCCGAAAAGTTCCTTGTACAGATTGGCAAGAAAATGGGCAAGTCCCTCGATGATGTTTACGAGGAAGTGGGTTATGAGCTTCAGGACAAATTCGGTTCCCTGAACAAGACATTTGAAATTGCGCTCAAGAATCCAGGCCTGTTGAAAGAAAAGGGCATAGACAGCAAATGGGCCGATGAGATAATAAACATTGCGCAGAAGAACTTTGTCGAGAAGACATATGAAATAAAGGCAATACTCGACATACATTCTTACGAGCCTGACGGGCTTAATATCATCAAAAAGGCGCTTCTCGGCGCTGCAAAGGACGGCGTTGAGGTGAAATACATCTCAGCACCAAAATACCAGCTAAAGGCTTCCGGGAAGGACATAAAGGGCCTGCGGGAGATGCTGGAAGACAGATGCCAGAAGGTGAAGGAAGCTGTTGAAGCCAAAAACGGCGTGGTTTCCTACAAACTTGAAGGCAAAAACTAGGCGGTGGTTTCGTGGTTCTTGACACATTCGGCGATTCGCTAAAGAAGGTTTTCAGCAAGGTCACCGGCTATTCTCTAGTTGACAAGGAAAAGGTGGAATCACTTATACTGGAGCTTCAGAGGGTGCTTATACACGCAGATGTTGACATAACACTTGTTGCAGAGCTTACAGAGAGGATAAAGAAGACGGTACTCAAGACAGAGCTTCCGAAAGGAATGACCATGAAGGAGGTTCTGGTAAAGACGCTTTATGACGAACTTGTGTGGTTTCTTGGCGCTGAGAAGGCCTCGCTTGCTGTCAGGAACCAGCGCATAATGCTCATAGGGCTTTTCGGTTCAGGAAAGACGACAACTGCAGGCAAGCTGGCTAAATGGTTCCAGATACGCGGCCTTCAGCCTGCGCTGGTTGCATGTGATGTTCACAGGCCAGCCGCCAAGGAGCAGCTTGAACAGATAGGAAGCCGGCTTAAAGTGACTGTCTACAGGGACGGGAAAGGTGCCGAAGGCGTGGCAAGGGAAGCCCTCAAAAAAAGCCGCGAAGGTGTGATGATATTCGATTCTGCCGGCAGGGACGCCCTTGACGGCGAGCTCGCAAAGGAACTCAGGGAACTCGCCAAAATTGTCAAGCCGGACGAGGTTTTTCTTGTCATACCTGCGGAGATGGGACAGGATGCAGGCAGGCAGGCGGCTGAATTCTCAAGGCTCGTGGGCATAACAGGAATAATAGTCACGAAGATGGACGGAACTGCCAAGGGCGGTGCTGCCCTTGCTGCATGCAGGGCTGCCGGCGCAAAAGTCATGTTTATAGGGACAGGAGAAAAGATAGGCGACCTTGAGCTTTATGACCCCAAGCGCTTCATAGGAAGGCTCATCGGCTACGGCGACATAGAGGGTCTGATGGAGAAGGCAAAGGATGCCGGCCTTAATGAAGAAGCGGCAAAGCGCATGCTTGAAGGCAAATTTACCATGATGGACTTCCGGGAGCAGCTTAAGTCCATGAAGGGCATGGGCTCCATGAGCAAGATGCTTGACATGCTTCCCGGCGGCTCTTCAGCCATAAAGAAGAAGCTCCCGGACGGCTTCCTTGACGCGCAGGAAGGCATGATGAAGAAATGGGAGCATGCCATCAATTCCATGACAGCCAAAGAGAGGGAGAATCCGGACGAGATAAACTCGAGCAGGATAAAAAGAATAGCTGCAGGCTCCGGCCTGAAGGAGCACGAAGTGCGCCAGCTCATGAAGTCCTACAAGCAGATAAAGAAGGTAATGAAGATGACAAAGGGCGGAAAAGCCTTCAAACGCGGTCCGTTCGCCAAGATAGCCAAGCAGCTTGGTATGGGCATTTGAGGTGTAATCATGAAAATAACCATGGCTCAGCTGAACCCCACTGTCGGAGACATAGGCGGTAATGTCAAAAAACTCATGGACACGGTGGAGGCAAATGCTAAGTCAGATATAGTAGTGTTTCCGGAAATGTTCATAACAGGATACCCTCCAAGGGACCTGCTTGAGAAGCACGGTTTCATCGGAAGGGTGGAAAAAGCAGTAGCCTCCATAACCGAGTTCTCCAGACGCTTTCCGAAAACAGGAATACTTTTCGGCGCTCCTGTTAGAAACAGCAACGAGGGCATGGAATTGTATAACGCAGCCGTTCTGATGCAGAACGGGAAAATGCTTATGGTGCAGCACAAGTCCCTGCTGCCCACATACGACGTCTTTGACGAGGCGAGGTATTTTGAGCCTGCAAAGTCAATAGATGTTGTCGATTTCATGGGCGAGAAGCTGGGCATTTCTGTATGTGAGGATGCCTGGAACGACTCGGAGCTGTGGCACAGGAAACAGTATGCGACTGACCCCATTGAGGCTCTTGCCGGCAAAGGCGCAACATTAATGATTAACATATCCGCGTCCCCCTTCCATCTTGAAAAGGAGAAGGTGCGCTTCAGGCTCATAGGCACGCATGCAAAGCGGCGCAAAGTGCCTTTTGTCTATGTCAACCAGACGGGCGCAAATGATGAAATCATATTTGACGGAAGGAGTTTCTTTGTTGACAGTTCAGGGCGGCTGGTGAAAGCACTTCCGGCCTTTGAGGAACATGTCGCAACCATAGATACAGATGCTTCAGGAAGTGCGGGGTACAGACCAGACGATGTGATGGAGACACTCGAAAAAGCTCTTGTTCTTGGCATAAAGGACTACTTCAGGAAGTGCGGCTTCAGCAAGGCTGTAGTGGGGCTTTCAGGCGGCATAGACTCTGCTGTCACATGCACGCTCGCTGTCAGGGCACTCGGAAAAAAGAACGTCACAGGCATATCAATGCCGTCAAAGTTCTCTTCCGCGGGAAGCGTAGATGACTCAAGGACCCTCGCGGAAAACCTTGGCATAGATTTCAGGGTTATACCGATAAAGGCGATACACGATGCCTACCTTAAGACGCTTTCACCCCATTTCAGGGGCACCAAGGCAGGCGTGACAGAGGAGAACATACAGGCACGAATAAGGGGAAACATCCTTATGGCATTTTCCAACAAGTTCGGCCACATAGTGCTTTCAACAGGCAACAAGAGTGAAATGGCTGTCGGCTACTGCACCCTTTACGGTGACATGAGCGGCGGGCTTTCTGTTATATCTGATGTCCCGAAGACAATGGTCTACAGACTTGCAGAATACATAAACAGGGACAATGCGGTCATACCAAAGAGCACCATCACAAAGCCGCCGTCTGCTGAGCTCAGGCCTGACCAGAAAGACCAGGACACACTGCCGCCTTACGACATACTTGATGGCATACTGCATCACTATGTCGATGAGGGCGCCAGCCCTGATGAGATAAAACGCATGGGCTTTGACGCAGACACAGTTGACTGGATCGTGAAAGCTGTCAACAGGAATGAGTACAAGAGAAAGCAGGCGCCGCCGGGACTCAAGGTCACATCCAAGGCCTTTGGTCAGGGGCGCAGAATTCCCATAGCTGCAAAGCATGAGTGATAGAATGAAATGGATGATTCTGGTTTTTGTTGCTCTGCTGCTGACATCAGGATGCACAAGTGAAAAGAAGACAGACGTCTGCATAAGCGGAAAGTGCTTCCACGTTACTTTGGCAGCCACCCCTGAAGCGAGGCAGAAAGGCCTGATGGGAGTACAGTCGCTTGCAAAGGGAACCGGCATGCTTTTTGTATTTCCCGAAGAGAGGAACTACTCGTTCTGGATGAAGGATATGAAGTTCCCTCTCGACATTGTATGGATAAGCGGAGAGGGGAAAATAGTTTACATAAGCAGCTACACCCAGCCCTGCGAACCACTCCAGCCATGCCCCAGCATAACACCACCGGCATATGCAAGGTACGTGCTTGAGGTGAATGCCGGAGAGGCATATGACTTCAGCCCGGGCGATGATGTCACACTGCCGGAGAACCTTTAAAAGCCGTGTGGCACTTCTTTAAGTGAAAGCATGGCAGGAAAAAAAAGCGAATTCAACAAAAGGAAGATACTTGAGACAGCCAGGGCTGCCCTGAAGCACGGTAACCTCTGCGACCACTGCCTCGGCAGACAGTTCGCGCGCGTGTCTACAGGCATGACCAATGATGAAAGGGGACGCATAGTCAGAAGTTTTCTCAGTGTCCCGGAGAAAAGCGGGAAATGCCCTGTCTGCGGCAATATATTTGCAAAGCTGCCGGAATATGCCGACAATGCTACATCCCTCCTGAAGAAGCTGGAATACTCGACCTTCCTTGTGGGCACAAAGCTGAGCAGCGGGCTTATTTCAGAGGAGGAGTCGCTGTGGGAGGACATAGGCATAGAATACTGTGAATCCATAAAGAGCGAGCTCAACAGGGAGCTTGGTAAGCTCATTTATGACAGGGTCAAAAAAGATCACGACCTCGGCAACCCTGATGTTGTCGTCATTCTGAATCTCGACAAGGAGAGGATAGAGCTTGAGATAAGGCCGCTTTTTGTCAGGGGCGAATACATGAAGCTCGTCCGCGGCATACCCCAGACGAAGTGGGACAAGTACGAAGAGACAGTGGAAGGCATAATAGCAGCGCCGTTCATGAAAGCCACTGGCGGCGATTCGCATTCATTGCATGCAAGCGGAAGGGAAGACATTGATGCAAGATGCCTTGACGGAAGGCCGTTTGTGCTTGAGATAGGCAACCCAAAAAAGCGCGGCATAGACCTTGAAAGCATGGCAGCTTCCATAAACAAAACCAAAAAGGTGCGCGTGCTGAATCTCTCTTTCACAGCCCGCAGGGAAGTAGCAAAAGTCAAGGGCATGAGACCTGACAAGAGCTACAGGGCTCTTGTTGAATTCAGCAGGCCCGTCACGAACATAGAGAAGCTTGGGAAGCTGAAAGGCGCTGTCGTGGAGCAGAGAACACCCAACAGGGTCGCCCACAGAAGGGCCGACAAAGTGAGGAAAAGAAAGGTGCTGGACCTCTCATGGAAGAGGATTAATAATAAAAACTTTGAGTTACTAATAAAAGGAGAAGCCGGGTTATACATTAAGGAACTGGTAAGCGGCGATGACGGGAGGTCAGTGCCTTCTGTTGCGTCCCTGCTCGGCATCGAAGCCAAAGTCACAGAGCTTGATGTGACAAAGATATGGAAATGATAATATGGTAAAATCTTCAAAGGGTCTGAGGACCGGGACAAGAAGAAAGCTCAAGAAGGGGTTCAGGGACAAGTTCACTGTCACGAGCTACCTCAGGCAGTTCTCGGAGAACGACAAGGTGACGGTCATGCCAAACCCGTCATCACACAACGGAATGCCTCATTTCAGGTTCAAGGGAGCTTCGGGTATAATAAAGGAGAGGAGAGGTGACGCCTATCTCGTTGAGGTAAAGACAGGCGGAAAGGCGAAAACCGTAATAGCCAGGCCGGAGCACCTCATGCCAGCTTAGGTGATTTCATGGATATAATAAATGAAAGACTGATAACATCATACGAGGCGAAGAAAGTCCTCAGGAAGAGGGAAAAGGATGCAGAGCTCAACTACGAACAGAAGAATGCCCTGGACTACCTGAATAAATTCAAGAAGCTGCCGGAGAAGAATGTGCAGGCGCTTGTTGAAGAGCTTAGGAAGAACGAAAAGCTGCAGGACAAGCACATAGTGGCTATAGTGGAGATGCTTCCTCAGGACGAGGATGACCTCAGGCTGCTGTTCGCAAATGATAGGATAGTCCTTGAAGACAATGAAAAGCAGGCAATTCTCAGCGCAGTAAAAAACGCTTCCAAAAAATAAAACCAGCAGTTTCCATTATATCTTCTGAAAAAAAGTATATAGTGAAGTACCGATAACTTTATAAATAGATTGGCCGATAGTTTATAACACTTTATTGTATATTCACTGGAAAGGAGTAACATGGTGCAGGAAAAGAAAAAGATAAAATGCCCTGAATGCGGAAGCGAGAACATCCAATACGACCCCGGCAAGGGCGAATCCGTATGTATGAAATGCGGTCTTGTTGTTGACGAGTCAATGATAGATGTCACTCAGGAGTGGAGGGCGTTTGACGAGGACCAGAGGTCCAGAAGGGTCAGGACAGGCGCTCCGCTCACACCCACAAAGCACGACCAGGGCATAACCACCGAAATGGGAAAGGGCCGCGGAGAGCTTTTCAAAGTTGCCCCGAAGAAGAGGGCGCAGTATTACAGGCTCACCAAATGGCACAAGAGGCTCATAAAGTCAAAGGACAGAAACCTTTCCTTCGCGTTTTCAGAGCTCCAGAGGCTCATATCATTCCTGGGACTTTCCCAGGCTATCCACGAAAAAGTCGCCAAGCTGTACGAAAAGGCAGTCGAGGGCGGCCTGGTCAGGGGAAGGAGCACAGAATCCATAATCGCAGCGCTCCTTTACACTGTGTGCAGGGAAGAAGGCGCACCGAGGACACTCGACGAGATATCAAAGGCTTCCGGCATAAACAGGCGCGACATAGGCAAGACTTACAGGTATGTTGCAAGGAAACTCGGCATGAGGATACTTCCTGCAAAATCCCAGGATTATGTCCCAAGGTTCGGTTCACTTCTTGGACTTTCAGAGAGGGTCCAGGTCAGGGCTGTTCATGTGCTTGACGAGGCAGGCCAGTATGACGTCACCTCAGGCAAGGGTCCGATAGGCGTCGCTGCTGCAGCCCTTTACATAGCTGCTGTGCTTGGCGGCGAGAAGAAGACCCAGAGGGAAGTCGCAGATGCCATAGGCGTCACAGAGGTAACCATAAGGAACAGATACAAGGAAATTGTTGACAAGCTGGGCATCAGGGAAGAGGTCGAAGAGAAAGTCAAGGAAGAAGAGGAAGAGTCGCAGAACAAGTAAACCTCGCCCTGTTTTTCACCACACAAAACTACTTATTTTTAAGACACTCCTAATAGACTTATTATGGCACTGACAGTTGAAGAGCTGCTCAAGAGCCACAGGCATGTTTTTGCAGACATATCCCGCTCCGGGATGATAAGGGACGCTGTTGAAAACAGGGAAGCCATAGTCAGTTCCTGCGGGGCGCTTGCCACATGGACGCCGGCAGACTCAACAGGCAGAAGCCCCAGAGACACGTATATCGTGCGCAGAAAGCAAAGCGAGAAAAACATAGACTGGGATTCACCAAACAACATACCCATGAAGCCGGACACCTTTGACATGCTGGTTGAGGATGCCCTCAGCATGCTGTCCAAAAAGCAGAGAATCTATGTCACAGACAGGGCGCTGTCCGCTGACCCTTCCTATGCACTCCGCGTCAGAACAGTCACAGACAGTGCTCTTACGGCTCTGTTCACGGACAACATGTTCAGGCCGGTGCCGAAAGATGCCGGAAAAAGTATATTCTCCAGGACGCTCTTCACGCTTCTTGTCCTGCCATATGACAAACTGGACAGCGGGAAGTACAATGGCAGGCTCCGGCAGCTGCCTGACGGAAAGACATCTGACATAGCTGTTGCCATGGATTTTGACAGAAACATGGGCGTCATCATAGGCTCCGCTTATGCCGGCAGCGTCAAGAAGCTCATGTTCACAGTCATGAACTACATGCTTCCGGCTGAAGGCATACTCCCGCTTCACTGCTCAGCAAATGAGGGACCTTCAGGCGACACCGCACTGCTCCTTGGGCTGTCAGGCACAGGAAAGACAACACTCTCGGCTGACCCGGAGCGCAGGCTTCTGGGAGACGATGAGCACGGCTGGAGCGAGAGTGGCATAGCGAACTTCGAGAACGGATGCTATGCAAAACTCATACACCTGAGAAGGGACAAGGAGCCTGAGATATGGGACGCGGTTTTCCATGACTCTCCTTATGAAAAGCACGGCGTCATAATCGAGAACTGCATGGTCTACCCTTCGGGACATGTGGACGTTGACGATGACAGGTACACGCCGAATTCAAGAGCATCCTATCCGCTCGTATACCTCAAAAATGTCAAAAAGAGCCCAGTCGGGGCGCACCCAAAAACCATACTTTTCCTCACAGCTGATGCCAATGGTGTAATCCCCCCTGTTGCAAAGCTCACACCCCAGCAGGCAATGCTGTGGTTCCTCATGGGATACACAAGCAAGCTCGCAGGAACCGAAACAGGCATAACCAAGCCTGTCAGCACTTTCTCCCGGTTCTTCGGCGAGCCTTTCATGCCCCGCAATCCTGATATATATGCTTTTCTGCTCGGGAAAAAGATGAAGAAGCACGGAACTTCCGTCTATCTCGTCAACACGGGATGGAGCGGGGGACCCTACGGCACAGGAAAGAGAATGGACATAAACATCACAAGGTCCATTGTGCGCGCAGCCCTTGATGGCGCGTTGGAGAACGCCGAATATGACGAGGACACACTGTTTCATATTATGGTGCCGCGCACATGCCCGGGTGTTCCCGACAGGATACTGAACCCAAGGAATACATGGAAGGACAAAAAAGCATTTGACAGGCGCGCAAGGGCGCTTGCAGACGACTTTTCAGCGCATTTCGACAGGGTCTACGCCGGCAAGATAGCCCCGGAGATTGCTTCGCAGTGCCCGGGCAAGTAATCACACAGCATAATAATAGATACCTTTTTCTTTCTGTTCGCTGTCCTTCTGCGAGCCGGGCTTGTTCGCCCGTGCCCTGCCCGTCTGCGGGTCCCTTCTGAAAGTGATTCCTATCTTCTTGAGGAAGTGGTTCATGCCTTCCTTTGAGTTCATGGGAGGCAGTGCATGTCCTTTTACGCTCCTCTGGCCTTCGAAAATCATAAGCCTGTCAGACATGGCGTCAAGCATCTGGAGGTCATGGTCAACAACAAAAGCAGCAACATCCTTTGTTTCCACAACCTCTCGTATAAGCTTGGATACCCTCAGCCTCTGCTCCACATCCAGAAATGCTGTGGGCTCGTCAAGAAGCAGTATGTCAAAATCCTTGCCAAGAGTTGCCGCTATCATAACGCTCTGCAGCTCGCCGCCTGACAGCGCGCCGAGGCGCTTCTCCATGAGCCTTTCAAGGTCAAGCATGTGCACCACTCTCTGCTTCATGGACTTGTCCGACATTTCCCTGTCAAGGTACATCCTGACTGTAAAGTCCTTTTCATCATTTTTGAGCATGCTCCTTTGCGGCTTGTATGCGAGCCTGAGCTCTTCCGGTGATTCACCTTCGTCCGGCTTGACCTTTCCCGCAAGCATGTTTATGAAAGTGCTCTTGCCTGTCGCATTCGGTCCGAGAACACCTATGATTTCCCCCCTGTAAAGGTTTCCGCTTTCAGTTGTCACGGAAAAGCCGCCGAATTTCTTGGTGAACCGCGGGAATGTCATGAAAAGCTTGGTCTTCATGCTGTCCGGCGCCCTCCGGCTGAATGTTATCTCATCGTCCCTGAAGCGCACGTTTTCCTCCCTGATATAGCCGTCGAGATATGTGTTTATGCCCACGCGCACGCCGTACGGCTTTGATATCACCCCGAAAACTCCGGGCTTGCCGTAGAGCATGTGCACCTGATCTGCAAGGTAGTCGGCAACTGCGAGGTCGTGCTCCACAACCATGACCATGCGCTCCTTCGACAACCTCCTTATGGCTGCAGCGACCCTCAGCCTCTGCTCCACATCAAGATAGGAGCTCGGCTCGTCAAAGAAATACAAATCAGCATCCTTCATCAGTGTCGCCGTCACAGCGAGCAGCTGCAGTTCGCCTCCTGAAAGGCTGCCCACGTCCTTGTCAAGCATGTCTCCTATGAGCAGTATCTGCATAATCTCCTTAAGCCGTTCGCTTTCCCCTGCTTTTTCCAGAAGCTTTGATACCGGCCCTTTCCAGACTTTCGGTATTTCATCTATGTTCTGCGGCTTGTATGCCACGCTGATGATGTCCTTCTCCAGCTCTGTGAAGTAATTCTGGAGCTCGGAGCCCCTGAAAAGCTCCATTATTTCACTGAACGGGACATCCCTGTCAGGGACGCCGAGATTAGGACGGAGCCTCCCGGAAAGTATCTTTACAGCAGTGGATTTGCCGACACCGTTCTGGCCTATCAGGCTGACAACCATCCTCTTTTTTGGCACAGGCAGCCTGAAGAGCTGGAACTGGTTCTTTCCGTATTTGTAAACAGGCGGCTCGGTGAGTTCGCCGGGAAGGTTTATCACTGATATGGCCTTTGTCGGGCACTTGTTTACGCATATCCCGCATCCTATGCACAGCGACTCATCTATGTTTGGCTTGTTGTCAGCACTGCTTATGATTATGCAGTCCTCGCCGGACCTGTTTATGGGGCAGACCCGCTTGCACAAATGGCCGCACACATCAGGCTTGCAGACTTCCCTGTCTATGACGGCAATCCTCTTTTGCATCAGAATCACTCGCTGAAAAGCTCGGCGTCCTTTCCGTATATGGCTTTTACTATGCTGCTGAAATCAGCAGACGATATCCTTGCACCGCGTCCCTTGCCTATATTAAGCCTGAGCACTTCATGCCCGTCCTTGTATACAGTGCTTACAGAAACAACCCTGAAAGGTTTGACGAGATTCTCCATGAACTCTTTCATATCCCCTGCCTGTTCGACAATCATCACGCGCTTCCCGAGCTCCTTCTCCAGTCTTCTTGCGGTCTGGCCATTTGCACCTATTATCTTTGGAGCATCTCCATTCCCGGCTATAAGCACGTACATATCGGGAAGCTCAATGACCCTGACCAGCGTGGCATCCCTGAGCATTTTCTTTTCTCCGGACAGACCAAGAAGCACGGACGATACCCTCACATCTGCTTTGCTTATCTCGCCTTTCCGTAGCTTCTCTTCACATGACTTGCATAGTATTCCGGACTTTATGCATATCTCACATATGGGAGCTTTCATGACAAAAACCTTCTGCGGCAATCTATTTATAATTTACTATCCTGCCTGAAATTTATATTAGCAGAAGCCAAGAATAGTTATGGCATCGGATTTGATGAAGAAGTGCAGGAAATGCTTTAATGACGTGAAAAGCGTCAGATGGAAGGAGATTGTCTCCGGAAGCTTCAGGTTCTGCGTGAATCCCAAGGCATTCATACCGCTTCTTATAGTCAATGCGTTTGTGCTGGGCATAAGCGCACAATTAGGCACATTCGCCGTCTTGTCAGATACCCAGGCACTGTCTTACCTGACCACAGCGGACATCGTGAACATGGGGATTCTCATCACAGCCATGCTGCTGTTCACGCTGATAGTCGGGCCGTTCGTATCAGGGGCGGTCATACACTTAAGCCGCAGCACAGGCAGCTATAGGGAAAGCTGGAAAACGTCATTTTCACGACTCTCTTCGCTTGTCGGAGCATCTGTAGCCATAATCACAGTGATGGTGCTTCTGTCTGTAATACCCGTCATTGGTATATTTTTTACATTCATAGCATCCATTGCTTTCATGTTCGCCATGCAGGTAATCATTTTCGGGGACAAAGGATTCTACAGCGCCCTTAGAGCAAGCGCATCGGCGCTCAGGAAAAAGCCGGGGGTGGTTGTTGCAGGATGGGTCACTGACGCTGTTCTCAGCACCATAATCTACGGGATTTTCATGGCGCCTCTTATGTTCTTGGTGTCAGGCTTATCTGCCGGTGCGCTTGAAACCCTGGATTACATGGGTCTGGCTTCGCTCGGAGCGCCGTTCTATATGGCAGTCTTTTCCCTCTTGTTCGGAGCTTCCCTGAAAACATCATTTGAGCTGAAGTTCTTCACAGAGCTCTATTTTCAGCTGAAGAAAAAGAAATGGCTGGCGCTCTGATTTTTATATCAGGCTGAAAAGAATAGTTTATGCTTCTGGGATTCGTTGGACTGCCGAACAGCGGAAAATCAACAATGCTCAAGGCAGCCACGCTTGCTGATGTGCAGATAGCCAACTATCCGTTCACAACCATAGAGCCCAATCAGGCAGTTGGGTATGTCATCACTGAGTGCCCCTGCAAATCTCTGGGCGTTACCTGCAACCCGCAGAATTCAAAATGCGTAGACGGAAAGAGATGGATACCCGTGAAGATTCTTGATGTGGCCGGGCTTGTGCCGGGAGCCCATGAAGGCAAAGGCCTTGGAAACAAGTTTCTTGACGACCTCAGGCAGGCCGATGGTCTTATCCATGTTCTGGATGTTTCGGGAATGACAGACTCCGAAGGCAGGGAAAGACCCAAGGAGGATCCGTGGGATCCTGAAAGAAATATAGAAGTGCTGGAAACAGAAATAGACGAATGGCTTTTCGGCATCATCCAAAACAACTTGGACAAGGTTGAAAATCTTGCAAGGATGAAGAAGCTGCCTGTGGAACGCCTGCTGGCCGAGAAGCTCTCAGGCCTCGGCATCACAGAGGATGACATAAAGCGCGCTGCTGCAAAAGCAGACATCAAAAGCAGGGAATTCGCCACCATTCTCAGGAAGGAGTCAAAACCCATTGTAATAGCAGCGAACAAGATAGACAAAGAGAGTGCGCAGGCGAATTATGAGCAGCTAAAGAGCAGCCACGAGGGCATGGTGCCGACATCAGCAGACCTCGAGCTTGCGCTTAGAGAAGCGGCCGGCGCAGGACTCATAGACTACCAGCCGGGAGACAGCAGCTTCACTGTGAAGGGCGAGCTGAGCCCAAAGCAGAATGAGGCGCTGGAATTCATCAGGGCCAATGTTCTGTCGAAATACGGCTCGACAGGCGTCCAGAAGGCACTGAACACACTGGTTTTCGACAAGCTCCAATACATTCCTGTATATCCTGTTGCCAGCATAAGCAGGCTTTCGGACAGCAAGGGAAATGTGCTGCCCGATGTGCATCTGGTGAAGAAAGGCACAACCATGAAAGAGCTTGCCGCAAAGGTTCACAGCACCATGGCGGACAAGTTCATCGGCGGCCTGAACCTGAGCAAGAGGAGGCTCGGGGCAGACTACGAGCTTAAAAGCGGGGATGTTGTGGAGATTATATTCTCGAAGTGATTGCATGATTTACCTCATAGGACTTGGCATCGGAAGCGAACTGGACATATCGCTGCATGGCGCTGAAACCTGCAGGAATGTCAAGGAGGTTTACGCGGAGCTGTACACAGACCGCTGGCCCGGGAACCTGAAAAGGCTTGAGAGGCTCATCAAAAAGAGCATAACGCTCATAAATCGCAGGAACATGGAAGAGGAAGTGAAACAGCTCGTGAAGCTGGGAAAAAACACAGACATAGCTGTTCTGGTTCCGGGCGACCCTCTCAGTGCCACCACGCACCTGAACGTGCTCATGGAGGCGCGCAGGCAAAAAGTCAAAACCGAGATCATCCATTCCTCTTCAATACTCACGGCAGTCGCCGAGACAGGGCTGAGCCTCTACAATTTCGGCAAGACCGTTACGGTTGTCCGGCCGTCAAAGGAATACGCTCCGACCTCTTTCTATGATGCGGCAGTGCAGAACAGGAAGCTTGGGATGCACACGCTCTTTCTTCTTGATGTCGATATGGATACAGGCGAGGCTCTCGAGATACTCATGAAGATAGAGCAGAAAAAGAAGCAGGGGCTCATAGATTCCGACAAGTATTTCATAGCTGCCTCATGGCTGGGGACACAGAAAAGCACGGTGCTCTATGACAAGGCGCTGGAGCTTTTGAAAAAGCCCCTTGAGCCCCCGGCTGTGCTCATACTCCCCGGAAAGATGCACTTCACAGAAGAGGAATTCCTCAAAGGTGCTTAACAGCGTCTCTTGGTACCGATTTCTAAAAGTAGAAAAATGCCAAAAAAACAGGCATTTTTTTCATGTTAACCGATACCATGCGGACACTAATAAGGCTTATAAAGCACCAAATTAACTATCATTAAGTGAAAACTATGAATGATTACAATAACCTTGAGCTTATCGGTGGAAACAACCAGAAGGTATATCGTGCCAAAAACGGGTATAGCGATAGCGTTATCAAGGTTCTCGAGCCGGAACTGCACGCCGACAGCCCTCACCATGACTGGAATGTTGATGAAAGAATAGAGGCATCTGTCAATGCTTACAGGACGTTCCCGGATCTGTTCCCCGAAACCGAGAAAATAGCCGAAAATGCCGTCAAGCAGGAGTACGTAAATGAAGGCATCACATTCGGAAAAGCTTTGCAGAGTGGTGATTACAGCGCCCTTAACGAGATATTTAGCAACCTGAAAAGGGTTCACGACAACGGTTATATCCACGGTGACATCAGCTCCGACAACTTAGCTACAGGAAAACTGTCTGTGGATACAGAAACATTCGGTCCTGGTGATTACAGGCACGATATCAGAAAGGCTCTGAAAATAGCAGAAGAAAAGAACAGTGCAGAGCTTTTCAGCTCAGTTATTTCAGATGTCTACGGAAAAATAAGCCTGAACTAAGCGCTAAAATAGCGCATTTTTCATGCAAAACCGACAACAACCGAACAAGCACAACCTTTATAAAGACTAAAATTAACTACTATACAGGAAATAAAATTATAGGTGAATATGATGACAGGAAACAAGTCTGCAGGAAAGGGAAGCTGGGGAGATGTCAGCGTCAGGCCTAACTCTGTGGCTGACATGTCATTCGGTCCTCACAGCCTCGTGAGGGCAGAGAATGAGCTTTTCTCTGATAAGATAAATCCTGCAAGGGCAAGGACAGGTTCTCTAATTGAAGGCGTGCTCAAAGCAGGCGGGAAGATGATAAAGACAGCCGCAACAAGGGGCGCGAGGGCAAGGACGTTCTCTTACAGTGGTCCTGGCGGCTTTTACACACCGGCAGACACAGGAATTGACACTGATTACACCGTCGGAACGACGCTTGAGCCCTACATAAAGTCAAAGCCAGCAAAGCAGAACTGGCTCCAATACGTGACAGGAAAGATAGGCAAATACGTGTTCGGCGCTTCTGTTGAGAAAGGAGAAGATGAGGGCACATACATAGACGAGACGCTGGCTGAAAAAGCAGGAAAGTATCTCAAAAGCTACTGGGAAGGCGCAAAAGAGAAGGCAAGGAAGTACGCCGGAGACTTCGTTGAGGCAATAGTGACGGATGGCCACGAATACGATGGTCATTACATGGGTGGAATAGTGGATGAGGCAAAGGCTGAAGAGGCCGGAGTGAGAAGGCTTAAGACCTACCTGAACAAGGGCGATTCGGCTGTGGCATTCGCTGTGAACAATGCCAGGAGGGCGGCTTAGTATGAAACCCAAAAACTACAAGCTCGGCTCCTACTGGAAGGATCCGGACAGGCTGCTCTCACTCGTTTCGGACAGCACGAAGCCATTCAACGACAAAGAAAACAGCATGCTCTATCAGCTCGAGGCAGAGGACATCAGGTTAAAGAATCTTAAGAGTAATTCCTAAAAGGCGGTAACCATGGGAAACATAAGAAACAATCTTTACGGCCACACGAGCAGGGAAGAACTGCTCTACGGCAACAGGAGCAGGGAGGCAGTGCTCTATGACGAGCGCATAAAAGACAGACAGCCGTCAGGCAGGCTCAGAGCTATGGGGAAGATGCTTCTGAACAAGATGGGCGAATCCATAGTGTCAGCATTTCCTGATGCGCAGGGTGATAGTATTCCAGCCAGCCTGTATAACGGTCTTAAATCAGGTTTGAAAACGTCATTAAGTGCCGAGAAACATAAATACGGAAAAGCCGCATTCAAAAATGACATACCGGGAACGAAGAGAGTTGTTCAGAACTTCTGGTCTCTTTACCACCTGAAGGACGGTCTCACTACCATAGATTCCTTTTACACAGTTGAGCACGGCGGAAATGAATATGTTCTCGCAATACAAAAAGACGATGAACCAATGCAAATTAACAGTATTATACAGGCAGCAGAAGGAATTTCAGGAAACGAAAGAGAATATGCAATGAATCACGAAAATGTGGTAAATGGTGCTATCGACTATAGTGACTGGAATGCTGAACAGGCAAATGTTTATGCAGAGCTTACAGATGAAGACTCGCTAAAAAAAGATTTTGTTGAAATAACCAGCCTTAAGCCTGCCTATATGAAAGGAGAACTGGCGTTCATAGGCGCAAGGGGCAAAAGGACACTTGTAGGGCAGACATCTTCGGGTGATAATGTATACAGGTACGAGAAGCCGTCTGCTAACGAGTTCATGAAATACTACACCAAGATGGACCTGTACTACACAGCTGTCACAACCACGGCCAAAGCAGCAGAAAAAGTGCTCGGAGGAATGGCAGGACAGGACATTTACAAAAGAGAGGCGAAAAGAAGCATAAAAATGACTCTTGGAAACTACATTCCACACGGTCCAAATGAGAGCATAGCGGGGTACAGAGACGACGGAATTCCGAACCCCATACAGCTCCGCCTTTCTATGTGACGCATCCAAACTTATTAAACTTTGCTTGGCCATTATTTTATTATGGCCGATGTCCTCACGCTTCTCCAGCAGTTCCTGTGCTACAACAACTCGCAATGCATGCAGCAGTTCCAGCAGTACGCCTACAAGCCCATGGAGGGCATATTCTATGCCGTTTTCTTCCCCATACTTTTCATACTCCTGTTTGTCTACATCATATCATCGGCGCTCGGAACATTCAGGGAGAACACGAAATTCAGGATACTCATAGCAGTCGCTGTCTTCGCGTTCATCATACTTCAGGGCTGGTACGGCTTTTTCATGATGCTGGGCAAGCTGTGGCTTTATGTCATCGTACTTCTGGGTTTCTTCTGGATACTCATGCATACTTTTGTAGGAAGCAGGGGCAGTGGCGATGGCAGAGCAAGGACAGCTGAATCACTGGGCAGAGCCGGTATTGGCGGAAGCATTCTGGCGAGAGTCGGCAAGGATATCAGGGGGGAAACCAAAAACCTTGAAAAGGAGATAGATATGTCCCTAAACGAACTGAAGGTCGTTGAAAGTTCTGTCAAGAGAGGTGACACGCAGGCATGGCGGATGGCGGCAACTCTGCTCGAAAGGCTGCATTCCCTGAGAAAGGACTACATAGCAATACTGAAGGGTCCCGGTGGTCTCACTTACGGCGGGAAATTCAAGCAGTATGAATCAAAGATTGACAAGGCCATAAAGAGGCTGCAGGAGATACAGAGCAAGGCTCCAAGTGACTGAGGTGCGCATATGTTGATGTTAGACTTTCTTACAATGGAAATGCTCCTGCCGTTTGCACTTGTTATAGCTGTTGTCTACGGCGGACTCGAGACATCCGGCATATTCAGGAACAAAGCCCTCAAAGCCATAGTCTCAGTTGTTTTCGGGTTTTTCGCTATAACCAACTACTACATACTCCAGACCATAAACAGCCTGCTGCCTTATGCAGCCATAATATTCCTTCTGGTTTTCATGGTGGGCTTTGCAAAGCGCTCCCTCAGCGGCAATGAAAAGGACAACACCATGATAATCATAATCATAGCGCTCATCATGATATTTCTGGCAGGACTGGGGAACTCCTACGGCGGCTTCGGCCTTTACCAGTACAATGAACTGTTATGGATAGTCGGCGTCGTTTTCGTGGCGGCCATACTGTTCGCAGCATACAGGATGAAGTCTGAACCAAGATGAAGTGAGTATATGGGTATATTCAGCCTAGCAGTGTCATTTCTTTCCGCCCACGGCTTTTTCACAGTGCTTGCATATTTCCTGCTTTTCATACTGCTCTTCTACGCGCTCCTCGCCTTTCTGAAAGAGAAGATTTCAAGGCAGACGCACAGGCAGCTCGTTTCACTGCTGATTTCCGCGCTTGTCACAGCTCTCCTCTACTTTCCGTTCGCTCCGTATGCGGCCGATTCCGCAAGTTTCCTTTCAGTTCTTGCTGTCGCCGTCGCTGTTATCTTCCTGCTGGTGGTCGTTGTGCTTAAGCTGGCAGGCATAAATGTATCGGCAATTTTCAGGAAGTAGCGTGCAAATCACCAAAAGTTTATAAGTATTTCCGGCTAATAATCTGTTATGGGACTATTCGAAACAATGGTTCAGAATATGCAGAGAATGGAATTCTTCCAGTATCTGTTCCCGTTCCTGCTGTCGTTCGCACTTCTGTACGGACTTCTTCAGTGGGTTTTCAAGGAGGGCCTTGGGGGCAAGAGGGTGCACACACTTATCGCAATCGTCCTCTCGTTCTTCGTGATGCTGTACTCCAGCTACAACCCATGGCTTTACACATTCCTGACCACAACGTCAGGCGTATGGCTCGGTTTCGCAACAGTTGTGCTGTTGCTTGTGCTGGTGCTCGCATTGCTTGGAATTAACCTTCACGACCTTTTCGGGGATAAGAAGAACAACTGGATAAAGTACTTGGTAGTGCTTATTGTAATTTACCTTGTGCTCATGGCCATTCTTGGTCAGGGAGGTCTGTTCTCAGCATACCTGCCGTACTGGCTTACCGGCAGCGACCTGTGGACCGTGATATTCGTGATTGTGATAATCGCGATAATCTTCTGGTTCGTGGGTGGCAGTGACACTGGTGGCAGCTCAGGCGGCGAAAAACCTAGCGAGTAATTTTTCATTTACTTTTTTTATCTTATTTAGAAGTAGCGCCGGCTTTGCCTTTCGGTGCATAGCGCGGTGGCTCTTCAGGTTCTGGCTTTTCTTCCGGGGCATTCTTATGTACGGATGCAGCAGGAGGATTCGGAGATGCTGGAGGAGTTTTTGACAGCTTATTGAATTTCCTTACTGATTCTATCATCGGAGCAAGCGAACCCTTGACAACCTCTTCGAGCGAATCTATGCGGGCATTGGTTTCGTCGATGCTCTCCTTCTGCCTTGCGATTTCGTCCTTTAGCCCTTTGATTTCAGGGGCAGCGGCCTCAGATGTTGCTCCATGGCTGTAATGTTTCACATCATTTGAGAGCTTTTCAACATTTTCCTCGAGAACCTGTATCCTGCTCATGACATCCTTCCACTTTTCCTCGACTATCTCCTCTGTCATCTCTTCTATTTCCCTGCGCTTCCTGTCTCTCAGAGCCCTTTCCCTGTCTTCCTTGTCTTTCGGAAGCGGCGGCTTTGCGAAGGGAAGCGGCTCCGGCTCTTGGCCAAGAGGTTCAGGAATGGTTTTGTCTATGTCAGCCATCATGGCATTCGGGCCGAGCTTGGACTTGTCCGGTATTTTGTCTATGTCAATGTCGTCTATGTCATCAAGGTCATCATCGGGGAATGCCGCTCTTTGAGGCGGTGGAGCAAAAAAACTTTCCGGCGTCGGCGGTCCTGACATTGCATCCGGAGCTGCCTGAGGCTGTGGCGGCCGGGGGGCAGGCGGCTGCGGGGGAGCAGGTGTTGGAGCCGGCTTTGCCGCGGCACCGGAACGCATAGCGTCCTTCATGGCCCTGTCTACCTGAAGAGGGGAAAAGCCTTCCTCCCTGAGCTTTTTGACGATTTCCGGCTCTGAGAATCCCTGGGATGAAAGAGCTAGCACCTTCTGTGTCGGAATAGCCATTCCCGCGCCTTGAGCAGACGGGGGCGGATTGTTTTTCTTTTTCCCAAATCCCAGCATAATCAGTACCAGCCTTTTTATATTTTGGTTTTCGCCTACTTAAAGTTTTACTTGACGCTGCTTTCCTCTCCGGTGAGCGCGGGCAGCGCTGACTCGAGTATTTTAATGGTTTCCTCGACCTTCATTAGTTCGCTTTTCTTCGCCGTGAACTGGAGCTGTTTCAGGGCTTCCTTGAGAGTGTTGTTGATTGTGGTCACCTTGCTTTCAAGGTCTGCGAGCTTCCTGGTCATGTCCTTGTGGGAATTGTCGATGCCGTCGATTCTCGAAGCGAACGACTCGTCCATTGAGCTTATGCGGCTTGTAAGAAGCTTCTCCCTCTGTTCGAGCAGGCGGAGCCTTTTCGTGTTGTCATTGACCCTGCCGACTATCTCATTGACAACAGGAACAGCGCCTCCTTCCTTCTTTTTTTGGTCTTCACCGAAAACTGGCATAGGCAACACTCCGGTCATTTTTATTTAGAGCACCACAATATAAAATAGTACACAGCTGTTTAAATAGCAGTCAAGGTGTTTTAATGCCTTCAGGCAACTATACTTATGACGAGGATGAGCAGAAGCTCAAGATAAACTACTTGGGTTCGATTTATGGGGCCAGCATAGAGGACTTTGCAGAGTGCATGGCTGACGTGATTGACAGGATTCTGGAGGTCAAGAATGTAAAAACCATAATTCTCACAAAGGACAGGGAATACGAGTACGGCCCCGAGCAGACCGAGATGCTCGTGGAAATAGCCAGGGTCATAGAGGACATAGTCAGGGAAAGGCTCATGACGAGGCTGAAAATCAGGGACAACATACAGAGAAAGCTGTACCCCGAGCTCAACGCCCGTCTGCAGAATATAGTCGTCAACCTGATGAGAAGGGATCCCATAGGAGCATATGTCGAGATAGTAAGGGAGATAAGGCGCCTTCGCGTGCGCATGAAAGAGACGAGGCATCCCAGTGCCAGGGTGCTGTACTCAGATTACATAAAGAATGTCCTCGGGGTCATAATGAAGCGTCTGGCAGAGACGCGCATGATAGGCATGGTCAAGTCCCAGCTGGCAGGATACCACACCGGCGACAGGTCGCTCTACAGGGACATTTTCGTGCCGAGTGTCAGACCGAACTTCATGCTTACGAGGTACATGATAACCCCTCCGGAAAACGGCAAGTCTGTGAAGCGCTACAATGTCGGCGACATAGAGGTGGAGATATTCAAGCTTCCTGACAGGGCTGAATACTTTTATTACGTGCTTCCCCCTGAGTTCGTCCTGAGCGAGGACAAATACGCTGTCCTTGATGCTGCAAGAAGGTACATGGCCACTCACAAGCCGAAGAGCGAGGAGTTCGTCAGGACAGGGAAAATAAGGGACGTGTTCTACAACATAGGCCGCGACATGATACGCGAGGTGGCTGACCACCAGCATGTGTATCTCTCGAAAGACGAGCTTGAGCAGCTCGCCGTGATACTGACGAGATACACCGCCGGACTCGGCGTCCTCGAGCTTCTTTTGGCTGACGAGAACGTCCAGGACATATACATAAACTCGCCTGTGGAGTCTCAGCCCATAATGATTACCCACTCAGAGTTCGAGGAATGCCGGACGAATCTCATACCAACACAGGATGATGCAGAGGCCTGGGCAACCCGTCTGAGGATGCAGTCTGGAAGGCCGCTGGATGAGGCAAATCCCGTCCTGGACACTGACATCACAGTGCCTGGCGGAAAGGCAAGGTTCTGCATAATCACAAGGTCGCTGTCGCCGCACGGCCTCGGCTTCGCCATAAGGAGGCACAGGGACAAGCCGTGGACGCTGCCTCTTTTCATAAAGAACAAGGCGCTGACACCGCTGGCCGCGGGTGTGATTTCGTTCTTCATAGACGGCACAGCCAGCATGCTCATAGCCGGGGGCAGGGGCGCCGGCAAGACATCCATGCTGGCGGCTTTCATGGTGGAGATGCTGCCGAAGACGCGCATAGTTTCAATAGAGGACACACTTGAGCTTCCCACAGAGCAGCTGAGGGAACTCGGCTATAACATAGAACGGCTGAAGTCGAGATCAGTTCTTACCATGGTGGAGACAGAGGTAGCCTCGGACGAGGCGCTTAGGACAGCACTCAGGCTGGGAGACTCAGCGCTTGTACTCGGAGAGGTCAGGTCCACTGAGGCAAAGGCACTTTACGAGGCTATGCGAATAGGTGCGCTTTCGAATGTGGTCATGGGTACCATACACGGCGAGTCCGCATACGGTGTTTTCGACAGGGTCGTGAACGATCTTGGCGTTCCCATGACATCATTCAAGGCGACTGATATAATCCCGATATGCAAGACACTCAGGTCCGCCGACGGCCTGCACAGGTACAGAAGGATGACAGAGATAACCGAAATCAGAAAGAAGTGGGAGAAGAATCCCGACAAGGAGGGAGGCTTTGTCAACCTTTTCGAATACTCGGCCAAAGAGGATGCGCTGAAGCCCACCGACACGCTTGTAAACGGGGAGTCAGAGACCATAAACAGGATAGCCAGCTATGTCAGCGACTGGCACGGCGACTGGCAGGCAGTCTGGGACAACATAAACCTGAGGGCGCGGATAAAGAAGACCATGGTCGACATGAGCACAAAGCTGAAGAAGCCGGAACTGCTCGAGGCGGGATGGGTCACCAAGTCGAATTCGATGTTCCACATGTTCTCTGAAGCAGCTGTCAAGGAAGTGGGCAGCGCCGAATCCAAGAGGGTTTACGATGACTGGCTTCACTGGTTCAAAAAGAACATTAGCTGATTCTTTCAACAAATTAAAGCAGCGGCAACAAAATAATTAGCATGGGACTCTTCGGCAATAAAAACAAACATAGGAGTGCCCGTTACGCAGCTCCGGGTGTTTCTCCTTCGCAGCATACCATAGACGTCACATCGCGCGACTACAGGATATTCAGGAAAAGGACAGATGTAAAGCTGACATGGTATGAGGTACTCGCGAGGTTCGCCGGAAGCCTGATGGACATAAGCTTTGACGAAAAGACGAGCATGGAACTCAAGGCAGCCATAGACTTCACGGGACTGAGAATAAAACCCAACGCGCCTGTTGCCCTTTTCCTGCTTTCTGTCATCTTCTTTTCGTTTGCTTCAGGCTTCCTGTTTGCTTTTGGTGTGCTCAAGAACGTCTTCGGCATAGCGCTCGCAGCTGCGCTGGGCCTCGGAGTCGGATACTACCTCATGAACTATCCGAAGAGCCTCATGAAGTCCATGAGAATACAGGCAAGCTCGCAGGTGGTTCTGGCCATACTCTACATGGTCGTGAGCATGCGCATATCTCCAAATGTGGAAGGGGCTCTGAAGTTCACATCGTCGAACATATCAGGGGTTCTCGCATGGGACATAAGGAAACTCCTGTGGGACATACAGATGGGCCGCTACTACTCTGCCAACGAGGCCATGATGGACTATATCAATAAATGGAAGCCGGAGAACGAGGAGTTTTCAGAGGCCCTGCGGCTGATAATGGAGTCCCAGAAGCAGGTGCCGGAGAAGGCAGAAAAGACGCTTGATGAAGCACTGAGGGTCGTTCTTGACGGCACAAGGGACAGGATGAAGCACTATGCCCAGGAACTCCAGATGCCTGTCACTGTAATACACATGATGGGCATAGTGCTGCCGATACTCGGGTCTGTAATGGCGCCGATGGCTGCTATCTTCATGGCTGACAGTGTCAGCCCCATACATTTCATAGTGGGCTACAACATAGTCCTGCCGCTTCTGCTCATATGGTTTATAAACAACATACTGAGCAAGAGGCCGGTGACATTCTCGAAGGTTGACGTTTCGAAGCACCCGAACCTGCCACCGAAGGGAACGTTCATGCTGAAGACGGGCAACAGCAGAATAGTCCTTCCGGTTCTTCCAATAGCACTGATAATCGGCCTGCTGATAGCCCTTCCCGGCATACTGTATTTCATAGAGCATCCCGAATACCTGATAGTTCCGCAGAAGGTTGAGAACGGTGTCATCTCTAACGAGCGCATCGAAGACCCGGACCCGTTCTTCTCGCTGCTCATGTCAATACTGCCCATCCTGGGAACAGCAGTTGGCCTTTCCATATTCTTCATCATGTCCAACTACCAGCGCCTGCGCGTCGAGGACTCTGTATACAAAATGGAATCGGAGTTCGAGTTGGCGCTGTTCCAGCTGGGCAACCGCATATCCGGCGGGACGCCCCTGGAAATCGCCATTGAAAAGGCAAACGAGGATGTAAAGGACCTCGAGATATCGCGCATGTTCGGGATAATCCTCAGAAACATGCGGAACTTCAACATGACATTCGAGCGGGCGCTTATGGACCCGCAGAGCGGAGCCCTCAGGTTCTATCCGAGCAGGCTGATACAGAATGTCATGCGCACCATAACGGATACAGCAAAGAAGGGCGTGCAGTTCGCTTCGCAGTCCATGCTGACGGTGTCGAGGTACCTCAAGAACGTCAGGGAGACGCAGGAATACATGAGGGGACTGCTGTCAGAGACCACGAGCAGCATGCAGTTCCAGGCATACGCAATGGCACCCCTTGTGACGGGGCTCATCGTCGCGATGTCGCAGGTCATAATACAGGTGCTGGTCTTCCTCGGCGGCCGGCTGAATGACATGGGATTCCAGGAAACTTTCACCATAGACGCCGGCAAGCTTCTCGGCTCCTCCACCTCCATATCGTCCACCATGTTCCAGATAATAGTGGGATTCTACCTGATAGAAGTCATAATCATAATAGCCATGTTCGTCACGAAGGTCAACCGCGGAGACGACAGGGCCATGCAGTGGAACCTTGCGGGAAAGATGCTCATGGTTTCCATGATTATATACGTGCTCGTGGCCATAGGCTCGAGCATGGCTTTCGGCGGCATGATAGAGGGCGCCATGAAGACTCTCGGCGCTTGACAACCATTTAAAGTGCTGTTTCAAATAATAATTATGGCTTCAAAGGGCATAATGGAGTTTACTGCGGGCCAGACACTGAGGATAATTCTTGTGCTCATCTTCATAGTGGGAGCGGGCGCTATGTTCGCGACTTTCGTTTCTGTGAATGACAATGAGAACATGCGCAGCATCATATGCAAGGTGACGCCTGATTCACCTGCCTGCAAAGATATCAACACCCCGGCGTCAGACGATTATAAAGCAGCCAAGATGTCCACGGAGGCACTCGTGTGCGCAGTGAACTCCGTGACCCAGGGCAGTCAGTATTATGGAAGCGTGGGGGAAACTGCCTGCAAGGATTACTACGGGTCGCAGGCAACACTCCCGACAGACATAAACCAGCTCACACCGGAGCAGATGGTGAATGACTATTTCATGGAGGAAGTTTACATACACAGGAAATCAGGTATCAAGACGGACAAAGAGTGCGAGGAACAATGCACGGATCCGAACAACTACGAAAAGGTATGCGGCGAAATCCCCGGCTGCATCGCATACAGCGGGAGATACCATAAGAGAAATCCCTTACTTGTACCGGACAGGTCAGTCCGTGATGATTGTGAATGCACGAGGCTCGTTCCGATGAAGCCATATGTTACCTGTGAGGAAACTCCCGGCGGCACGGAATGCACTGTTAACAACTTCAACCTGCCACAGACAATTACCGAAGCGGAGGACTGGATACCCTACTACGGCGACCCGAAGTACCTCGTATACTGGCAGAAGTTCCCCATGAGCGAGGATACGTGGACGTTCCATGATTCATGGTGGATGTACGGACTTATAATAGCTGCTTCCGCAATTCCAATAGGAAAGATAGGAGCAATTACCGGAAAGGCCGCAGTGAGCGAGGCTGAGAAAATTGCAATGGGAGGAATAAAGAATGCGATTAAAAGATCTGCTACTGTTGACAAATACATAGCAAGGAACTTCATAAAAGATGCCGAGGTTAATGGACGAAGACAAATAGCAGAAGCAATTAAAAAAGACATGAAGGACAAGCTGCTGGCAGCCGTTGGGAAGCCTGGGGCTGCCTTTAGGCAGGGAGGAAAAGTGGTTACTGGCCTTGGCGCTATAGCAACCCTTTCTGCCGCTGATGTGCTTGACAGCTGGATTGGCAAGCTGACTTCTCACAAAAACTCAATACTGTTTAAGCGGGCAGGGGATGAGGAGCCCGAACAGTTCAATATGGAAAAGGATGTGCCGGTCATAATCAGGTACAAAAGACACCTGTTCAGAAAATCCACACCAACACTCGTTCTTGCATCTCCATGCTACCTAAGCAGCATGAAAGTGAAGAGGAGCGATGAAGTGATTTGCGGATACTATGCAAATGAAGATGGCGATATAACCTGCAATGAGCCCGTTGTTAAAAATGACAAATACCCGTTATGTACTGAGCCGGACACATACCTGAGGACAAACGGCGGAAGCTTCAGGGCCGACCCTGCCAGGGACCCGATAGTCAGGGAGGTCCTTGATTTCGCGGACGGTAAGCTTCCGGAGTTCATGCAGGTGGGGAACAACAGGGCCACTGTTCTGCTCTCTGACGGCGTCTACGCGGTGTTCGACACACGGCCTGGGCACACACTGGAAGACGCTTATCTCATTTTTGACACAGGTTCGGGAGTAACGAAAGTTCCCATCGTGAAGAGCGACACAGACACGAGCGCTTATCTGGAGGCAGAGGCCACATATAAAGATGCCAAAATATTCCTGAGATTTGACGATTTCGACAAAAAATGCATAATAACTGCTGACGGAGAAAAATACCTTGAAAGCTACAACCCAAAAAACATTGATGGAACCAGGAACTTCGCATTCATGCCGGGAGCCGGGTGCCTTGGGTATGCAGGAGTTTATGAAAGGTGTGAAAAGAGTGAAAGAGAGAGTGACACAATCTGCAAGATGATAGAAGATATGAATGACAGAGCATTCACCTATTCTGATATGATGGGGACTAAAAATACAGTTTACACTAATTTCAGATACGGCGACAACTGGAGTATAAGTGCTCTTGGTTCCCCTGCTGACAGTGGAATGAGTACACATGCCGGCTACTGGGTAGAGCTTACTGAAAACAACGGAGACTATTATCCCGACAAGATAGGGATAAGCAGCGGTATCATCAACCCCGAGTTTGGAAACACAATACACCAACTGCTGGAATTCATGGACACCGGAACAGGGATTGAATTCGAGACATACACAATGACAGACTGCAGGATGCCTGATGCTGTCATTGTAACGGATTTCGACAAAAGAAGCGTTGAGGAAGACAACTACTGCTATGCACAGCCTACCGGAGGAAGCATAGCCCTGAATATAGCAGGGCAGGCAGTGACGGTGGGAGGCACGATAGCCGCGGGCTTTTTGTCAGGCGGAACTGCTATTGCACTGGTGGCAGCAACTGGTGCAACCGGTGGTGCATTACAAGTAGGTGCTGAACTATCTACCAAATGGCCCAACGCAGGGGGCGGTTGAATGGAATTCACGCTGAGGACTGTGATTGTGCTGGTGATGCTTTTCGTGGCCACACTCTTGATAGCCAGCATAATGCTCACATGGAACTCCAACAGCATGCAATGGTTCTCATCAGGACTAAAGCCGCTGAGGGACGTGCTTATAGGCGGCAACTGACGGTGGATTATCGGAAGGACCGGACACGCTCACGGGAAATATATTTTTAAGTGCCCTTTGACATAAATAAACTATGAAAGGATTGTCGCTCACACTGACCATTGTCATAATAGCCATAGTTCTTCTTGTGACAGCACTGGTCATAATGACAATCTTCGGGACGCAGATGGGCAACATAATGGGCGTTCTCGGCATCTGGTCCACAGACACGATGAAAGTAAACCTCTGCCAGCAGAAGTGCGCTACATACTGCCAGCTGAACCCGGGTTCTCCGGGAGCAGACTGGTCTCAGTTTTCAGTCAAGGTAGACAATACCGATAATACAAATGCAATTTCAAATAAATGTTCCGAAATAATGAAGGATTATCCACCCTGTACATGCAGCTTAGTAAAGAAGTGACAACTAAATCCAGCTGTTTCCCATCTTAATTTTTTATTCGCCCCTGCCCATAACTAATTATGAAGGGACAGATTGAGCTGTCAAAGTCTATTTTCATCTTTTTTACGATTGTCATAGCCATAATAGTGGCGACAGCCGTGCTGTCCAAGAAGGCTCCTGAAGTGAACAAAGCGGCAGGCAGCGGTGGCGATTACCAAGGAAGCTACGGCGAATCGTCTGGCAGCGTTGTATTCTCGGCATCCTACCCGAAGGTCACGGAGAAGCAGATAGTGGACTACCTGATGCATAACGGCGGCCCCAAGCTGAAATACAAGGGCCACGCCTTCTACAAATACGGCGTCAGTTACGACATAGACCCTGCTTTTGCCGTGGCAGTCTCGCAGCAGGAGACATCACTCGGAAAGGCCACATGCGAGGGCATAACAGAGGACTGCAACAACTTCTTCTGCATTATGGCGAAGGAGGGGCAGGAGAGCTGCGGGAAGTGGGCAAAATACGAAACCCCGCAGGAGGGCATAGAAGCGTTCTACAAACTGATAAGGACAAGCTATGTGGACCAGTACGGTCAGGACACCATAGCGGAGATAGGATGCGTGCCGGATACCGGCAGGACGACCCACTGCTACTGCTGGGAGGGCGGCTACTGCCGGCCGTGGGTGCAGAACGTGCCGCAGTACACGATGACGATACGCAGGTACAGCGCCTGACGCGCCTCGTTCCCATTTAAAAGCCATGCCGGCAAATTATTGTTATGCACAAAGGCGATACACTGCCCACGATGTTTCTCATGATAGCAGGCATAATTCTCGCGCTCGTGCTAGGCATCATAGTGCTCAATGTGATAACAACATTCGTCTCATGATGAAACCCATTTAAGACATGCCCTTCAATTATTCTATATGCAAAAGGGACTCGCGCCTGTTGTAAAAACCATGACAACAGTGCTTGGCATAATGTTCGTGCTGTTTCTGATTGTAGTTTTCGCTTTCAAGGCGTCCCTCCTGACATCGAATCCCTGCTGGTCCAAGGTGCTCAAAGGGCTTGCCCCACTTGAAGGGAGGATACGTGCTCAGGCGAACCTGGAGCTTGATTCGCAGTGTGTCTACAAAATCGTCTTCACTGGTGATTCCAATGTCTGCAAGCTCACATGCAACCAATACGGCACGGAAAAGACGAGCGCCTGCATAAATGCCTGCGATGACAGCAGAGCAGGCACGTTCATAATAGCACTGCCGAGGAAATTAGACAAAATCAAGGAGGCATGGGCACATAGGGATATCAGGTATCTCAGGGACTCGGAGCCGGCGGTCTTCACAATGAAATGCGATTTCACAGGGCTCCAGCCGGGCATTGAGACCTGCGAAAGGAACGTGGTGACGGGAAGCTGGGAGTGCATCCCGGGAAACGGCGGAGAAACCTTCAGCCGCACGTATCCGCTTTACGTAAAAGCGTCCCCAGAAGGCAAGACCTGCCGCATAGTTTATTCTGAAAGCACGGGCAGTGGTGGTTGAATGGAGGCATCCAGGCTGGCTGTTGTCGTGGCATTCGCAATAATCATATCGCTTTTCTTCTTCATCATAGCAACGAGGGTTGTGGGCCCGTTAAGCGAAGACAATCCCTTCAGCCTCGGCGACACAGTGGCGCTGTACATAGACACGCTTTCGTCTTTAGAGGCGGGCTCTGTGCGCATACCGGTGGCTCTGGACTCCGTAGAATCTCTGAGCATATCCTATGAGGAGAAGGGAAAAAAGGACGGCTATGAGATTGAGAGGGCCGGGTGGTATGTTATAAACGAATACAAAATATCCGGCAAGACCTCGAAGAGCCCGAGCAGGATAAACACGCTTCCCGCCAGCGGGGGCTTTGAAAAGACCATAACAAAACCACAATCTATCTGCATAACCAAGAGGCCTGAAATGCCTTATGCCGAGGTGGACGCATGCTGAAAGGGCAGATGGACATAGACATAGAATTCT
This sequence comes from Candidatus Aenigmatarchaeota archaeon, assembly GCA_021163005.1. Taxonomy (GTDB): domain Archaea; phylum Aenigmatarchaeota; class Aenigmatarchaeia; order QMZP01; family JAFGSV01; genus JAFGFG01. The sequence continues at coordinate 33,404 of JAGGXP010000020.1, read as the reverse complement.
CCGCCGGCACAATCATATTCATAGCCATACTGCTGCTGCTGCTCACACTGGTAGTTGCCCCGCTTATAGCCTTCTCCATTAACACAGCGACATCAAGCGACGAGCTACGGTCGATGGAATATGCAAACCTCGCCGCAGGCAGGCTGGCGGCATTCGCAGGCACCGGCACTGAGACGGAATACCTTAAGATGAGTTCCATGTCCACGGAGGGTCCGCAGTCGCTCGGGCTATCCGACAATTTCATGAAGCTAAGTACCATACCTTCGGGAGGAACATGGGTTTTTGACGGGAAAAAGGGAAGAGTTGAACATACTGTCTACCTGACGATGAAATCACCGATAATGCCCGTGCTCGACAAGAAGCAGACCATACTCGAAAGTGGAAGGGATTACGTCATCCATGCCTACAGGCTCGATGAGCACAACATGGCTGTCGACATCTACAGCAGCTACACATGCAGTGACACCGCTGCCGTGAATGGAAACTACAGACCAGTTGCCTGCAGCAGCCTCTCTGTGCTTCAGAATCAGCTCATGGGCGCAGACGACATAAAGAAACAGATAGTCACGCCTGTCTTCAACGGCGAGGATGACATCCTTGCCTGGATTGAGCCCGAGGCAGGGATAAGCGCAAAGGAAATACTGCCGAACTCAGGATTGAAAAGGATAGTCACCGAGACTTTCAGCGGCAGCTGGGAGTGTGACAGCACCCGCGGGAAGAAGGTATGCATACGCTTCGCCGGTGATTTCGCCGTCCCTCTGAAGCTGGACATCGACATGGAAAGACGTGCCGAATACACAAGCGGCTTTGATTACGGAGGGGGAGGCTTTGGCGGTTCCGGCAGCGGAAGTGAATGGAGCGACGCGGCAGGCATTGAGGTCACGCCAGCAGACAGGACGCCTGCGGATGTTCTCAGTGCGATACACCATGCCAACACGATCGGCCTCATAATAAACAGGAGATGCTCCTGCGGCACCTCGTGCAGTGATTACGCCTCGTGGATTGTGGAGTATTCCAAGGAATACGGCATACCAGACCCGCTGCTTCCCCTGTCAATAATGATGCAGGAATCATCATGCACCCAAGAGCCTTCCCAGGGCAGCCTATGCAATGACTACGGATACTGCGGGCTGATGCAGATATCAAAAGACGTCAGAGGTTATGATGACCCTGAAACGAATATCAGGGAGGGCATAAAGCTGCTCAGTGAAAAATACGACACCTACAAGAATGGGCATTCGGCAGAGGGATGCTTCAGAACGCTCCAATACAGCGGCTGGAAGGCGGCTGTCAGGGGATACGTGGGCTGGGGATGCCCGGACACAGACAATGATAATGTAAAGAGGGAGCACGACAATTACGTGGAGATGGTCATGCTGAGGTATGGCGAGCTGAGGAAGGCTCTTTCAGGGTGATGTCATGATGAAGAAGGCTTCAATAGGATTTGCGGGGCTGATATTAGTGTCTCTGGCAGTGCTGGCAGTGGTGATGATTATTCACACCATTCCGTTCCTGTCAAAGGCTGTGCAGTTGAAGGCCCATGCAGACATATCTGTTTCAATCAACGACGGCACAGGAAAAATCGGGCCGCTGCTGAAGGCAAAGACGGAACCGTTCAGCAACCTCGAGATAATCTCATGCATCATTGAAGGACTGGGCTGCAGCGACAGCGGCATAGAAGAACTTGCCGCATCCATGGACACGGGCATACGGCTTTACGATGAAACCATGAAGGAAGTAAAAAAGTATGGCAACACCGAGACAGGGGAGCTGGTGTATGTCGACATACCGCTTCCGGGGGGCAGGACAGGAAAGGCGGCCTTCGCGATTCCCCGCATATCTACAGACTTCTCGTCGTTTTCGCAGAGGAGCAAGCTGTTCGGTGACTGCAGAGCCGAGGGAGATGACCAATACATAAGGAACCACCTTGTCAGCATCAACTTCATGGGCAGGGATGTGTACGTCAACAAGCTGGCAGCAGATGACTTCGAGGAAGTTGTTAAAGACATAAAGAAATGCACGGACGAGGAAACAAAGAAATACGACTTCTGGAACGAAAGTGCAGGTGCCGGGGATGCAGGCACATACAGCTGCAGACCCAATACCAACAACCCAGAGGTGATGAGCATGCATTCCTACGGTCTGGCAATAGACATCAATCCCGGCAACAACCCGAACTGCCCGAAGGATCCCAAATGCAACGGCAGGAACACCTGCATAACAGACATCCCGAAATGCGTCGTAGACGCCTTCAGGAATCATCATTTCCGCTGGGGATGCGACTTCAACTCAGTGAAGGATGCCATGCACTTCGAGTGGATGATACCGAGCGAGTCAAGCATGAATGCAGCCATGCAGGACATAAGGAACCTCAATGAGGGGGTGACTGACTGATGCGGAAGGCTTATGCAAACATCATTTACATGTCGTTCCTTATACTCATTTTCATAGTCATTGGAGTATTCATCCTGAAATCCGCTTCTAACTGGCAGAAGAGCAGCACCGAAATACGCATAAACAACATAGTTTACATAATGGACGACTCTGCATTGCTTGCAAAGCTCTATCTCGAAGAGTCTGCGAAGCTGTCGCTTTACCAGGCCATGTACGACTTGGGAAAGTCAGGAGAGATACCTGGAGGAAATGCTCTATGGTCTGACGGAAGCGCAGACAGCGCGACCGGCGAGGCCGTCCTTATTCAGGCCCTTGCGGACGCGACAACCAAAAATATGGAAAAATACACAAAGGAATATACAGGGACATTCGTGTTCCCTGCTGAAATCCCGTTTTACAGGAATGTGAGGATTTACCCTAACGGAGGCTCGCTGAGGATAGTTGCACATGGAGATTCGCCTGTCACAGTCAAGCGCATATCCCAAACTCAGGACATCACAATACAGAGAAGCTCGCTGATAAACATAACGGTCAATGCCCCCTTCATTGAGCTTTACAGGCAGTTGAAGGATGCTGCCGAATCTGCCAGAACAAAGCTGGAGGCGTGCAATCCCGGTGAGATAAACCAGAAGCATGAAACCTTCTGCTGCACAGTTGAAACCGCAATAATCAGCAGCGAAAATGGATGCGTGGTGAATGTCACAGCAGTGACAAAGCAGAAATTCCCCGTCTATGATAATGGGAAGGCAGTCATGAAGCCGATAACAATTACAACAATTAACCAGCCATGAAGATTTAAAAAATAGATTCACCATGATTCTAACACCGCGTTTGCGGTCAGTGATAAACAGCGATATGGAGGTGTAACTTTATGGCAGACGAACAGACAGCACTTGACAACGTTCTCAATGAACAGGCAGAACAGAAAGAACCTGCTGACGAAGAGAACGCAAAGAAGCCAGAAACCGAGTCAGTAGTCCAGCAGACAGCAGAAACCCCCGCTGAACCTGAGAACCCACAGAAAGAGAAGCCCGAAAGCAGGCGGGAAAAGATAGGCAAAAATGTAGTGCTTGTGGGCAAGAAGCCCACAATGAGCTATGTTCTTGCGGCGGTCACGCAGTTCTCCGACGGCATGGACGAGATCCACATCAAGGCCAGGGGACGAAGCATAAGCAGGGCCGTGGATGTCGCCGAAGTGGTTAGGAACAGGTTCATCCAGTCAGCCAGAACGGACGTTCAGATAGGCACAGATGAAATAATGGATGACAACAAGAACAAGCTGAACGTTTCTACAATAGACATAGTGCTCAGGAAGTAATTCCTGACCATTTTATTTTTTCATTTCAGCCGCGGCTTTAATCATTTAAACCACGCGAGCAACATTTAGTATTAGGAAACGTTAAGGGGTGGTTTTGTGGACAAATTCAAAATCAAAAAAATACACGCAAGAGAGATTCTTGATTCAAGGGGAAATCCGACGGTAGAGGTTGACGTTCATACCGGTCACGGCATGTACAGGTCTGCTGTGCCAAGCGGAGCCAGCACAGGAAAGCATGAGGCAGTGGAGCTTCGGGACGGCGGAAAGCGCTACGGCGGAAAGGGCGTCCTGCAGGCTGTGGAAAACGTAAACACAATCATAGCGAAGATGCTTTCAGGCAGGGATGTCAGGGAGCAGGGAGAGCTGGATGATGTGCTGAGGGAGCTCGACGGAACCGAAAACAAGTCCAAACTCGGTGCAAACGCCCTTCTAGGCGTGAGCATGGCTGTATGCAGGGCAGCTGCTGCAGGCAGTGACATGCCACTCTTCGGGTATCTTGCCAAGCTCATGGAAAACAAGGAATTGAAGATGCCCATCCCGTCCATGAATGTCATAAACGGCGGGGCCCATGCAGGCAACAAGCTGGACATACAGGAGTTCATGATACAGCCCTTTGGGAGCACCTTTGCGGAATCGCTGAGGATGGCTGCGGAAACCTACCATACGCTTAAAGGCATAATAAAGAAGAAGCACGGACTCAATGCCGTTAATGTCGGAGACGAGGGCGGCTTCGCACCACCGATAGACAAGGCCGACGAAGCACTGGAGCTTATCATGAAGGCCATAGAGGAGACGGGCTACCATGGAAAGATAGAGCTGGCCATCGACTCTGCTGCATCAGGCTTCTACAAAAGCGGCGCGTATCACCTTGAGGGCAGGAAGCTGGACACATCCGAGATGCTTGACTTCTACGAGGACCTCACGAAAAGGTACCCGGTGATACTGCTTGAGGACCCGTTTGCGGAGGAGGACTGGCATGGCTTCATCGATATTACGGAGAAGCTTGGAAAAAAGGTCGCTATAATAGGTGACGACCTTCTTGTAACGAACATAAAGAGGATAGAGAAGGCAGTTGAGATGGGCGCCTGCAACGGCCTGCTGCTTAAGGTTAACCAGATAGGCACCGTGACAGAAGCTATGGAAGCAGCAAAATACGCCATGAACAATGAATGGAAGGTAATGGTTTCCCACAGGTCCGGCGAGACATGCGACAACTTCATAGCTGACCTGGTGGTGGGCATAGGCGCCGGCATTATAAAGTCCGGAGCGCCGTGCAGGTCCGAGAGGCTGTCAAAGTACAACCAGCTTTTGAGAATAGAGGAAGTGCTCAGTCAGTGAAGAAGGCCAAAAGGGTATTGCTGATAGTAAGGGACGGCTGGGGATACAGCACGAAAAGGAAGGGCAATGCCGTCCTGCAGGCAAAAACACCGAATGATGATTATTATGCAAAGCATTATCCAACTGCGATCATCAAATGCACCGGCAATGATGTAGGCAATCCCAAAGGTGTTCAGGGCGGCTCTGAGGTCGGGCATCTGACCATGGGAGCGGGCAGGATAGTCTGGCAGCCCTATGAACTCATAAACAGGGAGATAAAATCCGGCTCATTCTTCAGGAACAAAGTGCTTTTGGAGGCTATCGAAAACTGCAGGAGGAACAGAAGCAATCTGCACATTTCCGGCCTCTTTTCAGATCAGGGCATACACGCCGATATAAGGCACATGTTTGCCCTGCTGGAGCTTGCTGCAAAACAGAACTTCAGGCGCGTCTTCATACATCTATGCCTTGACGGAAGGGATGTACCTGAAAGGTCTGCGCTCAGGTTTGTCAGGCAGCTTAACAAAAAGATAAAGGAGACAGGCACGGGAAAAATAGCCAGCCTTGCCGGTCGCTACTACGGCATGGACAGGGACGGCAACTGGGACAGAACTGCCGCCTTCTATGACATGATGGCTGAGGGCAATGGATTCAGCGCCGCCTCTGCTGAAGAGGGTATAAAAGCGGCATACGAACGGGGTGACAAGACCGACTACTACATCAGGCCCATTGTAATAAAGGAGAAGGGGAAGCCTGTGGCAACACTGGAGAATGGCGATTCAATGATATGGTACAACTTCAGGAGCGACAGGTCAAGGCAGATAACAGCCATGGTAAACTCCCTGCCTTATTGCCCCGTCAGGCCATCCAAAACCGTTAAGCTCCATTATGTATGCTTCTCTTCGTACGATGATAAATGGCACCTGCCTGTGGCATTCCGGCAGGAGAGTGTAAAGAACAACCTCGGGCAGGTCATATCATCTGCAGACCTGAAGCAGCTGAGAATAGCAGAAACTGAGAAATATGCCCATGTCACCTTCTTCTTCAACAGCCAGATTGAGGAGCCGAACAAGGGTGAAGACAGGATAATGGTACCCTCGCCGAAGGTGGCTTCATATGACCAGAAGCCAGAAATGTCTGCATACCAGATAACAGAAAAGCTGCTCCCAAATATAGGCAGGTATGACTTCATACTTGTCAACTATGCCAATCCCGATCTTGTGGGTCATTCAGGTGTCTTCAGCGCTGCTGTGAAGGCGTGCGAGGTAGTTGATGAATGCATCGGAAGAATCGTAAAAAAAGCACTTTCCCGGGGATATACCACCTTCCTTATGGCTGACCACGGCAATGCCGACCATATGGTTTATGACGACGGCAGCCCCGACCCGTCTCATGGCCTTAATCCTGTAAGGCTGACATTAATAGGCAACCCGAAGGCCGCTGTCGCAGACGGGGGCATGAAAGACATAGCGCCGACGGTTCTCGATGTCATGGCTCTTGAGAAGCCAAAAGAAATGACAGGAACAAGCCTTATTCAATGACGTCAACATCCTTTATCAGTACGATGTTCGGCGGCGTTTCCTTTCCGCGGTTGCAGGGCTCATCATTAAGTATTTTCGTGCATTTCCTTATGAACTTGTTCAGCACGCTTGACGTGAACTTTGCATCCTCGCTCTTGTGAACTATCTGCTTGACAACATTGAGCTTTTCCGTGTAATTCAGCGTGATGTCAGGATAGAGTTTTCCCCCTCCCATTTCTATACGAAGCCCGCCGTTCCCCGGTCTTACATCGAATCTCACACCGTCTATCTCTGTCCAGTCCAGAACCTCGGCGAGATATTCAGCATCCTTGTCTTTGACATTCCTTGACAGCAGATTCCCGTCTTTGTCTATCGAGCCGAAAACTGCCTTGAGAACAATCTTCATGAGCTTACCTTTCCAGTATGAAGTATTTCGGATGCTCAACCATCCTTGGTATCTTTTCCAGAAGCATATCAACCTTCTTGCCGATTCCCATTACCCTGACTTCCTTTGTTATTTTCAGCGCCCTCTCAAGTTTGTATTCCTTCTCGGCGTATATCTCTAGAAGCGTGTCACCCTTCTTTACGCTGTCACCCATCTTTTTGTGTATGTATATGCCGGAGCCCCTGTCCTTCGGCGTGCCCGCCGCCCTCGCCACCTCGACTATCGCTCTGTTGTCTATCCATGAAACGACACCGCTGACTGATGATTTCAGTTCGATGCGCTTTGCGCCAAGAGCGAGGTCATCCGGCTTTATGTCAGGATTTCCGCCCTGCGCCTCTATTATTTCCCTGAGCTTTTTGTAGGCCTTCCCTGTCTTGAGAATCCTCAATGCCTCCTGCTTGCCTCCTTTCCTTAGCTTAAAGTCAAGAAGCATGCCGGCAACGTTGGTTACCTTGTCCACGACATCTGCCGGGCCTTTGCCGTCCATGAGCGTCGAGAGAGCCTCCCGCGCCTCGAGAGCCGGTCCTATTGCATGCCCTATTGGCTGTTCTCCGAAAGTAGAGGCACCGACAGTCTTTATACCCAGGCTTTTTCCAAGGGCTATGAATTTTTCAGCAAGCACCTCAGCCTCCTTGGTGCTCTTGATTTTCGTGCCTTCTCCGGTCGGTATGTCTATGACGAGATACTTCGCGCCTACCGCCTTCTTCTTCGACATCACAGAAGGCAGAAGAAGCGGGTCTATCGACAACGGGTACTCTATTTTTATGAAAAGGTCATCTGCAGGCGCAAGGTCAACTGCCCCTCCCCAGACGAGGCAGGCATTCACTTTTTTAACCACAGCCTTTATCTCCTCAAGCTTGAGATCAACAGGCGCAAGACATTCAAATCTGTCGGCTGTTCCTGCTGGAGACGTTATGGCCCTGCTGGATGTCTTCGGTATTGTAAGGCCTGCCGCCCCTATTATGGGAACGAGCATCATCGATGTCTTGTCCCCAGGAACGCCGCCTATTGAATGCTTGTCGAATATTTCCTTTTTACCGAGGTCGAGCGTCTTCCCCGTGAACGCCATGGACTTTGACAAAGCGGCAACCTCCGTTGTCGTCATGCCGTGATTATACAGGGCTGTGACGAACGCCGTCATCTCGATGTCGGAAAGCTTCCTCGCTACAGCATCCTCAACGATTTTTCTCATCCCCTTCTCATCAAGCGGCTTTCCGGCAAGCTTCTCCCTTATGTGTATGAGTGATGACGGCGGGTTCGAAGGCAGTACATCGATGGTTTCATTGTTGGCGGCTTTCATGTGGTCAGCTATCTCGCTGTAAAGCCCTATCTCACCCGGCCTTATGAAATGCGTGGCAACATTGACAATGGCTGTCCCCTTTCTCCTGCCTGTTGTCATGTCAACCCTGTCAAGCGGCCTCACGTCTATTTCTTCGGCATCGGATTTGTTGATTACAACGACCGGCTTCTCGGCCTCAAGACCAAGGATCTTCACTTTAAGCTTCATCATGACCACTTCTTCAAGGCTTCCCTGAGTTCATAATTACTTTTTCCAGCCTCCTTTAAATCAATGCCCTCCATGACAGCCTCCGCGGCCTGCCTAATGGCTGCAGCGCCTTTAACCGTTCCTCCGGGATGACCGTGGCAGCCGCCGCCGAACTGCGCTATGATGTCGGTGCCGAGTATCGCAACGAGCTTTGGCAGGTGTCCGGGATGGAGCCCGCCTGAGCACACAGCGAAAACAGGCCTGATGCTTCCCCAGTCATCGGCAAGCACGTGCCCGTGTTCCCTTATGATGCGATGCTCGATTTCATCCTCTGTGTCCATTACGTCCTCTTTTTTCCCTTCCATCTTCCCGACAACAGTCCCTATGTGTATCTGGTCCACACCTATCAGCCTCGCGCTCTCAGCCAGGACCAGCATGGAGATGCCGTGTTTTGGGTTCCTGGTGAATGCGGCATGTTCGGCCCTGTGCGCATGCATGACAAGCTTCAGGTCCTGGTTCTCTTCCCTCAGCGTCTGAAGTCCTGACCATCCGGCTGTGACTATGTCAACCATCATGTATTCCCCGCCGTTGTCCCTGATGAACCTGGCCCTTCTGAGCATTTCCCGGCTTTCGGCTGTCACGTTGGGCATGTACATTTTTCTCTCTCCGGTCTCCCTTTCTGCCCTGTCTCTCATCTTTAATGTCTCTTTTACCCTTTTCTCAAAGTGGTTGAACTTCATGCTGGAGAGGTTCTCGTCGTCTTTGACTATGTCGAGCCCTCCTCTCCATGCATCATAAGCGACCTTTGCATGCTCTTTCTCGTTGAGGCCGAGTTTCGGCTTTACTATTGTCCCCAGCAGGGGCCTGTTCTTTACCTTGAGCAGCTTCCTGACACCGGGTATGCCGAACATCGGACCCCTGAACGATTTCATTATGCTCTTCGGCCAGTGCATCGACTCGAGCCTTAGGTTTCTGACAATCTTCATTCCGAATATGTTGCCGGCTATGGAGCTGTATATCTGGGGCATGTTGCCGCCCTCGAACAGCTCGGACGGATAGGCAATCTTCACCCATTTGCCTTTTATCTCAAATACCTTCGCGCCGAGATTCCTGATACGCGGCTTCATTGTGGCGACGTCAGTCCATGTGCCTGTGCTGGATTCGGAAGCCACGTGCTCCGCCGCTTTCTTTACAGTGGAGCCCTTTGCGGGCTCGATATAGAACTCGCAGACAAGGTCGTTCTTGTCCGGCCTGTAACCAGTCTGTATGTAACCCATAATTATCAATATACTATATTGGAGGACTGCAAATAAAAGCTATTCAATCCACGGGTAGACCCTTCTCACTTCCTGAACGAAGACAGTGGGCGGATGGACCCCCAGTTCAGATATTACAGCTGTTATGAGCTCGGGTTTGACTCTCTCAAAAGCGAGGTTCAGGACACGGACACCTTTCGGCGCGGCGGGCCACACTTCCCCCGCGTCCCTTATTTCAATGGGCTCCTTTTTGCCGAACACAGTCTGGGGGTCGTATTTCCACGAGTCAGTGCATGAATAGACATCTGTGTCGTATTTTTCAGCAACCTCTGCGAACATCTCGGTCCCTATCTTGTTCACAACCTTCCCCTCGCTGGTTATGGCATCGGCACCGAACAGAAACATGTCACAGTCTTTTAGGGCAATCCTCGCTGCGGAATCAACAACATGGGTCACCCTGATGCCCATGGATGACAGCTCCTTTGCTGTTTTTCTTCCCTGAAAAAGCGGCCTTGTTTCTGTGTTGTAAACCTCAAACTTCTTGCCCTGCTCTTTTGCCTTTTTCAGTATGGCAACTACGCTTGATGAATGGCAGTGGGTAAAGACATTCATGCCGTCCTCAATCTTCTCTGCTCCGTAGTCAGCCAGCTTTTTCTTCGATACCTCAAAATGCTTCAGCGCGATTGGCCCGAGGTTTTTGGGGTCTTTCCGAGCGAATCTGACGGCATTCCTGAGCGCCGGCTCCGTCGGCCTTAAGGAGAGAAGCTTTTTTATAGACGCAGCATCGCTCTTAATCATTAAAGCCTTTATGCCTGCTATGGCCACATTCTCGGCACCCTGTATCTTCACGGATTTGATGTCACTGCATATCCTCTCGAAATTGCCCATATAATTAATTTAAAACTCCTCCTATTAATTTAGGATACCAAGCGGAGATGGCCGAGTGGTTCAGGCGATCGGCTGCAGGCGGTATTGGTAGGCTTGTGCTGATGACCGATAGATACCGATTCAGAGGGGTTCGATACAACCCTTTTGCCAAAGCAAGCTTCGGGAACAAGCAGGATGAGTTCCCTTGTTTCCGAATTGACATTCAGAAACGGACAAAAGCGTTGACGGAAACATCCGTTGACAACAAAGAGAAGTCTTGTAACCAAATGGCAAAAGGTGTGTGGAAATCCCCTTCTCCGCTTAACCCTTTTCTGTCCATACTGCCAAAAAGCGTTAACGGAAAATACGGGTTCGGACAGCGCAAACAGTTATCCGAAGCCCGGCAGCCTTTTCTGACCGAGGCATTAAAGGCGTGGTTAACCTATCATTTTCAGGGGGAATCAGGAACACCTTAGAACTGAAGGGGGATGTGCCCCCTGCGGTTCAGATGTTAATGCAGCCCGGATGCTTTCTGGCCGAGACATGCAGCGCAGTGGTAAAGTCTTAACATTTTCGTTAAGCTTTTGGTGCAAGCGGAAGCTGCCGTAAAAAGGTTAAGCGTTAACGGAAAAGATGAGTTCGGACAGCGCAAACAGTTATCCGAAGCTCAGTAAGCCTTTTCTGCCAGTCATTTATTCAAGTCTTTCCTTAATCCGGCAAGTTCTGCCCTTATGGCAGCAATCTCTTTCACAAGTTTTTTCAAAAGCAGTGCGTTCTGTTCCATAACAATATTGATGCATACTCATTTAAATACTTTACAATCAGGTAAGTATTACACTGTTTATGTTAGGAAAAGGATTAGTTTAGAGCTCTGGATTCTAATTATATATGGAAAAGAAAAAGGACGTTCTTAATCTGGTTTCCAAGAAATACTCCCGTGAAATGCTCAAGAGCCTTGCCGATGCCCCTAAGAGATTCAAGGACCTTTCTGCTGCCTGTGGAGGAGAAAAGATGAGAGCACAGAGGCTGAAGGAATTCGAGGAGTTTGGCCTCGTCAAGGTCAATGTTGAGAGGATAGGAAGGAGACCCGTTTCCGTATATGAGCTTTCAGATGTTGGCAAGAGCACCCTCAGGCTCGCTGAAGATATTAAGAAACTTCAGAAGAAGAGTCAATCATAAGAACCCTTCTTCCCTTAAACTCACGTATCCATTCTTTCCGATTATTAAATGATCCAGCAGATCTATACCAAGTATTTTTCCTACCCTGACAATCTTCTTCGTTGCATCAATGTCGCCTTTGCTGGGAGTCGGATCTCCTGAAGGATGATTGTGCACTACTATGACGGCAGCTGCAGATTCCCTGACAGCAGGACCGAATATATCCCTTGGGTGTGTGTTGTTGGTGTTGAGTCCGCCAACCGATATTACTTCGTTCTTTATTATGTGTTTCTTTGAATCCAAATAAATGCCTCTCAGGATTTCTTTGTTGAGGTTCCGCATCTCAGGTACGACTATCCCGGCAACGTCAGAGGAATTATCCAGAGTCATGCGCTTTCCAAATTTTGGGGTTGCTGCTCTCCTTCCTAATTCCATGGCAGCTACTATCCTGCAGGCCTTGGCATCACTTATACCAAATATTTCATTGAGTTCACCGACGCTCGCTCGCGCGAGCCTTTCCAGACTGTATTTTGACAGTATTCTGTTCGACAATTCCGTTACTCCCTCATCACCGCTGCCGAAACCTATAATAGCAGACAACAGTTCCGAATTGTTAAGAGAAGACACACCGCTGTTTATTATTCTTTCTCTGGGCCTTTCATGCACAGGAATATCTTTCATCTTTATTTTATAACGGGGATTTGATCGTTTCATGGTATCGAAAAATATCAATCTCTTATGCCTTCTGTCGTGACCCTGAATACTGCCTCGCCTTCGGGCAGCGACGGCGAGTCTATGAGCCTTCCTATCCTCTTGTCACCCTTTGACTTTCTGAGGTACACCCTGAATGTCGCCTGGTGGCCAAGTATATGGCCGCCTATGGGTGCTGTGGGATCGCCGAAAAGAATATCCGGCCTTGACATGACCTGGTTGGTTATGTAGACAGCCGCGTTGTAAACATCAGCCATCTTCTGCAGCTGGTGAAGGTGCCTGTTAAGCTTCTGCTGTCTGTCAGCAAGAGTGCCCCTGCCTGTGTAGTCGGACCTGAATGCCGATGTTATGGAGTCTACGATGATAAGCTTCACATCGCCTTTTTTCAGAAGCTCCTCCGACTTTTCAGCAAGTATTACCTGATGGTCGCTGTTGTAGGCCTTGGCGACGTAAATGTTCTGGAGAGCTTTTTCCGGATTCAGGCCTGCTCCCTGCGCCATCTGCCTGATTCTCTCGGGCCTGAATGTGCCTTCTGTGTCTATGAAAATCGCCTTCGCGCCAAGCCCGCCCTTTTCTTTGGGAAGCTGGACATTCACCGCGAGCTGGAGAGCGATTTGTGACTTTCCGGAGCCGAACGCCCCGTGCATCTCTGTTATGGCCTGCGTCTCTATGCCGCCTCCCAGCATCTTGTCAAGCTCTTTGGAACCTGTGGTTATCCTTCCCATCTTCAGCCTTTTTTTCATAACTTCAGTAGCCGGTTCAAAACCCATCTTGAGCTTGGCCCTCGCGTCTGCTATTATCTTCGCTGCTGTGTCGTTGCCTATGCCGGCTGCTGCAGAAAGGACACCTGATGAAGAAGCAGCTATGCTCATAAGGTCAGTAAAGCCTGCTTCCCTGAGTTTTTCAGCTGTCTTTTCCCCGATTCCTGAAACGTTTTCTATCGAATTCTCAGCCATAAAACAACCTTACCAATTATATCAATCCATGTTTTATAAGTTTTGCAGTGAAGCCGTTTTTGACCCCATCAACTATTGCCCGACTTCACTGAGAAGCCTCTTTATTTCTTCCCTCGTGTTGACCTCTTCGACGTTATTGCAGAGTATTTCCATCTCTTTCGTAAGCTCATTGCTCTTTATCCTCCCCTCTACCAAAAGCTCCTTCCCGATTCCCGTGAATCCGTCCCAGAATGCATCCTGGCCTTTTTCCGTGAATTCAGCTTTCACTTCTTCAACTGGCTTTCCAAACAGTTTTTCAGCTTGCTCCCTGAAGAACACGACACGAAGGTTGCCGGTGCCGTCGTCAATCACGCCCGAGAGCAGGAGGTTGTACTTGGGTTCCACCTGGCCGTGCTCCTTGCATGTGAAGATGCCGTCCTTCTCCTCAACCCTCCCGCCGCACTGGGAGCACGATTCAAAGAACGGTCTCTTGCGGTAGACCTGCAGAAGGCAGCCCTTGACTATTGCATTCAGCCCGGGCGAAAGCATGGATATGTCCATCCTTTTTGCCTCTTTCGGCGGAACAGGATAATCCTCTGAATGCGGCAGGTCGGGCTCCGGCGCCGGCCCGTCTTCCAGTTTCTTTATGCGGCCCCTCTTTCCGAGCCTCAGCTCCACACCATCCCTGTATGTGTCTTTTTTTGCCCACGCGCCGCTGACCTCAATCAGGTCGTTCTGCTTGAGACCGTTTGAAGCTATCAGGGAAACCTCATCGTTCCACAGCGGAAGCCTTATGGTCCCGCTTTCATCTGAAAGTATTATGCTGGACACCATGCCCTTCTTTCCGTTCTTGTTAAATTCCCTGGGCTCGAATATGCTGGCTATCCTTGCCACTATGTCTACATTTCTCATCTCAGGCACGATGTTCGCGACCTTGAGTTCCCTTTTGGTGTCCTTTATGAGTTCCACGCCAAGCTCCCGTCCGACTATATAAGCGGCACCTTCCTCTGACACAAGATCCGAGAGCTCGCGCTGCTTATCTTTTATCATCTTTTTTATTTCGTCAGGGTTCTTACCCGACTTGCCTGAAATTTCAGTTATGAGTTCGTCTGCAGAAAGCATGTCTAAAAGATGTCGCTCAGATTTAAATGGTTTGTCCCAGACCAAGCTTAATAATAAAAAAGCCCAATAATCAAAGGAAGGGCATGCTACCGTTATATGAAAAACTGGCTAAGGTGTCTTTTGGATGGCTTGTTGAAAAATACATAGAAAACTTCGAGCCCCTTAAGCAGCATCTCAGGGGCGCGAGGATAAACATGCTTCTGAAGACATGGGTGAGCGTCATATTCTTCACCACGGCACTGTCATATATAGTGACGCTTGCAGGTGTAATAGCACTCGGATTCTTCGTAGAATTCTTCCCGCTTTTGTATATAATCATGCTGGTTTTCATACCCATACTTGGCGCGTCATTTACTTTCCTCATATTTTATGTATATCCCATCCAGAAGGCCAAGAGCCGGGCTACATCCATAAACAACAACCTCCCCTTCGCCATAACCCACATGGCCGCCACTGCATCTTCAGGCATACCGCCTGAGTTCATGTTCAGCCTGATAGCAGGCTTCAAGGAATACGGAGAGATTTCAAAGGAGGCCCAGATGGTTGTAAAGAACATAAAGACCTTCGGGACATCGAGCGTGGCCGCCATGAAGACAGTCGCGTCACAGACACCTTCAAAAGAGCTGAGGGAGGTGCTTCTCGGCATAAGCTCCACAATAGAGACCGGAGGCAACCTTTCGGCATACCTGAAGGAGATGTCGGACAAGGCGCTTTTCGACTACAGGATAAAGAGGGAGAAATACCTGAAGACGCTGTCCACATACGCGGATATATACACGGCCTTGCTTGTCGCTGCCCCCCTGTTCCTTCTTTCAACACTCGCCACCATGAGCATAATAGGCGGCGATGTGATGGGATTCAGCACGTCAGAGATAGTCACAATAATGACATGGCTCGTGCTGCCGCTGATGAATATAGGCTTTCTGGCTTTCATTCATATAACTTATCCGGGTGTGTAGATGGAACTGAAGAAATATGTAGTAGAGATGATAAGCGTCTTGGCAGGGTCGCTTATAATAGCCGTTAACATATTACTTCTGCCGTCTCTGCTGCCGGAAGAGATTTTCAGTCTTGTCGGACCGATGATAAACCTGCTCGGCGCTCTGATAGCAATAGTCCCTCCTGTTCTTGTATTTTACAATCACTACACGCTCAACAAGGAGGTTGAAAAGGAGTTCAGCATATTCATATCAGACTTCACAGAGACCATCGATTCCGGCATGACCTTGCCCATGGCGCTCAAATACTGCTCCAGAAAAGACTACGGTTTTCTCACGCAGAACATAAATAAACTTTCTTCACAGGTGGACTGGGGTGTCCCTTTCAGGGACGCTTTAAGGATGTTTTCCGAGAGTGTTGACTCGCTTCCTGTCAGAAGGGCCATAACGACCATAATAGAGACATACAAGGTCGGAGGAAAGATATCGGACACACTCAGAGCCGTCGGCGAGAGCCTGATGGAGATAAACAAGATAAAGGCCGAGAGGTCCGTATCGGTTCAGTCGCAGATACTCACGTCCTATCTGATATACTTCGTTTTCATTTTCATACTTGTCATACTGCAGAGCTTCCTTATACCTGCTCTTACGCCACAGACAGGTGTCACGGGCCTGCCGACCATGACGGGCGGCGCAGTCCCTGAGATGTTCCCGCCTGAGCTTTTCATCAACTTCATAATAATTCAGGGATTCTTCGCCGGTCTCGCCACAGGCAAGATGGCCGAAGGTTCCGTGATAGCCGGCATAAAGCATTCCATAGTTCTTATAGTCATAGGATACAGCATATTCTCCATAGCATCACACGTCCAGTTCAGCTTCTTCTGAGCGATATTTAAGCAGAAATGCCAAAGTTTATAACATGACGAAAAAAGGCATATCACCGGTCGTGGCGGTTGTTCTGCTCATAGGCATTGCCGTCATGCTGGGCGGCCTTGTTTCTTCATGGCTGAGCTCCTTCATACACCAGAATTCGCAGCAGAGCACATGCGCACTTACAACCATGTATGTAATATCAGAGGCGCAGGTGAATGAAAGCAGCGGATATCTGGCAGTGAAGCTTAAGAACACAGGCCAAAGCGGCATCTCAAATTTCACGTTCGAGGTTTACAACGGAACAGTTTATGATGCACTTACGGCCACATCGCCTGATGACAGCTACGTGCTGCAGCCCGGCAGGACGCAGCTCATAAAGACAAATTTCACAGACCAAAACATAACGAGCACAAACATAACAGAGATAAGCACAGTGACAGTAATATCGGAATCATGCCCAGAGTATTCACCGGAACCTATAAAAGTTGTAAATATTTAAAAGGAACTTTGTTCAATAAGTAAATGGGGAAGAAATGACAAGAAAACAAAAAGGTATCTCACCTCTCGTTGCAGTTATAATGCTTATAGCGTTCACGATGATTGTTGCTGGTATTCTGGCAGGATGGGCGACGCGCTTCGCAACTGAGCAAAGAAGCATGCTTGAGAAATGCGTTCGTGCCAATCTGGTTATCAAGAAGGCTGTTTATGACAGCGCCACCGAGAACATGAGCATAATGCTCTACAATGCGGGAACTGTCCCTCTGAGGGACTTCCAGGCGCAGCTCACATACGACGACAACGGTCCGCCCATGCCGCAAACTTGGGATGTCAAAGGCACACTTGATGCGAACTCATTCGAGACCTATATACTTGACAACATAAGCATTACGAATGCCCATGATATTGATTTCATGGAAATAAGGTCAGTTGAATGTCAGGGTGCTTACGACCTCATAAGGGCTTATGACATAACAGGCATTTGAGTTTCATTCAAGAGATTTTAGTTTTGTCACGAACCCCCGCAGTTTCTTTGACTTGCTTTTTGCCTCAAAGGGGTGCACGTCCTTCTCCACCCATTTCATGAGAACCTTCGGGTCCTTGTAGTACATGTAAATGAACTCTGCAACGCTTCCGTAGTTGGTCACGCCGTGGCGCTGCATCCATTCGAGCACCCTTTTTCTGTTCTTGAGCTCCTCTGTTATTTTCTGGTATGTGAGTCCCTTGTCAAAGGATATCTTTCTTAGAAGCTCGGATTCCGTGATATTGCTCTGAAACTTGTCAGTCGCAGGGTCCCACATAAAACTTTTAAGCGTCTTTGCCTTGCCTGTCTCGATGTCCACAGATTGTATCTCTACCACTTCCTTGATCCTTCGCGCGGACTCGCCTCGCTCTTTTGACTTTACCATTACTATGAGCAGGTCAAGTGATTCCACGAGGCTGGGCGATATGGATATTGGTGGAGTCTCCAGTCTTTTGATAACATCATCGACAGATCCGGCGTGTATTGTCCCTATGCTCGGGTGTCCGGAAGCCATGCCCTGGAACATTACATATGCCTCCTTGCCCCTTACCTCGCCTACTATCACATAATCGGGGTTCTGCCTGAATGACTCCTTCAGAATCTCGAAAAGTGTTACCTCTCCGTATCTTTTTCCCGTGGAGTCAGGGACGCCGAAGCCTGTTCTTGAAACAGATGGTATCCAGTTTTCATGCGGCAGGTTGAGCTCGCGTGTATCCTCAATTGAAACAATTTTTGAGCCAGGGGGGATGAAAAGAGTTATTGCATTGAGGAGGCTGGTCTTTCCCGTGCTCACACCGCCGCATGCCAGCATAGAGACACCCGACTGCATGACAAGCCAGAGATACGACATGACATCAGAATCAGCCGTTCCAAGATTCATGAGTTCCACAGGCGACAGCGGGAATTTCCTGAACCTTCTTATTGAGAACGTAGGACCTCTTGTTGTAACGTCCTTTGCAAGCGACGCCTGTATCCTTGAGCCGTCAGGCAGCGAGCCGTCAAGCAGCGGTCTTGCATATGATATGTACCGGCCGCATCTCTCGGCAAGCTTTACAACAAAGTTGTTCAGATTATCCATGTTGGTGTATCTTATGTTTGTTTCAACAGAGCCGAAGATTTTGTGAACAACGTAAATGGGGCTGTTTAAGCCGTCGCAGCCTATGTCCTCTATGTAAGGGTCGTGCATCAGCGGCTCTATCTCATTGAGGCCCACAAAATCCCGGTAGATGTAATACATGAGTTTTATGTAGCTCTTCGAATCAGGCCTGATGTTTTCTTCCTCAAGCACCTTGCTTACTTTTTCCTGTATATAGTCGAGCGTCTTTCCCTTGTCATTCAGTGCTGTCAGCTCGACGTCTATGAGCTCTGTTATGTCAGTCTTGACTTTCTCTATGAGTTCCCTGTCGGCCTTCGAGAGCTTCGGTTCAGAAACATGGTAAATGAGCGTCTTCTTTACAGGGTCCCACTTTATGTGGGCCGATGCAAGCGGTTCGAGAAGCGGATATCTTATATCAACTTTCCTGACGTCCTTTGATACAGGCAGGCTGAACAAATATGCCGGCTCCCTGATATAGAAATTGGGATGGGCTGCTGCCTTTTCTTTCCTGAGAAGCTCCCCGAGTCCCTTAAGGAAATCCAGTCTCCACAATTTCATGCGTTTACCTTTTCTTTCTTCTTACTATGTGCCTGTGTCTGGCGCATCCAGGGCAGGCATACATCTTGTTGCTCATAAGCGATACGCCCCTTCCGCCTTTCCTGCCAAGTTCTTCCTTCAGCATGGGGTCTGTTATCCTGAAGCCACGCACAACAGAGAATGTCTTGTACTTCGGGACCTTCCTGCCGCAAAATGCACACGTCACGAGTGTCTCCTTGCCCCTTTCCTTTCCATGCTTCCATCCCCTGCTGTATCCTTTGTTAACCGGCATTGATTTCACCTCTTAAAATGTTGATTCTCATTTATTATAAGTGTATATCTTTATTTCTTTCGGTCTATCCCTTGACCACGCATACAGGCACCAGCCTCGCCACTTTCGTGCTTACATCGGCCCCGTGCACTGAATCAACCACAGCTTCCACGTCCTTGTAGGCGAGCGGGGCCTCCTCTGCAAGGCTTTTCGGATTCGGACTCCTTGCTTCAATCCCCTTGCCTGAAAGCTCCTCCTTTATCTTCCCGCCCCAGAACTTCTTTATTGCGCTGTGCCTGCTCATGGCCCTTCCGGCCCCGTGTGCTGACGAGCCGAATGTCTTCCTGAGTGCGTTTTCGGTGCCCTGCAGAAGATAAGAACTAGTTCCCATACTTCCGGCTATTATGACAGGCTTGCCCGGATACGACCTTGTTGCGCCCTTCCTGTGAACATAAAGCTTGCGCGTCTTGCCGTCAATCTTGAATTCCTCAAGCTTGACTATGTTGTGCGCTATGGCATACAGGGTATCCATGCCCATGTCTTCCCATGTGCGGCTGAACACCTTTTCAAAGACTTCCCTTATCCATTTGGTCATGACAGCCCTGTTGGTGAACGAATAGTTGACTGCGGTTTGCATGGCTGCGAAGAAGTCCTGACCCTCGTCGGAATTTACTGGTGCACAAGCAAGCTGCTTGTCCGGCAGCCATATGCTGTATTTTTTCACAGCATCTTCCTGTATCTTCAGGTAGTCTGTTGCTATTTGATGGCCGAAGCCCCTTGAGCCGCAGTGAAGCATTATGAGAGACTGGTTCTCACCACTTATACCCCATTTATCCGCGGTTTCGCTGTCGAGGACATCACTCACTCTCTGCACTTCAAGGAAATGGTTTCCCGCGCCGAGCGTGCCAAGCTGTGGCAGCCCCCTCTTCTTTGCGAGGTCGGAGACCTTTGAAGGGTCAGCCCCATCCATCCTTCCGCTCTCTTCCGTCGCCCTCTTGTCGTCCTTTGTTGCATAGCCGTTTTCAACTGCCCAGTCAATACCCTTGACAAGCACCTCTTCAAGCTCGTCCCTCGTCAGCCTGAGCTTTCCCTTGGCGCCGACGCCGACGGGTATTGCCCTGAAGAGCTCCTCGACGAGCTCTTTCTGCTTCTTTTTGATTTCATCATAAGGAAGATTGGTTCTTATGAGGTTTATGCCGCAGTTTATGTCAAAGCCACACAGTCCGGCTGATATTATTCCCTCGTTGGCGTCGAATGCAGAAGCGGCTCCCATGGGAAGGCCGTAACCCCAGTGCATGTCCGGAAGCCCTATCACAGGTTCGACCACTCCCGGAAGGCATGCCACATTGGTGAGCTGCTGGACAGCGTCATCCTCTATGGCATTCATTATTTTGCTGTTGGCGATTATTCTCGCATCTACCTTCATCTCCTTTCTGGCGCTTTTCGGCAACCTCCATTCGAATTCATTGACACTTTCGAGTTTTTCCTTCATCATAACATCTCCTATATATCCAGGCTGACTGTCACACTGTATCCTTCTTTAGTCTTTTGGAATTTATATTTGTAGTACGTCACGGCCTTGACGACTGTTTCACCCTTTTCCGGCGTCATGTCCTCGCCGTATATTCTGGCCTTCAGACGCTTTTCACCTATTTCCGTGACCTCAAACTTCGAAAAGAACATTGATTCTGTGTCAACAAGTCCTATCAGCTCCTGAAGCCAGTTTATCATGAGCCTGTCAGCGCTTTCCGCCTGCACCTCAACCTCCAGCATTTTCTCCGGTTTCACCCTTTCAACTTCGCATATCACGGAGAACATGGCCAGTGCTGCATTTTCAAAAACATCCTTCATATCCTTCCCCCGGGCCTTGAAAAGTACATCTGACGTAAGGTCATCTATTATCCTGTATTTCATAATCACACCTTCACGTTTCTGATTTGTATCCCATTTATTTAAACACTCCCATAATTAATTATGGTTTCCATGAAAGATTCAAACATAATCGACATCACAAAGGTAGTGAGCCTGAAAAATAAACCAGCATCATCCGTTGCTTCTGACAGGGTCAACACAGGCATACCGGGTTTTGATGACATACTTAACGGCGGCATACCACGCGGGAGCACGGTTCTGATAGCAGGAACAGCCGGAACTGGAAAGACCATACTTTCATCACAGTTCCTTTATACAGGCGTCGTCAAATACAAAGAACCCGGGGTGTATCTGTCACTTGAAGAATCGCCGGAATCAATAAAGAAGAACAATCTGAAATTCGGCATGGATATGGGCCACCTGGAGAGCACGGGCCAGTTCAGCTTTGTGAAATACGACCCGTACCATGTTGACGATCTTGCTACCCACCTGGAGGGCAAGATAAGGGAGATGAAGGCGAAACGCGTGGTCATAGACTCAATCTCGGCGCTCAAGTTCTATCTAAGAGAAGAGACGAACTACAGAAGAATGATGTTCAACATAATGAATACACTGAAAAGACTTGGATGCACATCGTTTATAATATCGGAGATACCTGTCGGATCCACAGGACTTTCAAGGGAAGGTATGGCTGAATTCATTTCAGACGCTGCTGTCGTGCTCTATTACAGCAGGGTCGATTCATCATTCACGCGGGCTGTACAGGTCTGGAAGATGAGGGGCAGCGGTCACTCAGAGAGCCTCCATCCATACAAGATAACAAAGACCGGTGTCGTGGTTTACCCAAAAGAAGAAGCATTTATTGATGTGAAGCACTGAAAGCATTTAATTCTGTGTAACCAATGATAAAAAGGTGTTTGTCTGGGAGTTAACGCCATAGTCGGCATAGACCCTGGTGTGAAGACAGCAGTTGTTATTCTTGACCTTAATGGCAGGATTGTCGGCATGAGGAGCGAGAGGGGATTTTCCCTGGAGCGCATACTGGAATTCCTTTCATCCGAATGCACACCACTGGTTATAGCGTCCGATGTATTTCCTGCTCCACGGCTGGTGGAAAAGGTTGCTGCCGCGTTTTCAGCAAAGGTTTACGCCCCGCAGGAAAATTTCTCGAAACGCACAAAATCACGCATAGTCAGGTCATTCGGACTTTCGGAACGGGAGCGCCACAAAAAGGATGCCTTGGCTGCTGCTGTAACTGCATATGGATGTTCGCTTCCTGTAATAAACAGGATAAAAAAGAAGCTTCTGAACGAAGGGGTTTATGATATCTTTGATGCAGGGGACGTAATGAAGAAGATACTCTCAGGTGAAAGCGGCAACATCCATTCTGCTATAAGTTCACTTAAAACAGAAAGCTGCAGAATCGAGGCAGCCAATAATCTTATACAATGTCCTGCTCGCTGACTATGATGAAGTCGCCGACTGACTTGACTGCAGAGAACGGAACAAGTATCCTGTTTTTGTCGTCCTGCCTGAGGTTCAGGTCAGATATGTGCTGAGTCGGCTCAACAAGCACAAGGTTTATGAGTTCCCCTGATTCTATGATGTAGTCGATGTCACCGACTACGCCAAACTTTTTTCCGGATTCTTCAGAAATTAAAATCTTACCGACAAGTTCCTTGCTTTTTACTCTTTCTTCCATGATGACACCCCTTGTGCTTAATATAGATACAGACTATTTAAAAATTTATGCATTCACGAACATTGTCTGGAACTTTGGGGATATCTTATACCTATACGCCTTGCCGCGTCTTTCCCTTACGACAATCTTGTCTTTCAGCAGCCTTCTGAGTATGTTGTTGACAGACCTCACAGCATTTCCTGTGTCCGTGTAATCCTTCGGGTCCATCTCCTCGACTATCTGCGAGGGCGTCATTTCACCGCCTTTTGAAAGTATTTCAAGTATGCTCTTCTGCCTGTACGGAAGCTCCTGTATCATTTCCATGGTTTCCCTCTTGTGGCTGTGTGAAGATTCTTTAAGGAAGTCTGTGTCTATTGTGGTTATGTTATTCTCAATGGCGTTCTGTATGAGTTCGCTGCATATCCTCAGGACCTCTCGGGGGAATCCGTTCGTCTTTTCATAAATGTACTGGATGCTGTTTGATGTGAAAGGCTTCACATCTTCACCGCCAACCCATTCTATCCTCTTTTTTATCAGTTCTCGTGTTTCAGCCGAGCTGAGATTGGTGAGTTCCAGCTTGTTCTCTATCCTCCTCCTGAATGTCTCCAGCTCTTCCATGAGCCTCTTCTCAAACACAGGAAGCCCTGCAAGCACAAGAGAGAGGTTGTCTATCTGATCCGTAAGTGTCCTCAGCCATTCGAGTGATTCCCTAGTCGATTCGTGACATTCATCAACAAGCAGAAGAAGCCTCTTGTTTTTGGACCTCTTGTTTACCCATTCACCAACTTCATAAATGGTTATGTTGTCAATATTGGGCTTCATGAACAGCCTTCTGAAAATACCGGGTCTGACTATTTCCGTAAAAATCTTTTTCCAGCCATCCGGGCTGTTGGGCGGCTTTGGGACATAGAACACCCTTCCGTAGCCGGCAATTTTTGTTATCAGGTTCTTCATCATGGTGGTTTTTCCTGAGCCCGTAGGCCCCAGAATGACTGAAAACTTGCAACCGCCCGATATCTTTTCTATCATCGATTTCATTTCATCTTCATAACCCACAAAAAGGTCAGGCAGTATCTTGAATACGAATGGATTGCCTTCCCATCCGAACAACTTCACGTATTTTTCATTTCCGAATACATGTTGATTCATAGTTTCACATATTTGTCGATAGGTTTTATAAACTTTTCCAGACAAAAGCTAACGATGAAGGAGCGCCAGCTGAAAATCTTCTGCATCGCAGGGAGCATTCTGAGCCTCGCAGCGCTTTACATTTTTGTGCTTGCTGCCGTATCCGAAGATGTTTCTGTATGTGATTTGAGCACTGAGCACATGGGAAAGACAGTGACTGTTTCAGGTACTGTTTCAGCAGTTTCGGAGAGCAATGGTAACATATTCTTCACGCTATCTGACAGCGGATGTGAAATTGATGTTGTGTTATGGGACAGTGTAAGAAGGGCGCTTGAACAGAAAATGAATGTCTCATCCGTGTTGTCATTAAACAGAAAAATAACTGTCACAGGACCTGTTGAAATTCACAGGGGACTGCTACAGATTGTTCCCGGAAGGCCTGAAATAAAACCGACACCATGACAATGTATTTCACATTTGTTTCACAGAACGTTAACACAGATACTCAGAAATATTTGTGGGCACTTTCAAGCATTTTCACACCAAGCTTTACAGCATTTTCAACAGTTTTCATGTCAGCCACTTCAATCGGTGTGTGAATATACCTCACAGGAACATTAAGAGCACCTGATGGTATGCCTTCTCTTATTGTGGGCGTCACCGAGGCATCAGTAGCGCCACCGGACATCACATCAAACTGAAGCTTTATCTTGTTCTTCTCGGCGGTCTCCTTTACCCATTTCTTGACTTTTGGATGTATTATGCTCATGGCATCCTTTATGTCAAGTGCGGGACCGTCGTATATTGTCAGCGGAACCTCCGGCTTGCTTATGCCAGGGACATCACCCGCAATGCTTGTGTCAAGGGCTACAAGCACATCAGGATTGATACTGAAAGCAGAGCCCCTGACTCCTATGAGACCTATTTCCTCTTTCACTGTTCCGACAAAATAGGCAGTGCCCTTGAATTTATCAGACCTTTTTGCTATTTCAGTCATTACAAGGCATCCGACCCTGTTGTCAAAACCACGCCCTGTGACCCTTTCTCCCAGCAGCCTGTCAACACTTCCCTGTCTTGTTATGAAGTCTCCGACAGATATGCCTGCCTTTTTCACGTCATCTTCATTTTTTGCCCCGATGTCTATGAACATGTCTTTCAGCTTTACAGGCTTTTTGGATTCGTCCTTGTCCTGTATATGAGGCGGCTTCGAACCAATAACTCCTGGAACAGGTCCCTTTGAGCCATGAACAAGAACCTTTTTTGTAGGTAGTATCCTTTCATCCCAGCCCCCTATCTTGTCAAAAAATATGAACCCTTCCTTGTCAATATACTTCACAATCAGCCCTATTTCATCCATATGCGCAGCAAACATGATGACCGGCGAGCCTTTGCCCTTTCTGGCTATGACATTCCCCATTTTGTCGATTCTTATTTCATCCACATGCTTTTTCAGCATCTGCGTGAGAACATCCTGTATGCTTTCTTCATAACCGCTTATGGAATCCGCATCCACAAGTTTTTTGAGCTTATCAAACATAAAATCACCTTATAATTAGAATTGTTTTTACATCCTTATTAACTTTGATTTCGTGAGCATTTCATATCCCTTCCTTTTTATCAGTATTGTGTTTTCAAGCCTGCAGCCACCCACTCCGTCAAGGTAGGCGCCGGGTTCGACTGCCACAACCATGCCTTCCTCAAGCATGCTTTCAGGGCTGCTGAGGCTCGGATATTCGTGAACGTCCATTCCCACGCCGTGGCCGAGCGAGTGCCTCACTTCAAGACCCCCCCTTTTCATATGATTCACATAAATGTCATGGAGGTTGCTGGTTTTTGTACCATGCTTCAGAAGATTTCTGAGTTCATCCCAGACAGAAATTACTGTTTCTATGAGTATTTCCTCCTTTGCGTTAATTTTCCCCAATGCAAATGGCACAGTTACATCTGTTGAGTAACCATCATATACAGCGCCGAAGTCGACAAGCCCCAGTCCGCGGCCAACAGCTTTCTGCGATGCAGGGGGAGCCGGATGGACAAGCGCGGATCTCTTCCCGCTTGTGACAATTGTTTCAAATGCAAGGTGCTCAGAACCTGATTTTTTCAGTTCACTTTCAAGCTCCGCGGCTATTTCAGTCTCAGTTACCTCCCTGGCAAGCATGCCTGAAATTATGTCCAGCCCTTTGTTGCAGATTCTGCCGGCCTTTCGTATAGCCTCTATTTCCCCTTCAGTTTTTACTGACCTGAGCTTGGACATTATCGGTTTTACATCTTCAAGAGCCGCGAGTTTAAGCCTCATTTTTTCAGCCATTTCAACACTAAACAGGTTTTTGATTACACCCAGTTTTTTGTAGCCCTTTATTTTGCTGCCTAAAAACTTGTAGAATCCAGAGGACGAGGGAATTTTGACAATCTCATCTGCTTCTGCCTCTTTTTCGGCGCGGCTGTAATCAAGCCCTGTTGTTATGAGTGTTGTGCCGTCGGGTGTGAACACCAGCGCGCCGTTGAGCATGCCCCTGAAGCCCGTGAGGTAGGCTATGTTCGTGTCCAGAAGCGGCTCATTGTTTACAAAAACAAGAGCATCCAATCCCATTTCGGTCATCTTGGATATCAGTTCTTCTGTTTTCTTCCTGCCGGGCCGCAGATTCGGCATCCGTTTACTGCTGCGCTCCATGCGCAGATTCGGCATCCGTTTACTGCTGCGCTCCATGCGCAGATTCGGCATATTCATACTCACTCCAGGTCGTTCTTGCTCACTATGTTTACAGGTGAGTGTATTTCTTCCTTTTCCATGCCTACAAGACACTTGACACCTTTTTCAACAGCAATGCCGTTTATTTTCTGGTCAACTTTGCCGTCGAATACGATTGTGTTGGGATTATCTATTGTTCTCAATGTGTTGATAAGCTCGCTTACAGGAACCTTTCCCAGAAGCTGGTTCTTCGAGTCGTAGATGCACGCAGCCCTTGAACCAACCAGCTCCGAAAGTATCTTCCTGAATTTTTCCTTTTGGTCCTTCCTGAGTCTCGGCGCCCTGACAGTCCTTTCGTTTCTTGAAGAGCGCGGCCTTGATGTCTGCTTATCTGACCTTGTCGATGACGCAGACCTGCTGGTCTTTCCCATGCTGTTTTTGAATTTGTATTGTGCTGCAGGAACCTTCTCCCTGAGGGCCTTGTATATCTCCTTCTTTGTGAGTTCTTCCACTTCCTTCCCTTCTGGTGCAGTCGCCACGAAATCTATGTCAGCTGTCTCGAGCAGCCCTTTGAGATTGAGTTCTCCGCCACGGTCGCCGTCCATGAATGCTGTTGTTTCTTTTTCCTTTGACAGCGCTGCGACTGCAGGAGGAACACTTGCGCCTTCAATGGCTATGGTGTTCCTTATGCCGTGTTTGAGCAGATTTATGATGTCAGCCCGTCCCTCGACTATTATAATCTCCTCAGAATCGAGCGCATTAGGTCCGCAGGGAAGCCCCTGGAACGAGGTTATCTCATGCGTTCTGACAGCTTCCTTGATTTCCTCTGATATGTCGTCCGCATCAGGAACACCACTGTCAACAAGGCCTTTGAGTATTTCCTTTGCCTTCTCAACAACATATTTTCTCTTCTCGGACCTTGTATCCTCAACAGAATCGACAGTTATTGTCGCTGTGCAGGGGCCGACCCTTTCTATGGTCTCCAGTGTTGCAGCAATCAGCGCGGTTTCAGCTGCGTCAAGCGAGCTTGGTATTATTATTTCACCTTCTGACTGCCCGCCTTTTGACCTGACCTTCACTTCAACCCTGCCTATGCGGCCTGTTTCCTGCAGGTCCCTCAGGTTAAGTTCGGAACCAAGCAGTCCCTCTGTCTGACCAAAAACAGCTCCTATGACATCGGGCTTTTCAATCACGCCCTTTGCCTTTATTGTGGCTTTCACCACGTATTTTATTGATGTTGGAGCCAGCTTTGCCATAAACATCACCTTCCTTAAAATCTTCTATACAGCTTTTGCCAAATCTCATAAACTCATTCCTTACGCGTGAGTTCACTCGTATTTTATGCCTCTTGAAAAGAAGACCGAGCCTCGCCGCAATTTCCCTGCCCTTAGAATCAAAATCTGTCAATATTACTACTTCATCACATTCAGCGTCGTTGTGAACTAATGATTTTGAAACATGAAGGGTGAAATCGGCGAGCGGTCTGCCGCCAAGATGCATAATATTTTTTACACCAAGGCTTTTTAAAGCCTTTCTGTCTTTAAGTCCCTCGACCACTATCAGTTTTCCTTCAAGGTCTCTGAGACACTTTCTCAGATAATAGCCGCTTGCCCTCACTGAAATACCTGCTCAGAATTCAATGACATCCACGATGTCCCTCTCAGTCAATATGCCTGTGAGTTCGTGGTCCTCCACAACAGGAAGTCCTCCAACCCTCTCTGAAACCATAACCTTTGCAGCTTCGTATATGTCTGCATCCGCCGTGGTTGCCGAAACCTCCCTTACAATTATTTTTCCTATGTTCTGCCTCTGCTCCGGAAGCTTTCCGAGAAGCCTGTTCCTGACAAGAAAACCGAGAATATCCCTTGCTGTTACAATACCAATCAGTATGCCTCCCTTGGCAACAGGAAGCCTCCTGAAACCACCCATTGCAAACATCTTCGCGGTGTCAGCAACTGAAAAGTCTTCGCGCGCTATTATGGGCTTCTTTACCATGACATCAGAAACGCGGACGCCGGTATTGCCCCTCAACTGTCTTACCAAATCCCATTCAGAGACCAGCCCGACGAGCTTTTTCCTGTACGTCACAGGATACGCGCCCCTCCGGTGCTTCTTGAAGAAATCTATGACATCTTCGAGCTTCATATTCTTGTCAATGTTTACGACATGATGATTCATGACGTCTTTTACCTTCATGTCCGCAGGGCTTCTCATGCCCCTCTTCTTTTTGGTCATCCCGACGAGAAGCTTCAAAATATCTGTGCCTGACAGGATGCCCCTGAGCTGGCCGCTCTCGTCCATAACAGGAAGCCTTCTGTATTTCGAGGCCAGTATATGTGCTATGTCCTTTATCCTTTGCTCTGGCGAGCATGTCACAGGAGCCTTCGATGACACAAAAAGGACGCCTGCATCCTTCTTCACCCATTTGGAGATGTTAAGCGATTTGCCGCTTCCGAGTTTGAGCATACTAAATTCTTGTTTGCATTAAATAAAAAACCGAGCCAAACATTTTAACCAACACACCCAAACAATAAACATGAAAGACGCCTCTATGGTTCTGCAGCGCGTACTCAGGCGCATAACACCCACAGAAAACGACAGAAAAAAGACCGAAAAGGTTCTTGCCGGCATACGGCGAGCAACAAAGGAGGTTACTGAGAATGCCGGCCTCATCTACACGCTTGCCGGTTCATATCTCAGGGATACTTGGCTGAAGGACAAGAAGGAATTCGACATATTCATACTCTTCCCGGAAACTGTCCAGAGAGCAGAGCTCGAGAAGAAGGGACTTTCGCTTGCAAAAGAAATAGTCGAAAGGCTCGAGGGAACCTATGAGATCGCATACGCCGAGCATCCTTATGTAAGGGCGAAGATAGGCGGCTATGATGTTGATTTTGTTCCCTGCTACGACATAAAGAACCCGGAAAAGATAAAGTCGGCAGTTGACAGAACACCTCATCACAACAAATACATACTGCAGAATCTCACACCGGAACTTTCCTCTGAGGTCAGGCTGCTCAAGATATTCCTGAAAGCAGCCGGAATCTACGGTTCGGACCTCAGGGTGGAGGGATTTTCCGGATACCTTTCAGAGCTTCTCATAATACGATACAGAAGCTTTCTTAACCTCCTAAAAGATGCTTCCACGTGGGAAGCCGGAAAGGTGTTCATAGACCTCAGGAAACACCACAAGACAGTGCCCGACCTGAAGAAGATTTACCTCGGCCAGCCGCTAGTGGTCATAGACCCTGTCGATTCAAAAAGGAATGTCGCCGCTGCTCTTTCTCCTGCCAATTTTGAGAAATTCAAGGAAGCTGCCAGGGAGTTCCTGAAAGACCCTGACGAGAAGTATTTCCGTGTGAAAAGAATGCAGGTCAGTACAAAGGCGCTTTCATCCATGATGGAGAAGAGGGGAACAGAGTGTCTGGGCATATTTTTCAAAAGGCCGGATGTTGTTGACGATGTCATATATCCGCAGCTCAGGAGGACTTCCAGACGACTGAAAGGGGTATTGGAGGATGCTGATTTCAAGGTGCTCGGGCACGATGTATGGTGTGATGCTAAGCGCTGCCTGATTTTCATGGAGCTGGAGGTGTGGAAACTTCCGAAGATAAAAAAGCTGGCAGGCCCGCCCACGTTCTCGAAGAAGCACAGCGATGAATTCACAAAGAAATACAGGGGAAAGGGACGCATCTGGGTCGAAGGCGCAAACCTCGTGGCAGAAATAAAGAGAGAGTACACAGATGCAGGCGCCCTTCTCAGGGATATGCTTAAGCATGACATCAAAACACTGAGGGCCAATGGCATATCTTCCCATCCTGCGGAATCGATTGCTTCCGGATTCAGCATAGCCAAAGGCCCCGGCGTTGTAAGGGAAGCTGCGAAAAATGAAAACCTTGCGTCATTTCTCGGCGATTATTTTAAAAGCAGGATACTCTAATTTAATTTCAAAGTGAGGTGTTTTGATGAAGGCAGTGTTTTTCGTGGAGAAGGAGAAGTACGGCAGCGCAAAGAACAGACTTTACGGCGACGAGCTCGTTTCAAGGCAGAGTATAACGATAAGGGACAACTCTTCGGTGGAAAAGGAAAAGGAAGGATATTACATGCTCCTCGACGGCGAAGATGAAGCCATAAAGAAGGCGAGGGAGATTCTCAAGGACTCGGCGAAAGAGCTGAAGGACAAGGAAGCGAAAGATATAATCGGCATCATCGAGAAGCAGGAATCGAGCGCCGCGGACGGCTTCGGCGCGATATTCGGATGAAAAAACTTTTATTAATTGACATACAAGAACATTACACACGCGTCGGTAGTTTAGTCTGGTTATGACACGGCGTTGCCAACGCTGTAACCCGGGTTCAAAGGCTCAAGGGGGCCACGATAGCTTACGCTTATACGCCCCCTTAAAGCATTATTCCCCGTTAAAGGGAAGAGAGGAATGGTGCCCAGGTTTCCCCCGGAAGAAGAAAATAAAGGGGGAATCAGGAACACCTTAGAACTGAAGGGGGATGTGCCCCCTGCGGTTCAGAGAGCTGGGAATCCCGGCCGACGCATTCTATTTGTTTTCATAAATATTTTCTGAAAAAATTCCAACATTATGATCTTCGTTCATAAAAAACGGATAACTTCGTACTTATATATAATTATGTTGTAATATTATATTACAACACTATGAATGTAGAAAAGATTTTACGGGAATCCGGCCTTGCCGGAAATGAAGCCAAGATATACCTGGCGCTGCTTGATCTGGGCTCCGTGACAGCCGGCGAGATAGCAAAGGCTTCCGGCGTCAACAGGACCAATGTATATGACGCGCTCAGAAGCCTTGCGGAGAAAGGGCTAGTCGGCTACATAAAGAAGGCCGAGCGCAGGTATTTCGAGGCCGCTTCTCCCAGCAAGTTCCTTCACTATCTTGAGGAAAGGGAAGAGGAGTTGAGGGAGAGGCGCCAAAAGCTTGAGGAGATTGTTCCGGAACTTGAGATGAAGAGGACGCTTTCAAAGGAGAAGCAGGAGGCTACAGTATATACGGGAAGGAAAGGCCTTAAGACCGTGGCCGAGGATGTGCTCAGGAGCGGTACCGAGCTTCTCGTGTTCGGCGCCGAGGGACGCTTCATGGACATGTTCAGGGTGTATTCGAGGAACTGGCACAGGAGGCGTGCGCAGGCACGTATCCACATGAAGATAATATACAGCGACAAGATAAGGGCGCCAAAGTCCCGTGAACCAGTGTATAACGCTGAAATGAGGTTCAACAAGGCGCTTTACGACACGCCTTCCACGACATGGGTCTACGGCGGCAAGGTCGCGGTCATAGTCTGGTCCGAGCATCCAGTCATAACGCTCATAAGAAGCGAAAAGGTCGCGCTGTCATACAGGCAGTTTTTCAGGGAGTTGTGGAGGTCTTCAAGGGGTCCGGCGGTTAACATTTAAAAATCAGGGACCGAAAGATAAGATATAGCTTTTTGGTTGAGTGGTTATGGCAGAAGATTTTGAGTCCCAGATAAAGAAGGCCGTACAGACAAAACCTGTTCTCCCTGTTCCTTCAAGCAAGCCCAAGGTGCCGCCTGTTTTTGTAAAGGTCGAGAGATACAAAGAGCTCCTCGACGACATACAGAAGCTGAGGTCCTATTCACTCGGCCTCAGGGACGCCCTTGATGCCATGGGAGAGATTGAAAAGGAATTCAAGACCGCCATGAGCCTCACGAACAAGGTTCTTGACAAGGTCAACATCATAATCTCCTCAATAGATATGAAGCTACTCCAGAAGTCCGGCCCGTCTCCTGACACGTCTTCGTCAATAAAACCACCCGACGACGTGGAAAACTACGTCAAGAGCATATACGATCAGATAGACAGGCTCAAGACAGAGTTGCAGTCGCTTTCCGGTTAGATGCTGCTTTTAAAACCATTGATTGTATTACTTATTGTAAATGCGGAGGTAGCGAAGTGGTCAAACCCGCAGGCTGTTGTTGCGTAGCAGTCGGGGGCTAAACGCGGCAGATTGCCTCTTGAGCGCTGAAAGCGCTTGCTTGGTGAAGTCGAAGCTCAAGACCTGCTCCCTTAGTGGGTTCCGAGGTTCGAACCCTCGCCTCCGCACTAACCTTTTTGGACAGGATAAACTGCGGGAATAAGGCGCAGAAATGCATCCCCTTGTTTCCGAATTGGCATTCAGAAACATCCAAAAACGTTAACGAAAAGTCCGGCTGCCGCCAATATATAAGGCGCTTCCCGGAACAGGCTTCCTGAAAGAAGAGATGCCGCTGGTATGTTCTTACCATTTTCGTTAAGCTTTTGGCGGACGTTTCAACTCCCGTAAAATGGTTAAGTGTTAACGGAAAAGATGAGTTCGGACAGCGCAATCTGTTATCCGAAGCTCAGCAGCCTTTTGACCCGAGACACGAAGGCACGGATAAATTTCCCCGACAGCACGTTATAATGTAAATATTCATTTTTCCCTCAAGGCTTTTGCGGACGTGAAGTTCCGGAGGGAACGGAGCTCCTGTAAAAGGCTTGTTTTCGTTAAGCTTTTGGCGCAAGCGGAAGCATCGGGAATAAATTCCCTTGCATCCACTCACGCGGAAGCATCGGGAACAGGGTTCCCTCGTTGTCCGCTGGTGCGGAAGCTGCCGTAAAAAGGTTAAGCGCTAGCGGAAACTTTTGAGGGAAAGTGTACACAGAAAGCTTTTAAACGTTAGGCTTACAAATAATGAGATACTGTTTAACCAATGCTTATAAAAACCATTGGTTAAATAATTAGGCAAGAGACTAGAG
>JAGGXP010000005.1 GCA_021163005.1 Candidatus Aenigmatarchaeota archaeon | reverse complement strand
GTGGGGTCTTGAGGTAACTTGGCTATCCTAGCGGGCTCCAGTTGTCATTACTGGAGAGCTGACGGGTTTATTGAGGCTTCGATAAGCCGGATGATAAGAAGAAACCCGCATATATGGGTTCAAAGGCTCAAGGGGGCCAACGGCACTGGACAGCAACGCACGCTGTCTGCATGAACATAACGGACAAAGAATAATCGAACAGGAACGCAATATGACGACTTGAACAGAATGAACAGGTCGTCTTTAAGCATATCTGCCCCCTTAAAGCATTATTCCCCATTAAAAGGGAAGAGAGGGAACGATGCGCAGGTTTCCCGGGAACAGCAAAATAAAGGGGGAATCAGGAACACCTTAGAACTGAAGGGGAAGAACCAATCCCCTGCGGTTCAGAGAGCTGGGAATCCCATAGACCCCACTTCTTTCTTATAAGGGGAATCAGGAACACCTTAGAACTGAAGGGGAAGAACCAATCCCCTGCGGTTCAGCCATAGACCCCACTTCTTTCTTATAAGGGGAATCAGGAACACCTTAGAACAGCGGGAACATGGTTCCCTCGTTATCCGCTTCGCGTAAAACTCCCGTAAAAAGGTTAAGCGTTACGGAAAAGATTATTTTAACCCAATTGCAACAACTATTACTATGCTCGGATGGATTCTGCTTGCCATAGGCGTCCTCGGATTCGGCTACTGCGGATACAGGGATCTGAAGACAACGGAATTTCAGGACTGGATTCCGTATGCGATGATAACGGCGGCGCTTGGGATGCGGGCTGTCTTTGCATACATCTCGGGCGACATAACAATTATAACCACCTCTGTTTTCTACGGACTCCTGCTTCTCGGCTTCGGCTACCTGCTTTACTTTCTTAAGCAGTGGGGAGACGGCGACGCGTGGCTCATGGGTGCCATGGGGTTCCTCTTTCCCGAATCGGCAGGCTTTGTGCCTGTGGCGGCAGGCCTGATGCCATTCCCCCTTGTGCTGGTCTTCAACCTGTTCCTCATATCACTCGTCTATGTCATAGCATATGCGCTCGTGCTCGGAGTGAAGACCCCCAGAATATACAGGACATTCATGAAAAACCTGCGCGCCAGGAAGCGCAGTATAACCTACCTTACGGCAGCCGTGGCTTTGGCATCCATTTCGGTCCCAGCCTACATGACCATATCTTACCAGATTCCGCTCGCATCCTTTTACGCATTGTTCACCATGCCGTTCATGGCTCTGGGAATAATGCTCTTTCTCCAGTACGCGAGGGCCGTGGAGTCAGACCTTTTCAAGAGGAAGATAAAGGCAAAGGACCTGCGGCCGGGTGATGTCATAATATCCGACAAGTTCAGGGGATTAACAGAAGAAGAAGTAAAAAAGCTTCAGAAAAGGGGCGGCGAGGTCTGGATAAAGGAGGGTGTCCGGCTGGCGCCAGTCTTCGTGATAACTCTGCTGGTTTCGCTTTTCCTTGGAAGCCTGTTCGACCTCATGTTTCTTATTTAGTCCCGATCATTTCTGATTCGAAAAGCATAGGGGCATTCTTCATTTTCTGCTTCTGGATACTTTTGATGGCTTTGGTCTTGTCATTTTCTGAAAACGTTGTGTCTATGCCTATGTCCTTCATGTCCCAGTAGAACGAGCGCTGCTTCTGGGCCGGAAGGAAATCGTCGTACTGGCTCATTATGTACCGCATCTCATCAATCTTCTGTTCGTATTTGCTCTTGGCTGCATGGTGCCCGACGCCGCTGCCGAGCATGAGAAGAGCAGTCCCGATAACGGCATTTCTCACCCACGGGTTCACATAGCCTGACGGCCTGAGCCCGGCTGCTTCATCTATGAGATGCTTAGTCAGCTCAGGGATGTGGAACGATTGGCCATCGCCACCCACCAGCGTCAGGTCGTTCCTGTAATGCTCCCTGCACAGCTTCTTTATGAACCTTGTCATGGCTGACTTTGTCTTCGGGTTATTAACAAGGGCGACGGGTACGGTTATCCTTTCCTTTGTATTATACTCTATACCGGTCCTGTATCTTTCCAGCTCTGCCTCATGCACCATTTCTTCGGTTTTCAGCGAGAAGTCGAAGATGTAGCATTCGCCGTCATTGCGGACATTTATGCTCATTGAGGTCGGGTCGCCCTTTCTCCTGACATCTGGGACATATTCAAGAGATGTTTTGTATTCCCTGGGTTTGAATAGCCGCATAAAACTCAATTTAAAATTTGAGAAATAAGTTTTTTAAGACTTCGCTTGCACCTGAAAAATAAAAGAAACCGAACGATATAAAAACAAATAAACGAAAGCAAAGAATCTGGCCGATGACGACTCAGAACTTCTTTACCCTCTCAACACCGGACTTCTTGACAACAGGCTTCTTTACCTTTGCCGGAAGCCATGACGGCCTGTTCGCAGGAGCGTCTATTACCTTGACAGAACCCTTGAACTTGTGGATTGTGTATGTCCCGTCCTTGTTCCTTCGGCCCCTTTCCCTGAGCTTTATGTCGCCGAATCCCCTGGCTGCTGCCTTGAGAGCTGCCTGCCTGGGTGATTTTCCGGTGAATACGTGCTTGGTTGAACCAACTTTCATTTCGTAGTACTTTTTTGCTACCATAGTTTTACCTCCTGATAGAGAATTTCAATGAATTCTATGATTTCGTGGTTTATAAATGTTACGCTAGATGCCTGTTTACGGAGCGTTTAGTAACAAAAATCAGGTGCATGGGACTAAATAGTCACGAAAACAGCTCTCATGCGGAGTTGTTGAACCAGTCAACCATGGCTTTGATTTCCTTGTTGAAGTCTGCGCGCGGCCTGTATCCAAGCTCCTTCTCAGCCTTTTCCGTGAAGTAGTACCTGTTCATGGCAAGCACCCTGAGATATTTTCCCAGCCCTGCCGCAGCTGCCAGTGCCTTCACAACGAAGAACGGAAGCACCCTCGGCTTCCTTCCGAGCAGTGTCACGAGCCTTTTTGCGAAATCCATGAAAGGCACGGGCTCGGGGCCGGCTATATTGTAAATGCCGCTGCCTTTTTTGATGCCGAGCTCCAGTCCCTGCGCAGCGTCTGATACATGGACTATGTGCGTCAGGTTGCCTGTCTTTGGTACAGGGAAGCCCTTTCTGAGCAGCTTCAGGTTCTTCATCCAGCTCGGGCTGCCCTTTCCGTAAACAGGCGCTATCCTGAGTATGGCATGGGGAATCCCGGACTGCTTAACAAACCTCTCTGCGGCGATTTTTGATTCGCCGTAAGCATTCAGCGGCCCCAGCGGATAATTTTCATCAGCCTCACCCTTTATTTCACCGTAAACCGAGACACTGGACGCCAGGACAAACTTCTTCACGCTGCCCGAAAAGTCGAGGAGGTTTTTGGTGCCTATGGCATTTATCCTGAAAAGCTCCTCTTTTGGCATTGAATATGAAACAGCACCCGCGAGGTGCACGACTGTATCCACATCGGTGAATGCGCCTGAAAGCGTCTGCGGCCTTGTTATATCGCCAACAAAAGTTTCCACACCTTTCGGAAACAAGCCGGCGTCTTCACGATTCCTTACAAGCGCCCTGACTCTGAGCTTTTTCCCGGACAGCCTGGCCACAAGCTCCCTGCCTATGAAACCAGACGCCCCTGTGACTAGAATCATAATCATTTTTTTCTTTCCTGAACATTTAAAAGACTGTCCACAATTTAATACATGATGGACAGAAAGGTCGGGCGCTATGTGCGCAGGATAATACCCGCAAGGTCCAAGCCCGTTAAAAAGGGAAAGGTTGAGAAATACATTGATTCTATCATAATGGACGGCCGCGGGGTTTTCATGGGTCTCATAGACCCGGACAAGCACAGCCCTGAAAAAGGCGCTGAGCTTGCTAAGGTCATGTATGAGGGCGGCGCTGATGTCATAATGCTCGGCGGCTCCATAGGCGCGCAGGGAAAGGACCTCGACGAGATGGCGAAGATGATAAAGGAGAATGTGTCCGTTCCGCTTCACCTTTTCCCTGGCAACATAGGGAACATCACGAACTATGCTGATTCGACATACTTCATGAGCCTGCTGAACTCAAAGAACCCCTACTGGATAAGCGGCGCCCAGTCGCTCGGGGCCCACATGATCAAGAAATACAAAATAGAGGCCATACCGACTGCTTATCTTGTCTTCGAGCCGGGACAGACAGTAGGCTATGTCGGTGAGGCGAAGCTCCTTCCCAGAAGCAAGCCGGACCTGCCGGTTGCCTATTCGCTCGCTGCCCAGTACATGGGCATGCGCTTCGTCATCCTTGAGTCCGGCTCCGGCGCCCCGTCTTCTGTGCCGGTGGAAATCGTGCGGGCTGTACGGGAGATGACGGATGTGAACATAGTCATAGCAGGCGGCGTCAAGACACCGGACGACGCCAGGGCGCTCATAAGGTCAGGGGCGAACTGCATACACATAGGAACAAAGATAGAGGATGACAAAAAGCCGCTTGAGCAGGTCAGGAAATTCGCGGCTGCCATACACTCCAAGAAATGAGGAGCGGATTCTGTGCTGGGAAATATCATGAGAAAAGAGAGGGATACCAAGTATCTTCTGTTCGCCGGCAAGGGCGGGGTCGGCAAGACCTCGATGGCAGCAGCAACCGCCACGGCGCTTTCTGAAAAGGGCAAAAAGGTGCTCATAGTCTCCACAGACCCTGCCCATTCCCTTTCTGACTCGCTGGGCAAAAAGGTCGGACCAGACGAAAAGAAGATAACGAAGAATCTCTATGCCATTGAGATAGACCCGCAGAAGGCCGTGGGTGAATACAAGGAAAAGATCATGCCAAAGGTTGACAGCATAGACGCCCTGAGGGGACTCGGTCTCGGCGACACATTCGACATGATGGGTATGACACCGGGCATAGACGAGCTTGCTGCCATGGACAAGTTCCTGCAGTACATGCAGTCGCATGAATATGACTACATAATCTTCGACACAGCGCCGACAGGGCACACCCTCAGGTTCCTCTCCCTGCCTGAGCTTATGGATTCC
Source organism: Candidatus Aenigmatarchaeota archaeon (assembly GCA_021163005.1). Lineage (GTDB taxonomy): Archaea > Aenigmatarchaeota > Aenigmatarchaeia > QMZP01 > JAFGSV01 > JAFGFG01. Next base: position 3,350 of record JAGGXP010000005.1, on the reverse strand, counting down.
TGGGTGGGAAAGATAATAATGATAAGGATGCGATTCTCAGGGATGATGGGAATGGTGAAGAAGATACTCCCTTTCAGCAAGGACGAGCCGGACAATGACATGGGGCTTGAGCATCTTCAGGCCATGAAAAAGAGGATGGAGGAGGCAAGAAAGACACTTTCAGACCCCAAAAAGACAACATACAACCTTGTCATGATACCGGAGGAGATGAGCATACTCGAGTCAGAGAGGTCGGTCCCTGTGCTCAGGAAGTACGGCATAACCATCGGAAGCGTCATAGTGAACCAGATAATACCCAGCAACCCGAAGTGCCCGTTCTGCACAGCAAAGCGCAGGCAGCAGCTCGGGCGCATGAAGGACATAAAAGAGAGATTCAGCGGCTACAAAATAAAAGAGGTCGAACTCATGAAAGAGGAACTGCACGGCCTTAAGATGCTTTCAGCTACAGGGAAAGGCCTAGTTAACAATATATAGCACCTCTACCAAATATAGTTCATCCTCACAGGGTAAATTTTTATATGACATAATCTAATCCTCATAACTTTACTCAACAAACAACAATGACCTGGAAACGGGGTATAGCTCCCGGAGCTTTGCTTCGTCCAGGTTCCCCGCCGCAGAAAAGGTACTTCTGAATCGGAAGCCAACAACATCTTTTACGGGATTCGCTCTCCGTTGCCAGAATTCTTACAGAGATTTATGATGTGTGGGTCATCTTTCTTTAGAAAAGAATCATCCCCAAAATCAATAGCACATATTGAGTATAATGTGCATTGGGGACTTGCAGACTACAGTATCATCTGTCCAAAACACCCTCTTTGTCAGATGCCTTAGATGAGACTGCATAATCTGCACTTAACTTATAATTCACATTGATAGTTTATATTTGTTTTGCTGCTACATCCCAGCTGCGAAAAATCTTTTAATGCCGCGAGCCAAGATTAGATAATGATAAGGGCTGTGCTCTTTGACCTGGACAACACCCTTGTGGACTTCCTCCGCATGAAGACGACGAGCGTCGATGCGGCTGTGAGCGCCATGATAGACGCCGGGCTCCCCATGAAGAAGACTAATGCACTTAAAATACTATGGGAGCTTTACGACGACTACGGCATAGAGTACGGCGAAATACTTCAGCAGTTCCTCAGGAAGGTTCTCGGGAGAGTGGACTACAAGATACTGGCCGCCGGCATAATAGCATACAGGCGGGTGAAGGCCGGCTTTCTCGAGCCATATCCGCATGTCATCCCGACGCTGCTGAGGCTCAAGGAGAAGGGATACCTCCTTGGCGTGGTCAGCGACGCGCCGCGCATGAGGGCGTGGCTGAGGCTGGCCGCCATGAAGATATCAGACTTCTTTGACGTCGTCGTAACGCTTGACGACTCCGGAAAGCAGAAGCCTGACCCGACGTCGTATTCGATAGCGCTGAAAAAGCTCGGCGTGAAGCCTGATGAGGCGGTATTCGTGGGCGACAACACGAACAGGGACATAGCCGGAGCGAAGAAGCTGGGGATGACAACAGTGCTCGCGAAATACGGAGAATGGTCAAAGCCGGGAAAGAATGCGAAGAAGCCTGATTACGGGATAACGGACATAGCCCGGCTGTTAGATATAGTGGAAGGATTGAAATGATGGAGCTTGTAATCGCGCTTCTCGTTTTTCTTGCATTCGCACTCCTGCTGCGGGCATATTTCAGGATGAAAGCCAGGCTTGCGCAGGCTGTCTCGAGCAGGCAGAGCCTGAGCGTTAAATACGGAAAGATGTCAGAGCAGTTCATGCCGTTCCTGAAGACATATCCCTATGACGAGCAGAACTTCAGGTTCATCGGGACGCCTGTGGACGGCGTGCAGTTCAACGACGACAGCATAGTGTTCGTGGAGTTCAAGACATCGAAATCCAGAATGAGCCCGCGGCAGAGGATGATAAAGGAGCTCATTGACTCAAAGAAAGTGAGATTCGAGGAGATAAGGATTGACGCTTAGTCCACCCTTATCGCGCCGCCTTTCGCTTCATTCTGCTGACGGGTATTCAGGGCCTGAATCTCCATGGCAATCTGGTCCATGGACTGCCTGAGTTCGTTGGCCTGCGCGTTCAGCTGGCCCGCGACCTTCTCGATTTCGTTCTTCTTGTCCTTTATGATGTTCACGGCATCTCCGAGTGTCATCTTTTTGACAAGGCCCGCGCCTATCTCGACCATGAACTTGTCCGTAGCGGCGAGGTTTCCGTAGGCGTAACATCCAGCGCCAACGGGCAGAAGTATTTCACTCCCGACCTTTGTCTTGACAAGTTCGTTCAATGAGGATTCCGCCGCCTCGAGCTCGTTCATGCGTATTTCAAGTGCCGAGCCCTGCTTGGCCATTTCCTCAAGCCGGACATTCATGACCTGGTAAAGAATGCTCTTCTCATGAAGGGTTTTCTGCGCGTCTGCCATAAAATCACGATACCGATTATATGTTGGCTTCATTTATTAAAGCATATGGAGGTGCCCTGCCACACTGTCTATGTCATGCTCGTCAGCCGGCCCTATAGCAAGGGCCGTCACCGTTCCCGGTTCCACTTCGGTCTTTCCGGCATCCCTTATCAGCGCATTGGGAAGCTTTGCCGCCCTGGCGGAGCGCCGGACCTCGAGCAGCTCGGCAAGGCTCTTGACCTTCAGCACGACCTTCTTGGAGCCGTCTGCCTCCCACAGTTCCCTGTTCTCCTGAGAGGCCTTTTTGTAGGACTCCAGCGAGGCGTGTGCCACCTGCGCGGCTGTCTTCCCCTTGCTCATCTTCAGGTCCTGCCTGACCAGTACCACCTGCTTGTGCATAAGAGCATCTTGCCGTCCCTGCTTAAAAAACATGCCCTATCCGCACGCTTCATGTGAAAAACAAAGCATATAAACACCAGAAGAATAGAAAGAAAAATAAAGAAATAGCTAATCCTGATTAACCCGGACCGAAACACCCTTAAGAAGCTGTTCCTGTAAGAGTTCCAGTGTCTGTAAGCTCCAGAGTGCCTGATGCCTTTATGTACTTGACTGTAACTTCTGCTGAGTACGGCGATCCTGAAGTGACATCAGATGGCATTGTGAAACTGAATGTGTGTGTGTCGCCCGCGGCTATGTTGGTGTTGAATGTGGTTGTGATGTTGTTTCCTCCGCCAAGGTCAACGTCGACAGATGTCACGTTTATGGTCACACCAACGTGGTTCGGCAGTACAAGTGTAAATGTGTCTGTGCTGCCATCTAGTGTCCATTCAGTCGGTGCACCCACATTTGCGAATCCGGTCGCCCTGGAACCTGTCCAAGTGGTCGGGTTGAATACGCCAAGGGCGTACAGTGCCGCTGCCACGATGATTACGATCAGGAT
>JAGGXP010000038.1 GCA_021163005.1 Candidatus Aenigmatarchaeota archaeon | reverse complement strand
TTCCTGATTACAGACTCAAGGGAAAGTTTTGATTCCTTGCCGGTCTTCATGTCCCTCAGGGTGTACTTCTTCGCTTTGATTTCATTGGGCCCGACTATGAGCGCGAATGGTATGGACTTCTTGGAGGCATAATCAAGCTGCTTTCCTATGTTTCTGCCCATCAATTCTGTTTCGGCGCTTATACCGGCAGCCCTTAGCTGCTGGGTAATATTAAGTGTCTCGGTTTTTACTTCATCCTTCACAGGAGAAACGAACACAGTCACATGTGACCCGGGCATCTCCGGCTTCACTATCTCGAGCAGGCGGTCTATGCCCATTCCGTAGCCGGTGGCAGGTACGTCGCTGCCGCTGTATAATCCTATAAGACTGTCATAACGTCCTCCTGAGGCAACAGAGCCCAGCTTCTCGAATCCCTTTACCATGGTCTCGAACACAAAACCTGTGTAATAATCTATGCCGCGCACCACGCTAAGGTCTGTGCTAATCTTTCCGGCTCCCATGCTGCGCGCCAGCTTCTGGATGTCCTTAAGCTCTTCCATCCCGGGGCCTGACGACTTCCCATCTTCCACGAGGCGCATGAATTCCCCGGCCTTCCCGGCGTCTATGCCGCGGGCGCGCATTTCAGACATGACTCCATTCCTGCCTATCTTGTCGAGCTTGTCTATGGCCCTGAACACATCAACCGTCTTCTTCGCAGGTATTCCTGCCTGCCTGATAAATCCGTCGACTATCTTCCTCGAGCTTATCCTGAAATAGAAGTTCCTGACGCCTATGGCCCTGAGCGAGTCGCTTACCAGTGCGAGCATCTCCGCATCCGCTTCAGGTCCTGGTGGGCCTATCAGCTCCACACCAGACTGCCAGAACTCCCTCCAGCGCCCGGCGCCCGGCCTGTCGTAGCGCCACATGTTCGTTATGTAGCAGAACTTGATTGGTTTCTGAAGCGAGGGGTTGGATGCGACTATCCTGCATATGGGAACAGTCGGGTCAAAGCGCAGGCCGAGTTTCCTGCCGCTCTTGTCAGTGAACGCGTAAATCTCCTCCTCTATTTCCGGTCCTGACTTCCTGGAGAGAAGCCCGAAGTCCTCGAACGCAGGGGTCCACACCTCGCCGTATCCGTAGCGCCTGAAGACGTCCATTATCTTTTCGAAAATCCCCCTGCGCACCGCCATGTCTTCCGGAAGGAAGTCCCTTGTGCCCCGCGGGGGCTGGAATTTCTCTGCCATATATATCTGTTAATATTTTGTCCCGACTCTATAAAACTTGCCTCAGGTATTACCTTTAAAAATTTTTGCTACTAATAAGGCGTTATGACAGATGACAACGTAGTGGAATATCATGGAAACGTGGAGGCACTGAAGCAGGCGCTCAGCGTTCCGCTTGGAGAGGGAGTGACATTCCGGGAAATCGAAAGGGGCGGCAGGAAGTTCATAAAAGTGACAGTAGAAGGTGGTTCGTTCACGACCATGCACCGCCATGACAAAGGGCATATCATATCACTGCCGAAATCAGACGGAGTGTATATCACGATGGGACCGGACGGTGGCTTTGATGTCACTGAACTGGATAAACTCGATGGTAAATATGTAGAGTTCTTCACAGGGACGGCTTACCACGGCGTCTACAACCGCGGACCGGGAAGCATAAACTATTACACCGCCGACCCCGATGGCAGTTATTTCAACAAGAAGATTCATAGAAAAGCGCTTGAATTCCTCGGGGACAATGACCTTCTGTAGTTTTCACTCAAAAGTGACAATATATTTAAATAACTTTGCGTTCCATTATTAGCATTGCCTGAATCATAGCTTACATGCATACCGGAAAAACCTTTAAAAATACAAAAGTTAATTAGTAAGCAGTGATAAATGGAGATTGATATGATTGGCTCGGAAGAAATCCTTGATGCACTGAAGAATGTGGGGCTTAACCTTTACGAAAGAAAGGTTTATGTCGCACTCATAGCAAAGGGCGTGGCAACAGCCGGCGAGGTCTCTGAAATCGCGAAGGTCCCAAGGTCAAGGTCTTATGATGTTCTCGAATCCCTTGCAGACAAGGGGTTTGTTGTCGCGCAGTCTTCCAAGCCGATAAAGTACGTAGCTCTTGCGCCCAAGGACGCGCTTGAGAGGGCAAAGGACAGTCTTCACAAAAGGCACATAACCACCATCGAAAGGATGGACAGGATGCTTAATTCTCCTGTAATGAACGAGCTCGAAAACATCTACAGCCAGGGATTCAGTCTTGTGCAGCCGGCTGACATAGCCGGCACGCTCAAAGGCAGCTTCGCCATAAACCAGCAGCTCAAGTCACTGATAAAGAACGCTAAGGAGAGTGTCAACATAGTAACGAACAGCGAAGGACTTGCAGAACTCTACACCAAGCACCTGAAGGTGCTTAAAAACGCAAAAAAGGCAGGCGTCAGGATAAGGATTCTTGCACCAGAAACGAATACCAAGCACACCACTGCACTTACATCAGTCGCTGAGATAAAGAAGCTCAGCGTCCCGCTTGGAAGGGCGCTTACAGTCGACGGCAAGCATTTCATGCTGGCGCTGACTGACAACACAAAGGTTCATCATACACAGGATGTGGCATTCTGGGCAGGCTCAGAGCATGTCGCAAACGGCATACTTCAGCATTCTTTCGAAAGGCTCTGGGAATCACAATAAAAAATAAGAAAATCCAAAGACCAGGGCCAATGTTTTTGGTAATTTACCAGTCATCCTCGTCGTCTTCGTCATCATTATCCTGACCGACTGGCTCTTCGTCCTCTTCCTCATACCAAGACTTCATTTTTTACACCTTATCCTAAAAATAACAAAAAGTATTAAATATTTTTCTACTTCAGGACTCTTTCAGCAGGACCCTCTGGCCTATCTTCCAGTATCCTATCTCGGCACCCGGCTCAATCTTCCCCTTCATTTCAGCAGGCACGTTCGCATCAAAAGTGTTGTATTCCTCCATATCCATCAGCTGAACGAAGTCTCCTGAAACAGAAATCACCTGAGCTTTCTTCTTCTCGATTATGGGCACCTGAACCGCTGCATCCGCGGGCTTCAGCAGGCTTCTCTTCTTGCTGTCGAAAATGCCGACGGCGTCAAGCCTCGCCTTAGTTGAGCCGTGCTTTCCAGGCTTTGAGAGAGAAATGCTGACAACCCTGCAGGGTTCGTCGTCTATTATGACGTAATGTCCTATCTTGAGGCCTTTTATTGTGGATGTTTTTGTTGCCATATCTTTAATTGTAGGATTCAGTTATAAATCTTATCTGAAAGGCATTAAAATATAAAATCACAAAGCATGTATTGTTAGGAAGTGGAAATATGACAGTCAGGCCTATAAAGAAGGACGACTGGGGAGTTGTCATTGACTTTTTGCCCAGGGGACGCTCCGGCATGCAGAGGTCGGAGCCCGTCGCACAGGTGATAGGCGAGAGGTATTTCTCCCTGCTTGAGGTGATAACAAGGGAAAATGCCGATCTGAAGACAGAAGACAGGGTCTACATAGGCGATGACAAGAGAACTGATGTCAAGTACATAAGGAAGAGGATAGGTTACAGCGAACTTACGGCGGCGGCCAAGGGTGAGCTGGGCGACGTAATAGAAAAGATGATCGGGAAGAACCAGACAACGTTTCTTAATTTTTTCAACAGATCGGGTCCGGTTACGACAAGGCTTCATCAGCTTGAGCTGCTGCCGGGTATAGGAAAGAAACATCTGTGGGCCATAATAAGCGAAAGGAAGAAAAAGCCCTTCGAGTCATTCGACGACATAAAAAAAAGGGTTCCGCTGCTGCCGAATCCCGAGAAGCTCATAGTGAGGAGAATATTGTACGAACTCGAAGACAAGGACAAGTACAGAATTTTCGTTCCGAGATGGGAGAAGAAAGGCAGGTGAGTGTATGATTTTGAGCGAAATAATGAACAAGGACGTAGCAAAGACAGAGATCGGCACAACCGTTCTCGAAGCCTCAAAAATCATGGCTGAAAAGAAGATAAGCTACATTCTCGTGACGACCAATTCGAATCTCGCCGGCATACTCACTGAGGATGACATAGTAAGGAAAGTAGTGGCAGAAGGCAGAGATGCATCCAAGACGAAAGTCGAGGATATAATGATAAAGGAAGTCATACATCTGCCGCCTGATAAAACGCTCGAAGAAGCGGCGGCTGTAATGAGCGAGCATAAGATAAAAAAGATACCTGTCGTCGAGGGCAGCAGGCTTCTTGGAATTGTCACAGCCGCCGAGATGGTGGCAGCTGAGCCGAAGATTGTCGAGCATCTCGGAGAACTCGTTATATTCGCAAAGAAGCAGCAGAGAATGGCCGGTTAGTTACTCTTTTTAAAGCTTTGCAAACAATGTTGTTAATAATTAGTGGTAAGTATGCCTGCACAGTTTGACGCATCGGAAAAGACCAGAAGCCTTTATGAAGATGGGGACATCATAAGCCCCAAGAAGGTAAATGTCCACGGTTCCGCTGATGCAGAAACAAAGCGCTTTGTCGGGAACATATTCAGCAGGGCATATTCTTCAGCAGGAGAATTCATGTCCCGTTATGGCCTTAAGCCGTCATACAGGGGGCAGGAGACAGTGAAACTTGAGCCAATAAAACCGGAAGACGGCATTGTGAACGGCTATACGGACGGCAAAATGGTTGCAATGAACGAGTATGTCATTCCCACGACGAGGAGATACGGAAAGTTCAGGGACTGGATAAGCAGGCAGCAGGGGAAGTTCGGAAGGTATATCTACAGCAAGTTCGGTTCGGCAGAAAAGGCTGCTGACACTGCATCATACACCGCCCAGCACGAGGTGCTCCATGAATACACACAGCTCAGGCCCATGGTTACCAAGGATGGTAAGGTCACGAAGCCGTTCAGGGACGTCCTGCTTAAGCGGCTTAATGAAAAATACAGAAGCAGGCTTCCAAAAGGCATGAAGTGGGTGTCCGGTCTCCTGACAATGGTGAGCTACAGACCGCTCATGGAAGGCATAAATGAGGTCGCAACGAAGAATGTTTATGAAGGCAAGGGTGTGGATGAGATAGCGGAAACAGCAGACAGCGTAACATCATACGGGAGGATGGAGAGAGCAGCTGCATTGTCGCTCAAGGAACTCGGCAAAAAAGATGCTTTTGGCTTTTACAGGAGCAGTGTGAGCAATGTCGGCGTGGTGGACAGTTTCATAGACCGATTCTACAGGCATTACGGAGATCCTCTTAATGCTATGAAAAAGGCAGCACTCGAATACGTTCCGCTGAAAGCAGCGTAATTTCCATTGCTTTTCTTAATCATTGAACAAAAAGGTGACTTCTGGTAAGCTAATATTTTTCTTACACCAATATAATACTATGCTAGTACGAAAAAAAGCCCTGAAGATGCAGGAAAGGCTCGGAATGAACATAGGCGTCACCTATGGGGTTTCGACACTCCCGGAGGCCAAGAGCGTTGACCAGGTCATGGAAGTGCTCAGGGAGCTGTACAAGGTCGGCTTCAGGGCTCTTGTGCTTTCCCCAGAGATATTCAAAGACATAAATGACACCACAGAGCTTTACAAGGAATATTACGGCGATCTGCTGAGGATGAAGAACATAGCCAAAAAGTTCGGCATAGAGCTGTCTCTCAGATATTCAGATTTCGGTGACATGCCCGACAATTCTCTGAGAATATTCGCCACCATAGCCTCTCTTATGGACTGCCGCATATTCACGATACCGCCGAATTTCTATCCGCGGATGCCTCAGCAGCAGGCACTCAAGCTCGTGGTCTACAAGATAAACGAGATTGTCAACGAACTCCGGGTGAAGGCGAGAATAGGCATAGAGACCACAGGCAAGGTGGGGGAGCTCGGGAGCATTGACGATGTCATAGAGATATGCAAGAGGACCACGAACACGGAGCCTGTGATAAACTGGGCCCATCTGCACGCGCGTGGTGCCGGCTCCCTGAAAACCCAGGATGATTTCATCAGGATTTTCGAAAAGGTCAAAAGCGGTGTTGGTTCCCGGTGGCTAAGGGATGCATACTTCTTCTTTTCAGGCGTGAAATACGGACCATCGGGTGAGATATCGCATACATCATTCGTCGGCTCGGATCTGAGGCTTGACCATCTCATAAGAACGTCGCTTTCCTACGGCGTACAGGGAACCGTGATATTCGAGGAGCCTCAGAGGGAGAAGATCATTGTTGACATGCTTGAGCAGCTCGGGGACATGGTAAGATGATAATAAGCATATCGGGTATGCCCGGCGCAGGCAAAAGCACTGTCGCAAAGATGTTATCAAAGAAGCTTGGAATGAAGCGCTACTATATAGGCGGCATGAGGCGCGAACTCGCCAGAAAAAAAGGCATGGACATCGACAGGCTGAACGAAATAGGTGAAAAGGAGTCTTGGACAGACAAGGAAGTTGACGAGTTTCAAAAAGAGTTAGGGAAGAAGGAGGACAACATCATCATAGAAGGCAGAACCAGCTTTTTCCTCATACCGCAGTCACTGAAGGTTTTTCTTGACGTCGACCTGCACACGGGCGCACAGCGCATATTCGAGGATGTGAAGAAGAATGCGGAAAGAAACGAGCCCGTCTACGGAAGCGTTGCAGAGGCAGAGGCGGCTGTCAGAAAGCGCATGGAGGGTGACAAGAGACGCTACAAGAAATACTACGGCGTTGACATATACGACAGGTCTCATTACGATATCGTGATAGACACCACAAGCATGACTCCGGAAGAAGTCGCCGGGCGCATATTATCTGTACTGAAACATCGCGGCAAATAATTTATAGCGGGCTGAGCAATTAATTAACAGGTGTTCTGATGGAAAGGGTTGCTACAGGCGTTCCGGGTTTTGACGGCCTCATTGAAGGCGGGTTTCCGAAGAACTTTACCATACTACTGTCCGGCTCGCCGGGAACAGGAAAGACCATATTCGGGTTGAGGTTCCTCAAAGAGGGGCTGGACAACGGCGAGAAGTGCGCATACATAACATATTCGCAGGCTCCCAAGGACATACAGGACCAGGCCTCTGAATTCGGATGGGACATGTCAAGGCTTGAATTTCTGGAGCTCAGGCCCGAGGAGTTTGAGGAGGCTCTTGCAGGCAAACATTACAACAGAATTGTCCTTGATTCGCTGTCGTCCATTGCTGTCATGACGAGGGATTCACTCGGAAGGTTCATAATGAAGACAAAGGAAATGGGCTGCACATCTGTGTTGATTTCCGAGCTTCCGAAGGAAAGTGTCTGGCTCAGCCGCGATACCATCTCCGAGTTTCTGACCGACGGTGTCATAATACTTAAATCAGTTGAGGCAGCGGGAGAGGTCAAGAACCTACTTAAGGTCGAAAAGATGCGCTCCACGAAGATAGAGAAGAAATCAAACATATACAGCATAACTGACAAGGGTTTTGAGGTAAAGTCGTATCTTGCGAGGTAATTATTCAGCCCTGCGCTCTTTCAGCAATTTTCCTGCTTCCCTTATGAACTTTCTCACATATTCCCTCTGGAGAAGTATGTGCTGCTTCGGAACCTCGAGTGTCTTGCCGCTGTCTGCCATCTTCTTCAGCTGGCTGAGCTCCCGGAAAGCTGTCAGGTACTTCTCTGATACCATGCCTGTCTTTACGAGTTCGTCCTCAAACAGCTTCTCTATGCTTTTGCGGCTTTTCTTTGGCATCTTATTCATGGCCTGAAGCAGCGTCACCGTTGTCTCCTCCATTATTGCGTAGGACTTGTCTATGATGTTCTCCCTCTTCATTATCTCTATCCTGACTATGAGTTGCTGCATTCTTTTTACGAAGCGCTTGGTCTTCTTTATCCAGTCGTCAAGCTCTGTGCCGGGCATGCTCTGCTTCTTCCTGTGCTCCACATCCTTCCTCACCTTTATTATGTTTTCAATCCAGTCGGCGTATCTGGGCTCGAGAAGCTTTATCTTGACAGCGGCCCTCCTGAGAGCCTCGGGCGCGTCGGAAGGCCTCGGCGGGCTCTCCCCGAGAAACATCAGCACCGCCTGCGCGGACTCCATCATTGCGTAGTAGCAGTCCTCGACGACCATGTATATCTTGGCGTTTTCCACGCGCTTTATTCTCTTGGGCGCCCTCTCTATGTATTTCTCGACTGCCTCCTTGCTGGGTTTTATCTCACCCATCTGGAGAAGGCGCTTTATCGGAAGGAATGTGTCCTTGTCGTAAACAGGAACGCCCTCCCTTATGAAGTTGAAGACTATGGGATGGCCTAGCCTCACCATGTTCCAGAACTCCGTGAGCAGGTATGGCTGCTGCACAGAAAGCTGCGGGTGTATGTCCTTCGATATGTCAACAAGCTCCCTGTCCATCTTGTCCTTTGCCATGGGGGTTATCTTCTGCCTCGTGTCGTCAATTATCACGAAGACATCTATATCAGACTTGCCCTTCCACTCGTCCCTCGCAGTTGAGCCAAAAAGCACGACGGACCTGACAATCTGGCCGTACTTCTTGAGTATTTCTTTTGTGAACTTCTTGAGTATTTCTATGCGCTCTTCCTTGTTGTTGACTTCCACTATCTTGTCCTTGTCTTCAGGCTTCCGCTTCCTCTTTTCATCCTTTCCGAAGTCATCATCTATGAATGCGCTCTCGTCCATGTCTGCAATATCGCTGATTGCGCGTTTTTTTCTCGGCATCTGAAAATATTCACCTTATGTATTAAAAATGCTACGTGAGCTCCTCTTTCTTGAAAATCTCGCGTTTGCCCTTCTTCACGGCTGCTGTTGAAAGAAGTCCCCATTCCTCTTCGGGCACCTCAAAAAGGTCCTTCAGCACATCGAACCTGTGCTCCCTCATTATCTGCTCCTGCCTCTGAAGGTTGAATGCCGTCTTCTCCAGGCCGTAGAATTCGAGTGGGAGGTCCTCCGGAGGCGTTTCCTGTTCAAGGAACTTCGCCATGAGCTTGAGGGCGTCGATAGACTGCCTGAACGGGTCGTCTCCGCCGCCCCTTTCAAATATAAGGTAAACAACAGTTTCCTTGCCCATTCCTGCCTTTCTCAGATACCACAGGAGTTCATAGATTTCTGTCTGGCCGAGCTCTACAGGATAGTGCGAATGCAGCGGCGTCGGATAAGTGGCGTGAACGGATTTTACCATTTTCCCGTATTCAGGGTACTTCTCCATCATCATCTTGCCCTCGACCCATGGGTCGTATCCCTGCGTTGCGAGATGCTCGTTGTCTATTGTCATCCATATGCGGTTTGTGTTAATCACCTTCCTCGCTGTCTTCACGGCTGAGTATATCTGCTTTGGATGGGTAAGCATGTAACGTCCCGCATATTTCGGGTCTCGGGCATCGGGAATCTCTATGGTTATCTGCATGTTCCTTGCTATTTCCTGCCGGTCCGGGTCGCCCTTGAGCTCATTTGCTATCAGGTCCTCGTCTATCCATCTCAGAAGTTCTTTGAGGTGACCTTCGAGGAACTTCGCCCCGACAGCTGCATAGAAGAACTCCTTAAATTCGTTATCGTTGTTCCTCTCGGCCTTGTCCCACGTCTTCATGAGCCAGTCATCGTCGTCATAGTCTATTTTGTATTTTGTCAGAACATCCTTGTAGACTTCCGCCATGGACATCCACTGCGGATCCTTGGTGAAGAACAGGTAATGCGCCATTATCTTGTATGCGTCAACGAGTCGCCCGTATGTGTCTATCCTCCAGCGCCTGTCCTCGTATTTGTCCTTTGAAAGCTTCTTGTAAATCTCCCTGTCTATGTATTCCTTCTGGAGCTTTGACTCTTCCTCCCCTGCCTCTATGCCTACTGTCTGCCTTACAACCTCTGCTTGCTTCTGAAACTCTGCGTAGCGTTTTCGTTCATCTGCTGTGATGGGCTGGTTGTTGTTTATCTTGGTTTCTATTTCATTTATCCGCATGCTTTTCTTGAGTGTTTTCACGCGTTTCTCTATCTCGCTTTCCTGCCATGCCCTCATCTGGCCGTGTGCCTTTGAGGCCGCGTTGGAGAGCTCGTCCTCGTTGAGAATCATTCTCCTGTACTCTATGTCGCCGAGTGAGTTCATGTACTTGACGAACCACCTTCTGAGCCGCTCGTTCCTGTACAGTATCTCTGATATGAAGTTGCCCTCGTGGTCGCACATGGTGATGGTGAGCTTGGTTCCCGTGTATGTGAGAAGCTCGACCCAGAAGTGCAGGCAGGCGTGGAAGAGCACGTACTTGCAGCCGCCGTTGACAGCCGAGCGGAAGGACTTTTCCATGTGGTCCTGGGCGTCCCTCCAGTCGGTCCGCTCCGGCATCGTCATGGGCACTGTGAGGCTGCCGTGGAACAGCGTGTCGAGCCCCTGGTTCTTGGATATGTTCCTGACTTCGGTGCCTTCCGTATAGCTTATCTCGTGCGGGCTGTCGCCGGAGATTTCAACCACACTGGCGCCGCGCGTCAGCGTGTAGCCTATCTTTTTGACTGTAGTTGCAAGGCTCACATCGTGAGCTATGTAATAAAGACCTGTTGTAACACCCACTTTGAATGGCAAAGAAATCACCTAAGGAGGCTGCAGCCCCGAGAGCTTGCCGAACTGCTGCTTGAGGTATTTCACAAACGGGTCTGTCATGGCTCCGCCCATATACCTTCCGTACATCTTTGTTAGCCTTTCGGCCCTTACTGTTTCATAGGGTCCTATCCGCATGAAATACTTGAGTACGTACCTTAACTTCGGCTTGTTCCACAGCAGCCATTCATTCCATCTCTCCTCCAGCTTCTTCTGCCTCTTTTTCAAATTTGAAATAAATGCGAATCGCTCCTTTTTGCCTTCCTCTGAGAGGCCGTATCTCTTCTCGACCTCGTCCCTTATCTTGTCCTCGACCTCCCGCACGCCTATTATTTCCTTCACGTACTTGTTCAGCCATTTCTTCTTTGCCTCAACCTCGAGTAGTATAAGCATCAGGACGTTCTGGGATATGAGATATGCTGTAACCAGGCAGTTCCAGTCGTCAATCTCCTCCTTTCCTCCTTCAGTCTTGAAAAGCGGGCTGACAATCTCGAGGTCGTAAAACGCGTAGTAGTATTTGTCCCTGTGGAGCTTGGCGTCGCTCTCGTATATGTTTTCAGGCTCATTCCACTTCTTGAGGCAGTCATCGACCACTATGATGTCATCATCTACTAGCACATGCTTGCTTTCGTCGCTGAGCGACTCCCGGACAAGCTTTTCCTTATCCTTGGGTGTTTCCACTATCTTTATGCCGTAGTTCTTCTCTATCTGCGGGATGTGCCTCTTGACGAAATCATCGTAGGGGTCTATCTCGCCCTCAACGAGGCCGGGCTTGCCCACTTCCTCCGCTGTCAGTACCTTCCACATGTAGACGCGCACGAAGTACATGGAATCGGGCTTGAGCCACGGCTGTATGGCCGTGGTGAAGTATTCCGATGGGTTTATCTCAGTCGTGTCCCTCATCATCTTCAGACTTGCAACGTACGGCTTGAGCCATTCCCTGTATTCGTCTATGGACTTTCTCCTCGCCTCGACCAGCGTCTTGACCCTCGAGTACCTTTCCTTTATGTCAGGAAAGAACATCTCTTTCCACTCCACAAAGACTTGGTTCTTGGTCTTGAGCACCACGGCCTCTGCCTTGGAGATGGACAGCTTCTTCCTTATCTTGTCCGGATTGTCCCTGTTTGCTTTCTCGACATCGGACATGCGTATGAAGTCTGTTATTATGGTGGGCCAGCGCTTGGTCATGGAAATCATGGAATAGCCCTCGCCTGTGTGGGCATCTATCCTGTCTATGAACAGCGCCCTGAGTACATGCTCGTCCTTCTTTCCGTACTTGAAGTAGTCCAGAATTTCCCTGTATTTCCGCTCATCGTGCTTCAGCAGCTCATAGTCGGCCACTGCCTGGGCGGCTGATGCGAGACCGCTCTTTATCTGGCCCTCGATTTCCCTTTTCTTGGCTACTATTCTTCCGTACATTTCAGGATAGGCGGGGGACACAGCCATATGCTCCTCCACCTTCTCGAGGTTGTAGTGGAGCTTCGGCATGGTGTATGTTATGAGCATGTAAAGGAGGTTTCCCTGACCGTAAGGGGTTGTGGCATTCATCATCACCTTCTGATCCGGCGGCTGGTTGCATATGGCCTCCCCGCCGTTGATTATGCCCTTGCCTTCTTTGCTCCATTTCTTGAGCCACTCTTTTGAAAGAAGCTTCGGCTCGCTGGTACTGTCGATTGTTTTTATCTCGATTTCCTTCATGCCGGGCTGCGGTTTCTTGTCTGCCATAATAGACTATTAGCCTAAAGTAATAAAATCTTTTACCAGAATAGCAGCATTCCGCCTATGACAAGTGCTATTATGCCGAGGACGACTCCGCCTATTGTAAGCGACTCCTCCTGATGGGTTGAAGAATTTGGAAAGAAGAACACAGCGAATACACCAAATGCCATGAGCAGTATCCCTATAGCTAACCCCCAAAGTCCGAACATACATTTAATAATCTGAGCGTGAATTAATAAATAAGAGGTGCGACCCATGCCTGTACTTGCGAGAATGAAAATGCTGGTGGAGGAGGAGATCTACCCACCAAAGGGCACCGCGAAGGGTTCACCGCGTTCCATACACAGCTACGTGGGCCCCAATCCCGGTAAGCTGTATTCAAAATCAAGAGAGCTCATGAAAGGCATATTCAATGCCACTGATTCCGACATTCACGAGGAGATTTACGACTGGGGTGTAAGCGGGGAAAAGGAAAAGTTCAAGGTGAGATATTTCCTTCAGAAGAATCTCGACAAGTTCACATACTACATAATAAGGGTGGATGTGAAGGGCGAGGGCACTGAGAAGTCAGGAAAGGGGTCTATAACGATAAGGCCTCTGCTCAGGACTGAATATCCGCAGGACACGCTGTGGCAGAGGACCATATTCTACGAGATGCTCAGGGTGTTCTGGCACAGGATTTTCTACCATAACAAAAGAAGGGAGTATATCCTTGAGGGCAGGCGGCTGCTGTCCATGTTCCAGCAGCAGATTGAGGAATATTTCAAGGACCTAAGGGATCAGTATGGGTAAGCTCGTTATAACGGACGAGTGTCTGATACCTAGAAGGCAGACATGGATATACTATAAAGGCCCCAACTCAATTGCTTTTCTGAAAGACTTCAGGAAGACTCTCAGGTTCATGTTCGACGTCTCAAGCACGAGATGCTACGAGCGCAAGCTTCTCTGGGACTACACGGGAGACCCCATAAGATTTTACAACGAATGGCATGTCAGGAAGGAGTTCAGCAGGTTCAGCACCATGTGGGTCAAGCTGAGGGCTCTCGGCTATGTCTCAAAAGCCGACAAGTCAGGGGACTTCAGCCTTGAAATATACGGCGAAGTGAAACATGAATTCGGGCCGACAAACTGGCTCACGAAATACATATGGATTTTCTACAACTACATGTTCTACAACAAGCTCAGGGAAAGATACACGGCCATGTGCAGGGACTACATCGAGAACTTCACGAACTGGGCGAAGGAAAACTACGGCATGCGCACCGTGACTACGCCGGAAGCAAAGATAGATGAGCTTCATGACCAGGAATGGGAAGAGGAGCTTGAGAAGAGGAAAAAATCATAGGCGCTTTATGAGTTCCCTGTAGGGGGCGTTTGTTTTTAGACCTGTTCCTGAGAAATGCGTCCTCGAGGCCTTAAAACCGGCAGCTTCCAAACCCCTTATGCATTCATTTGTCTTTTTTGGAGTCTTCCCCAGCACCTTGAACATCCTGTGCATGTCGTAGTAGAAAGGCTCGTCAATCTCAGACAGCGCTGTCCACAGCTCCTTTGTATTTTTGTATCCTGAGCGCCTGAGGTCTTCAAGCATCTTTCCCGCAAAGCCCCTGTCAATCATGCTGCCCGTCCACACGGGTCCCATGTGCTTCAGCCCGCCCCCACATTCCGGGCATTTGTCCTTCAGGCCGGTTTCCCTGTAAAGGCATTTCTGGCAGTAGCTGACAAAACATATGGATTTTGCCTGCTTCGTGACTGCGCTCTTGCTCCTACGTACATGCCCGATGACCCTGAAGTAGTGATTGGCATGCGCATACAGCGGCTCAAATGCCATGTCATGCCTTGCAAGCTGCATCATCACGGATGTGGCAAGCACCCGCGCGCCGGTCTCCTTGTAAAAATCCGTTTTCCAGTTCCTTATGCCGTATCTTGCAAAGCATGTCGAAGGGAAGGAACCGCAAAGAGCGCCTGTATCAGTAGCTGTGACTGCCAGCACGGACTTCGGTTTGAGCGCGTATGCGGCGTTGTGTATGTAGTTGACAGGGGAGCCGAAAGGGTCTATGTCTATGAAGTCGAACGCTCTCGGGTGCTCCAGAAAGAGCTCATTTGCGTTTTTATTGAGCACCTCGGCATTTATGCCGTTTTCCTCTATGTTCATCTTCATAATCCTGAAAGCCTTGGTGCTCATGTCGTTGGCTGTTATGCGCGCAATAGCGGGAACCTCCAATGCCATCCTCACGGACCTCACGCCTGTGCCTGCAAGCGGGTCGCATACAGATATGCCGCGGCCGAGTTCCCTGCTGAATACACGGAGGGCGGACATTGTTATATCCCTGTGGTATTCCATGGCCGGATTGTAGAATGCCTCAGCTGTCCTGTCAACACGCTGCCTTGGAACATGAATTGCGGCCTTTCCTTCTGTCAGCTGTCGCATAAGAAGAAGATAAGGGCTGGATTTAAATCTCAGAAGGCTGCCCAATAAGGCCGAGACCCTTCCATATGAGCTTTAATTTGCGTTTCCTGTTGAACTGCTCTCTTGCCTTTTCGACATCCTCTATGATCTCACGGTCTATATTCCTGCCGTCGGCAAATGTCCTGAAAGCATTAAAAACGATCTCTTCGGTTTCATGGTCAGCCGGCCTTTCCATGACAGTCTCCCTGTATATGTCCCTGTACTTCCCTGCCATAGAATTGATATATTCATTATGGCTCTGCTCTATAACAGGTATCATGTCATGGCACCTGTAGATGCCGACAGAGGATTCAGCTTTTTCCCTTGCCAGAAATGCTCTGTATATGTCGTCAGCCGCCTCCCAGTTGAGGGGCTGATTTTCCCTTGTTTCAAAATACATCCTGTATAATTCTGTGCTTTTCATAGAACCGTAAATGAATGCTGCGGTTTCACGAAGAGCGGATGATTCAAAGGACATTCTTTATTATTATAAGGAAAAGTTTAAAATCTTTGTCCTTACTGTTTATTCACTTATCTCGATGTCCTTTCCGAGAATCTCGCCGGATATGCCTTTCGAGAACCTTGCCCTCAGTGCGCCGCTGTTTCCGTGCGGGCCTGCCACTTTTCCGGCAATCGTCTTTCCTGACTTCGTTTTCCAGACAACCCTTCTTCCTGTGAGCTTTGCCGCCTCTATTCTTGTGGCTATGCCTTCCACAGAAAGCAGCAGCTGGTTGGTCCTCTGGGTGTGCCTTCCCTGCCTGAAATTGAGCACCCTTGCCTTCATGGTCATCGCCTTGACAAGTATATGCGCCTGTTATTTTTAAATGTTTTAATATGCGATGCATATTACAAGTATGAAAAGTCTTATTCTGATATTCCTGCGCGGGCTTGCCATGGGCATGGCTGATATCATCCCGGGTGTGTCAGGGGGGACAATCGCTCTCATAACCGGCATTTACGAAAGGTTGATATTCGCAATCCGCGGGCTCAGTATGGGCTTTCTGAAGAAGCTGCTCAAGGGAGATGCAAAAGGCGCGGCCGCAGACATAAAGACGATGGACCTCGAATTCCTTGCAGCGCTTTTCGCTGGCATAATAACCTCGTTTCTTGTGCTCTCCGGGGTCATAAGGTTTTTCATGAATGTGTATCCTTCAAACACATACGCATTCTTCTTCGGGCTTATACTTGCTTCTGCTGTATTTGTACGGAGGCATGTAGAGAGGATAAACTGGAAGACTGCTGCTTCCGGCATCTCAGGGCTCGTGTTTGCGATTCTGCTTGTGGGTTCAGGCACATTGCAGTCATCCCATATACCTGCTGTCATATTCTTCTCCGGCTTCATAGCCATATGCGCTATGATACTGCCTGGTATATCAGGCGCGTTCATACTCTTTTTTCTTGGCCAGTACGAATACATGCTGAATGCCCTTCATTCGCTGGATGTTTTCAATATATCCGTTTTTTCAACAGGGGCGGTGCTCGGACTTTTGACCATGTCCCGCGTGCTCGGTTACCTGCTGAAGAATCACAAGGCTGCTACTATGTCGTTTCTCGTTGGACTTATGCTGGGCGCACTGAGGATGCCCTACGAAAACATTGTCACTACAAGCTTCGTTCTGCCTTTTGTCATGCTTTCAGCAATTAGTGGGTTTATCTTAGTGGTAATGCTTGAAAAGCTGTCAGGGGAATCAGGAAGTAATTCATCTTGATATGATTTTCAGTTCGGGTCCTGTCATGTCAAAAATACGCGACGGATGCCCGTCGAGCACACCGCTGTCAACAGCCCAGTCTATGTACTTCCTTATGTCTTCGGGAACATCTCTCAGGGATTTTACAGGCAGCTGGCCTGACCGGTTTACGGATGTCGTCAGGAACGGAACGCCCGCTTCTGAGATGATTTCCATGAAAGGATGCCGCGGCATCCTCAGTCCTATTGTCTTCTGGGAAGAAACGACCGGTTTCGGGCTTTTGTTGTTTGCCGGAAGTATCAATGTGTATGGTCCCGGGAGAAGCTTGCCTGCAAGCTCCCTGTTTGCTGGTGATATGTTTGTATGGCTCCATATCCATTCCTTCGAAGGCGCTATGACAGAGAACGGCGCGGAGCCCCTTGATTTGGCCTCGCGTATCCTGAGCACGGATGATTCATTTTCTGCGTTGCATCCAATGCCGTAAATGGTATCAGTGGGGTAGATGAATAGCTTCCCGGAAATTATGTCATGAACAAGCCTGGCTCTGAGTGCGTGGTCTTTCAAGGCACAGTTGAGAGTGCATGTATGCATCAGAACACCATAACAGAGATTATATCGTGTGAATAAATTAGTAAATAATTATGCATTAACCCTGCACTGCGCAGGGAAAAGAAATGCTTATTCAGCTGCTGCATCAGGGCTGTCAGGGAGTGGAGTGGAGTCCTCCGCTGCCGCCGGTGGTGAGATATGCTTTATGAGTATTATGTCTCCGACAGCCTGAACCATCGGGAAAGGAATAACCACGCCTTTCTTGTCTCCCAGCATCTTGCTGAGATATGATCCCTTGATGGCCCTTATAACAAGCGACCTTATCTTGAACCTCTTAAGGTCGCATTCCACGTCCTCAACCTTTCCGCAGAAAGATCCCCTGTCTGTGAAAACATCCTTTGCATATGTTTCTGAAATGCTGGAAACCTGTATTGCCATAGTTACCTCCTGTTGGATTTTTGGTCAATTGTTATTGAGATTAGATGTTTTTAAAAGTTATCAAAGGGATTTAAAAATGCGATGGAGGTTTAAGGTTTTAAAGGTTATAAATCCAGATAATAACAAAAAGTTGGAAAATGGAAATACGCTGAGGTGGCCGAGTCAGGTTAAAGGCGCACGGTTGCTAACCGTGTGTGCTTCGGCACGCGAGGGTTCAAAGGCTCAAGGGGGCTAACGGCAGTGGACAGCAACGCATACCGCCTGCATATGCAGAATGCACAAAGCAGGCTTTAGGCACATCTGCCCCCTTAAAGCATTATTCCCCATGAACAGGGAAATGCAGAATCGGACAGGAACGCAAACCGCCTGCATGAACATAACGGACAAAGAATAATCGGACAGGAACGCAATATGACGACTTGAACAGAATGAACAGGTCGTCCTTAAAAGGTATGGACAAAGCAGGCTTTAGGCAATTCACAAACAGACGGCTAACAAAGATGAACAAAGCCTAATCGAACAGGA
>JAGGXP010000006.1 GCA_021163005.1 Candidatus Aenigmatarchaeota archaeon | reverse complement strand
CGAATCTTGCCTTCAGCGTCACTGCATCGGACCCGGAAGGCGACGCACTAACATACTCATGGAAGCTTGACGGCAACGAAGTCTCGGCAGGCCCGTCATACACGTACTCACCCGGATACGCAGACTCGGGAGTGCATAATGTTGCCGTTTCTGTTCACGACGGCCACGGCGGAACAGCTGTATTCGCGTGGACAGTTACAGTGAATGATGTGAAAAGCGTTGACATACAGCTTTACAGCGGCGAGAACAGCGGGGTAGAGCTTCCGGCCACTCCGCAGGACACTGCCATAGAGTCTGTTCTCTCCTCAATAGACGGGAAATACTGCATAGTGCAGGTTTATGACCCCAGCATACCCGGAGACGAGTGGGACAAGTGGATTGACTATGTTCCTGAAAACCTGCCTGCCGCATGCGCCGGATACGTCGATCCGAGGCCCGCGTTCTTCAACACACTTCACAGTCTTGACGGCACGCTGCCGTTCTATATAAGGATGACGGAGGATGCTGTTCTGACAGTCAGCATACTTTAGGTGATTTCATGAAAACGTTGTACAAATCAATTGCGATAATGGCTCTTGGGGGTCTCGGTCTGGTAAAGGCGCCTGCACAGGTTTCTCCTGCAAACTACTGGGGAAAGGCCTACAACAGGAACGAGCCTGTCGGAGACAGCACACTGGTAAAAATATACGACACCAACGGGACAGGCGACGGATTCAGTGAAACAAGTGATGACCAGCTCATAGGCCAGGCATACACATTCACATACAACGATGAAATGGGCTGGTTCAATGTCAATGCATTGTCAGATGACCCGGCAACAGTGGAAGACGAAGGTGCACAGAAGAACGGAAACACATATTTCAGGCTTGTCAGGAAGAGTGATGGAAAGGAAGTTCTTGCCTACCTTGACAGCGCCATGACGACGCACATACTTGAGCACGAGCCTGCGACCAGCAAAAATGTGAATGCTTACACCGACTTCTCGGTCGGCATAAGGAGTCTCGACGATAGGCTGGATATGAAGGTATACCCCAACCCATCTGACGGAGAGATTTTCATAGAAGGGGATTTCGGCCGCGGCCGCAGGGAACTGGAACTTTATAACACCGCTGGTCAGGAAGTGCTGGAAGGCAGATACGATCCAACGGAAAAGATGTCGCTCGACGTGAGCGGGCTCGCCAGGGGCGTGTACATACTCAGGGTCAGAACAGAGGACAACAAGACAGCGACAGCAAAAATCATAAAGCACTGAGTCACTTTATCTTCAGGCTCGGTGGGCTTGAGGGATTCCCTACAAGCTTGATGCCGGCTTCGGTCATCTTGAACGGGTATATGTCCTTGCCGTGGTTTGTCCTTCTCATCTTCCTTATCTGAAGGCTCCTGTTGGCTTCGTCTCCAATCCCGAGGTAGTTGAGAACAACGACGCCGTCAACCACGAACTCCTCGACCCCGAATCGCGACAATGCCTTGCTGTCTTCCTCTATCTCGGATATGATTATTGCCGTGCATCCGGAGTTCTTGACAGATTTCATCAGCTTGGAAAGCTGCTTCCTTACAGTGGCCTTGTCTTTCATGTAAAGCCCGAGCATGGATATGGAATCCACTACAATCCTCTTGGCCTTTATGTATTCTATCTGGTTGATGAGAACCGAGCTTACGTCTGTTTCGAACGGGTCGTGGAATATGACCCTGAACATACCTTTCTTTTCATATCTGTCGAAGTCCCAGCCGAACTGCCTGCCGTCCGCCTTTATGTCCTCTGCCTCCTCTTCTAGGGAGAGGTAGACACAGGGCTCGCCCTTCTGAAGACCTTCCCAGAGGAACTGAAGAGACATTATGGTCTTCCCGGTCCCCGTGCCGCCTGTCACCATTACCACGCTGTTTTCAGGCAGGCCTCCTTCAAGAAGCGAATCCAGCTTCGGCACGCCCGTGGAAACTCTCATAACCATAAGTATATTGTTGCCGCGCGACCTAAATAAATTTATTTCAGAAATGCATGGCATTAGTATGAATATATCAATACTCGATTTTCTGGCTGAAAAGAAGAAGCCCATAGACGATGTAATCAGGAAGTACCTCCCCGAAAAGGTCAACGAGAAATACATAAAGTGGCTTCTAGGAAAGCCAAGCTATGAATACACGACACCTGCCATACAGGCAGCCCTCTCAGACCCCATATGGGACTTCCTAAACCGCGGCGGAAAGCGGTGGAGGCCAGCGCTTTTCCTGCTTTTCACAGAGGCATTGGGCGGAGACGCAAAGAAGGTGATGGATTTCACCATGACGCTTGAGATGCTCCATGAGGGCAGCATAATGGTTGATGACATTGAAGACTCTTCAGACATGCGAAGGGGCAAACCCTGCACACACAAGATATTCGGGGAAGACATAGCCATAAACGCCGGCAACTTCATGTACTTCCTTGCATTTGCCCCGTTCATAAAGCACAAGGACGACTTCGGCCATGATGTGCTTAACAGGGCACTGCTCAGTACGCTTGAGGAGATGATGAGGATACATTACGGCCAGGCATCTGACATAGCATGGCACAAGGGGCTCGCCGATGCCGACAACATAAAGGAGGGCGAATACCTGCAGATGTGCGCTTACAAGACGGGCGTGCTTGCGAGGCTGGCAGCGAGGCTGGCTGTTTCACTGAGCGGCGGCAGCGAGGAGCTTGAGGAAAAGCTCGGCAGATTTTCCGAATCCATAGGAGTGGCCTTCCAGATACAGGACGACATAATGAACCTCGCACCCACGGAGGGGTGGGGCAAGGAGACAGGTGACGACATAAATGAAGGCAAGAGAACGCTTCTTGTGATACACACAATCAGGAATGCTGAAAAGCAGGACAGGGAAAGGCTTCTTGAGATACTGAAGATGCACACAAAGGACAGGAAGCTGATAGAGGAGGCCATTTCCATAATCCGCAGGTACGGCTCCATACAATATGCCAAAGAATTCGCAAGGGACATGGTCAGGAAGGCATGGAGCGATGTGGAGCCGCTCATTCCTGAAAGCGAGGCAAAGCAGAAAATCAGGGCATTTGCAGACTTCATGGTCGAAAGGGACATTTAGTGATTTCAATGCCAAAGGGAAGAGGAGAGGGATTCGGGAAGACCATACTTTTTGGCGAACATTTTGCAGTTTACGGCCTGCCGGTCATCGCATCTGCCATTGCAGACAAGACAGTTGCTGTGACAGAACCTGCTGAAAAATACGAACTCATAGACAACCGCCCGGCAACACCGGACTACAAGGAAAAGAAAAAGGGCGAGATGGAACGGTCCATGAACCTGCTTCTTGAATATATGGATATAGATGTTAAACGTGACCCGGTCAAAATAACACTGTCCGGAAATCTCTACTGCACCAGCGGAGTGGGTGCAAGCGCTGCCATGGCAACAGCCATTGCGCGGGCATTATCGGATTTGTACAAACTCAACCTGACCGATGAGCAGATAAACCGCATAGCATACGAGGCGGAGAAAGCCACGGGGACACCTTCCGGCATAGACAACACCTGCTCCACATTCGGCGGCATAATATGGTTCGTGAAGAATATGGAGGGCGGTAGGAACACAATAGAAGCGATAAAGATGGCAAAGCCCCTTGACATAGTGTTGGCCAATACGGGCATATCGCAGGACACCAGGACGGTTCTGGAAGATGTCAGGAAAAACAAGGAAGCCGACCCCGAGAAGTACAGCAGGATATTCAACGAATACAGAGAGCTCGCTTACGAAGCAAGAAGGGCATTGGAGGCTGGCGATTTTGACAAGACAGCCGAGCTTATCAACAGGAATCACGAGCTTCTCAGGGAGATGACACTCTCATGCAACGAGGCGGAAAAAATCATCAAAACTGCAAAAGAGAGCGGGGCCCCCGCGGGCAAGATAACGGGAACAGGACGCGGCGGCTATGTCATACTCTTCACACCCGGAAAGGAGCTTCAGGAAAATGTCGCAAAAGCCATAGAAAAGAAAGGCTACATGGTAATGAAGACGACGATTGGTTAAATCCATGTGTTAAGGTTTTAAAATAGCATCCAAAAAGTTAGTAGGTGGTTGCATGAGTTTCAGGGAGTTCGTTGAAAATGCCGAGAAGAGCGGGAAACTTGTAAAAATTTCAAAACCTGTTTCGAAGAAGCTCGAAGCTGCCGGCATTCTTGCAGAACTTGGCGACAGGCCGGTCCTTATGGAAAATGTAAAAGAAAGCCAGTTCAGGATAGCGGGCAATCTGTGTATATCCAAGGCTGCATTTGCCTCGTATTTCGGCATTGAAGTCAAAGAGCTGGTTCCAAAGATGATTGATGCAATGCAAAATCCGAAAAAGCCGGATGAGACAGACAACGCACCGAGCCAGGAAGTGGAAATGGATGGTGTCGATTTGGACAAGATCCCCATACTCTATCATTGCTCAAATGACGGGGGAAACTATGTGAGTTCAGGCGTCTTTGTGATAAAAAAGGCAAACGGTATGCAGAACCTTGATTTTCACCGCGCTATGCAGATAAGCAAGAACCGGTTTGCCATAAGGGTTGTTTCTAATAGGGACCTTGACACAGCGCTCAAGGAAGCAGGCGGAGAGATTGATGCAATTATGTGCGTTGGATGCTCTCCGAATGTGCTGCTTGCAGCGGCTATGTCTGTTGATCCAGCTATAGATGAAATGCACATAGCCAATGCACTCGAGAATCTCAAAGTGACAAGGGCAAAGACAGCAGACCTTTTGATACCAGCAGACTGTGAGTTTGTTCTTGAAGGAAGGATTCTCAGGGAAAGACACGACGAAGGCCCGTTTGTCGATCTTACCGAAACATATGACATCGTCAGACAGGAGCCTGTGTTCGAGGTCAGGAAAATAACACACAGGAAGGATGCCATATGGCACGGTCTGCTTCCGGGAAAGCTCGAGCACAGGGTGCTTATGGGCATGCCAAGGGAGCCCACGATATTCAGGAAGGTGAACGAGGCCGGTGTTAAGTGTCTCGATATCAACATCAATCCGGGCGGATGTTCCTGGCTTCATGGAATAGTAAAGATAGAGAAGAAAAGTGAAGATGATGGAAAGAAGGCGATAGAAGCAGCATTTGAGGGCCACAAGTCCATGAAACACGTTTTCATTGTCGACGAAGACATCAACATAAACGACCCGCTTGATGTTGAATGGGCGATGTCCACGCGTTTCCAGGCAAGCAGGGATATGATTGTGAAGAAGGGTGAGAAAGGTTCTTCCCTTGACCCGAGTGCAAATCCGATGACAAAGGAAACCACTAAAGTCGGATTTGACCTTACTATGCCTGTGGGTGATGAAAGAAAGAACTTCTTGAGGGCTGAATTCCCTCATGTTGATGTCAAAAAGTTCCTGGAGTGAAATGTTATGCGGCTTACGAAAGAAGAGCAGGAGATGCTCGACGGAAAGCACGGCATTGCCGTGCGCAAAAGCATGGAGATTCTTGTAGCGCTTGGTGAGATATTCGGCGCGAAAAGGCTTATAGACGTTGTCAGTGTGCAGGTTTCGGGTGTTTCTTACCACAACCTCGGCGAGGCCGGGCTTGACTATCTCGCCGACCTCGCGAAGGACGGGAAGGTCAGGGTGCTGACCACACTCAATCCTGCCGGCATGGACACAGAGAACTGGAGAAATCTCGGCATACCCGAAGACTTCGCAAGGAAGCAGGAAAGGGTGATAGGGGCTTTCAGAAAGATGGGAATAATAACAACATGCACGTGCACCCCCTACTTTGTTGGAAACACACCGCATTTCGGCGAGCATGTGGCATGGGGAGAAAGCTCTGCTGTATGTTATGCGAATTCTGTACTTGGTGCAAGGACGAACAGGGAAGGCGGGCCCAGCGCCCTTGCTTCCGCTCTTACAGGCAAGACACCTGAATTCGGCATGCATCTGGATGAGAACAGGCAGGCGCAGGTTGTCGTCAATGTTGACGCAAAGATGGAAAGGGTAACGGATTTCGGTGCTCTCGGCTATGTCATAGGCAACAAGATAGGCAAGAAAATACCGCTTATAAGGGGTGTCAGAAAGGCATCGGTCGAGCAGCTGAAGAGCTTCTCGGCATCCATAGCGACCTACGGCGGCACAGCATTGTTCCACATGGAAGGCATCACCCCTAATAAGACAACTGTTCCGGATGAAAACATTTCAGTTACACAGGAAGAGATTGTCAGCGCAAAAAAAGCGCTTGATGACGGATGCACACCTGACATATATTCCATAGGCTGTCCGCATCTCAGCCTTAAGGAAATAGAAGACATCGCAAAGATGCTTGAGGGCAGAAAGGTGAAGAAGGAGATGTGGATATGCGTCGCAAGGCCCATAAAGAGAATAGCGGACCAGATGGGATACACCAAAATAATAGAGGATTCCGGCGCAAAAATAGCAAGCGATACCTGCATGGTGGTGGCGCCCATAAAGGGCAGGTTCAAGTGCCTCGCAACGGATTCGGCAAAAGCGTGCTTTTACGGCAGAGGAAAGAATCATTTCAGTGTGGTGTTCAGGGACATACCTGAGCTTATAGAGGAGGCGACATCATGATTCTCAGGGGGCGGAAGGTCGCGAGAGGAGCAGCCGAGGGTGAAGCACTCGTCTCTTCTGAAGGCATCTCATTCTACGGTGGAGTTGAGCCGGAAACAGGCACTGTTGTTGAGAAGGGACACCCTCTTGAAGGAAGGTCAGTGAAAGGGAAGGTGCTGGTTTTCCCGTCCGGGAAGGGAAGCACAGTAGGCTCTTACGCGCTTTATGAAATGAAGAAGCTCGGGAATGCGCCTGCAGCCATCATAAACAAAGACATAGAAACCATTGTTGCAGTCGGCGCAATCATCTCAGAGATACCGTGTGTTGACCAGATTGACATTGCAAAAATAAGGAACGGCAACAAGGTCAGGGTCAACGCCGACGAGGCAACTGTCGAGGTCTCGTAGGCAGCTTTTTAAAACCCGGTGAAAAGCGATTCTTATGAAAAGGATTATTGTCGGCATTTCCGGCGCTTCCGGCACTGCTATCGGAATCAGGATACTCGAAGCGCTCAAAAAGGCCGGCATTGAGACGCATCTGGTAATGACACGGCTTGGGAAAAAAGTGCTTGAAGACGAAACAGACTATACAGCAGAGGATACCGGAAAGCTGGCTTCCTATACCTACAGCGAAGACGACTTCTTCGCTCCAATAGCATCCGGCTCATTTCATAGCGAAGGCATGGTTGTGGCTCCGTGCTCCATGAAGACGCTCGCCGGCATAGCCTCGGGATACACTGATAACCTGCTGCTCAGGGCCGCGGACGTGATGCTGAAGGAAAGGCGGAAGCTTGTTCTTATTGCGCGTGAAACACCTCTAAGCTATATCCACATAAAGAACATGAAGACAGTCACAAAGGCAGGTGCTGTTGTGATACCGCCTGTGCTCACATTTTATTCAAAGCCCAATACCATCGAGGACATGGTAATGCATGTTGTCGGAAAGGCACTCGACCAGTTTGGCATTGACACCAAATACAAAAGATGGAAATAAGGCTTAGGTGCCTTCCTGCCAGCTGTCCAGATACTTCTTCTGCTCCCCGTCGAGCTCGTCTATCTTCACACCGTATGTGGCGAGCTTGAGCAATGATATGTCGTGGTCTATGCTTTCAGGAAGCTCTATCACATCAGCCTTCATCCTGCCCCTGTTCTTGGCGATGTATTCACAGGCAAGAGCCTGGCCGCAGAATGACGTGTCCATAACAGTGCTTGGATGGCCCTCGGCAAGCGAGAGGTTGACAAGCCTGCCCTGGGCAAGGCAGATTATCCTGTTGCTGTTTTTCAGTGTGAATTCCTCTACAAACGGCCTTATTTCCCTTTTGCTTTTCGATATCTCGCCAAGACCTTTGTAGTCTATTTCAATATCAAAGTGGCCGGAGTTGCACACTATGGCACCGTCCTTCATCTTTTCCATGTGGCGCTTCTTGATGACGTGCTTGTTGCCTGTAACAGTTATGAAAATGTCACCCTTTTCAGCAGCTTCGTCCATAGGCATTACCTGATAGCCGTCATAGAACGCCTGCAATGCCCTGAAAGGGTCAACTTCAGTTACGATGACCTTTCCGCCCATGCCTTTTGCCCTCAGCGATACGCCCTTGCCGCAGCTTCCGTACCCCGCCACGACAACAGTCTTCCCCGCTACAAGGACGTTCGTGCCCCTCTTTATACCGTCCCATGTGGATTCGCCTGTGCCTATGTAGTTGTCCAGAAGATGCTTTGTCTTGTTGTCGTTGACAGCTATTATCGGGTATTTGAGGGCGTTGTCTTTTACCATGGCCTTGAGCCTTATTATGCCGGTTGTGGTTTCCTCACAGCCGCCTATTATGTCCTTTATCAGCTCAGGATGCTTTGAGTGTATTTCAGAAACAAGGTCGCAGCCGTCGTCTATGGTTATGTTCGGCTTCTGGTCTATGACATAGCCGAGGTACCTGTAGTAATCCTCTGTGCTCTCCCCCTTGTATGCCCAGACCTTCACGCCTTCCTCTGCAAGCGCTGCTGCCACATCATCCTGTGTTGAAAGCGGATTGCACCCGGTTATCGCCACCTCTGCGCCGCCTGCCCTGAGCGTCCTGACGAGTATTGCGGTCTCCTTGGTGACATGCAGCGCCATGCCTATCGTGATGCCCTTCAGGGGCTTTTCCTTTTCGAAACGTTCCCTTATTTTCAGAAGCGCCCCCATCTCCATTTCAGCCATGTCGAGCTTCATCTTGCCCTGCGCTGCAAGGCTGATATCCCTTACTTCGTAATTTTCTCCTTTGTCCACAACAACACCACTCGAAACCTAATATACGAGATATGTCCGTATGTTTAATATATTTTCATGTGAAATTCACATATTTTTAACGTAATTAATGTAATTTTAATGAAAATTTTTCAAACTATTTAAGCAAAAAACGTAAAATTATCTTTATGGATAACAAGGACCGGAAGATACTGGACCTCCTCAGGGAGGACTGCCGTTCCACTTCAAAGGAAATAGCTGAAAAACTTTCCATGCGCCCTACAACTGTCCACCAGCGCATAGTCAAACTGAAAAGAGACGGCGTCATAGAGAAGTTCACAGTCAAGCTGAACGACAAGAAGATGGGTGAAGAGTTCACAGCGTTCATGTTCATAAAGACAAACCCGTCCAGCGAAATAAGCTACAGGGTTTTCGGCGATACCCATGTAAAGGAAGTTTTTGGTCTCACAGGAGAATACGACATGATGATGAAGATGAAATTCAGCGACGTGAAGGAGTTCAATGATTTCATTCTTGATTTCAGGCGCAGGGAGAATGTTGTCAGCACCGTCACAATGGTGGCGACAGCAAAGATAAAGGAAGACATCTGAAAGTAACTTAAAAATACTTTCTACAACTATATTCCATGAAAGACCTCGTGATACTCAAGATAGGCGGCTCCGTGTGCACAGACAAGTCCAGAAACAGCTTCAGGGTCAGGAGCGATGTCGTCAAGAGGATAGGAAAGGAAATACGCGACGCCAGGATGGAAAAGGCGTTCAGGCTTATTGTTGTCAATGGAGCCGGGCCGTTCGGGCATCTCAATGTAAAGAGATACGACATAAACAACGGGCTTCACACAGAAAAGGATTATGAGGGATTTTCAAAAACACTTTCTGACTGCACATACCTTAACTGGAAGGTGAGCGACACGCTCCGGTCAGCAGGCCTGGTAACTATGCCGTATCCAAGCTCGTCCGTTGCCATACAGGTCAAAAAGAAACTCGTTTCCGTGTATCTCGACAACATGAAGCGCATCTGGGATGCGAATGACAGTGTAATACCAGTCCTCAACGGAACCATGGTTCCAGACATGAAGCTGGGCTCAAGCCCCATGAGCGGCGACGCGATAATAGAGTATCTGGCCAGGCGGCTGTCGCCAAAAAGCATAATATTCCTGACAGACGTCGACGGCGTTTTCGACAAGGACCCGAACAGGTTTGCCGATGCAAAGCTGCTGAAAACCATAACCAAGGACGACTTAGGAAACATAAAGCGCTACGCCACAGGCTCATCAAATGTAGATGTTACCGGAGGCATGCTGGGCAAACTCAAGAATCTTCTGGAGCTGAACTCCCAGTGCTACGTGGTCAATGGAAACAGACCGGGAAACACAAGGGCAGTGCTTCTGGACGAGCCTGTAAAAGGAACGCTGATAAATCCTTTTTAAGCTGAATGGGAAAATGTTATCTATGAGCACGGAAAAGAGAAAAACAGAGCATATAAGGATATGTCTTGAGCACGATGTTGAATTCAGAAAGACAAACGGCTTTGAAAATTATCAGTTCACACATAACGCGCTTCCTGAGCTGAACTGGGAAGACATAGACATTTCCACGGAATTTCTCGGCAGAGAGTTCAGGTCTCCGTTCTTCATAGAGGCTGTCACAGGCGGCACAAAAACTGCAGAGAAGATAAACAGGAACCTTGCAAAGGCGGCTGAGGACTTGGGCATAGGCATGGGTGTGGGCTCGCAGAGAGCCATGATAGAAGACCCGCATCTGACATCAACATACACTGTTAAAGAAACAAGCCCATCTGTGTTTCTCGTCGGCAACATAGGCGCATCTCATATAATGGAATTCACTGTAGAAAAGATAATGGATGCTGTCGAAAAGATAAAGGCCGATGCGCTCGCCATACATATCAATCCTGCCCAGGAAGTCTCTCAGGAGGGCGGATTCAGGAACTGGAACGGCGTTCTGGCGCAGATAAAAACAGTCTGCCGCAGTCTTGACATTCCTGTAATAGTCAAGGAAGTGGGGAACGGCATCTCAGCTGAGGTCGCAAAGAAGCTTGCATCAGCCGGAGCAGCTGCCATAGATGTCGCCGGTGCAGGCGGAACCAACTGGGTAAAGGTGGATTCCATCATGGGAAAAACCCCTTTCCAGAACTTCTACGAATGGGGCATACCCACGGCAGAGTCGCTGGAAGAATGCCACAGGGCTGTTAAGATACCTATTATAGCATCAGGAGGCATCCGCAACGGCATAGAAGCCGCAAAGGCGATATCCATGGGAGCTTCTCTCGCCGGTCTTGCGCTGCCGCTTCTGAAGCCGGCCACAGAGTCAGCAGACGCCGTCAAGAAAGTTCTTGAACAGCTTATACTCGAGCTTAAGACAACCATGCTTCTTACATCATCCGGCAGCCTGAAGGAGCTTTCAGGAAAGGCAGTTAAAATTTAATACCTCAAACCAAACACGAATTATGAAAATCCCCAAAAGGGAGGTCGTAAAGTTTGTCATCCAGGCCACCCTCCGCCGGAAAACTGCAAAGTCCCAAAAGGAATTCGTTTCTGCCATCAACAACGAACTGAGAAAGGTTGATGCTGATTATTCCATAACCGGCAAAAGACTCAGGGAAATATCATTCTCGGTTCCTGGCGTCAGGGTGAATATCTATCTCAAGGACGGCCCCGTCCCCAAGAGATGCCCCTCGTGCGGCTCAAAACTCAGGCGCAAGTGGGACAGGAATCTCAAGGGAAGAAAGGTCCTCCGGGAACTGGAATGCACAAAATGCAGCTACACGGGACGCATGGGAAAATGGGCGCCGGCAAGATACAGGTTTTCAGCTCAATGAAACACTTTTTAGTGTCACAGCTAATAGTTTAATATGGCTGATATTGATGGTATAAGGAAGGACATTTTCGGAAGGGCGGTCATCGTTTCTACCGGACGTTCCAAGAGGCCCGGCGCCTTCATAGACAAGAAGCACAGGGAAAAGGCCTGCCCTTTCTGTCCGGGAAACGAGTCTAAAACAGAAAAAACCGTGCTTGCAATTCCAAATGAGAGGAATTGGAGGGTGCGTGTTTTCAAAAACAAGTTCCCCGTTCTGCATGCCAGAAATTTCAAGCAGGTTGCTGACAGCTTCTTTGAGAAGTACACACCGAGCGGTGTCCACGAAGTCCTCGTAGAGACAAGGAAGCACGACATGGACTACTCGAACATGCATGAGGACGACATAAAGCTGGTGATTGACGCCCTTAAGCAGAGATATTCAGAACTCATGAAAATAGAGGATGTAAACTATGTGACCATATTCAAGAACAAGGGAAAGCGTGCCGGAGCCAGTATTGCCCACCCGCATCTGCAGATAATAGCGGCCCCGCTGTTCCCGGATGTCATATCAGTCGAGATGGAGCAGTCTGAAAGCTACTTCAAGAAGGAGAAGAAGTGCGGCGACTGCGACATGATAAGGGAGGAATCGCACGCAAAAACCAGGGTCGTGACCCATAACAGGGACTGGATAGTGATCTGCCCGTATGTGTCGACATGGCCCTATCAGACAACCATCCTGCCCAGACGGCACTTCTCAGAAATAACAGACATGACAGATGAAGAGGCATTAAACCTCGCAAAGATAATAAAGAAGCTTTTCCACGGCTATACGAAAATCTTTGATGACCCCCCATACAACATTATGTATCACAATTTCCCATCATCAGACTTCTGGCACTTCCATATACACATATACCCGCGCATAGTCACGCATGCAGGCTTTGAGTTTTTCGGCCTCAATGTGAACATCACAACGCCGGAGGACGCTGCGAAGATGCTAAAGAATGTTCTGAGGTAAATCAGAACTTGTGGCCAAGCTTCTCAAACATCTTCTTCATGATGAGGGCGTCTTTTTCTATTGCAGGCGATTCCGATATCAGGTTTATCTCCCTGAGGCCGCTTTCCAGTATCACCTTCGCAACCTCTTCAAAGTCCGGCTGTTTGTGGCCGAGCGTCAGGTGCCTGCGCTCGCCCTTGTCTGTAAACTCTATGTTCGAAAAATGTGTATGAATGCTCTTATAGCCGGCATCAGTAACCTTCTGCAGAGCCTTCCTGAAGTCTATTTTGCCCTGATACTTGGCGAAAAGATGCGCCCAGTCCACTACAGGTATGCATACCTTTACGGCCCTGGAGATGCCCAGAATCTCTTCCAAAGTGCCGAATTGGGAAACCTTTCCTGTGGTCTCAAGGCCGAGCCTGACGTTCCATCCGTTTTCTTCCACGACTTCTGCCATTTCCCTGCAGGCGCTCTCGACCATGTCATAGGCCTCTTCCTTCCCCAGCTTCCCGTAGTATCCTGGATGAAAAACGATAACCTCCGCTCCCATGAGATGCCCCCTGTGGGCAGAGTCTATTATGCGCTTCTGGCTGTCCTTAAGCTTTTCAGGGTTGCAGAGGTTTATGTAGTAAGGCGCATGCACAGACAGCTTTATGCCTGTTTCCTTCTGCACTCTGCCTATTTCAGAAGCCTTGTCAGGCGACATGTTCACACCCCTGACGAATTCCACCTCCATGCTATGGAGACCCAGTTCTCTGACTTTCCTTATTCCTGACGCTGTGGACCGTTCTTCGGTGCTTATTGGTATGCCTGCTGTTCCTATGAGTATTTTCATAAACTATAATTAGTCGGGTTCAATAAAAAGGATTCAGATGAATCTCAGCGCTATCTCTATGGCTATGAATGCGCCGGCTGCTATCAGAACATGCTCCGGTTTTATCTTTATGCTTTCCTTGCTCTCGTCAAAATACCTTATGAGCCCTGCTGTGCTCTGAGGCATTACATTCTTGTTTTTTGCCATTTACACTCACCTGTTTATACTTGGCGTTCCGTTTAAATATAAAGCGCTTGCCGGGAATAGCCCACTTTCTGTCGTCTCCTCACCTGTTACGGTGAACGGAGGCGGTGGCATCTGTCTCAGCATCCAAGATTTGCACCCCGCGTCGGCCGCTATTTCACCCTCTGCGGCATTCACAGCTCTTTCGCGTTTCATTGCTCATTGCCGCATGGTTTATTTCTGTGCAGCGCGCTGGCTTCTCAGCCACTGCCTTTCGGCAGCGCGTTTTCGGATAAATCCGGAGTGTGTGGAACTTCCTCACCCACAGCCCTTTAGCACACGTAAACGTGCTAAAGCGCTGGCGGAAAGTACGCTGACGCACCATTCCGCTGCAGCAAACCTGTTATACAGGCAAAGCATTCGCGGAAAATCCGCTTCTGCATGTACCTGTGTTATACAGGCAAAGCATTCGCGGAAAGTGCGCTGACGCAAGTCCAGCCAGCATGCATCTGTTGCCAGACCAATGCAGGCGGAAAGTGCATTGCGCGTTTTCCGCACGGGCGAAGCCACCTTCCCGGCTCGCGCAAAATGAATATCGCAGAATGCTTTATAAAGGTTGTGACTGCTTTTTGTTGAGTTAAATCCGTTTAGTACACTCACATCTGCAGCATGCAAAGTATCACGGCGGCTACCTCGAAAATGAATAATGTTGCAGGAAAATAGCTGACAGCGACATTAACCGCCACCTCCTCTCCATACCTGTCGTATTCAATGTGGGCAGATTTGACCAGCCACTTTTCAAGGTAATAGTCCAGATAGACAGGCAGCAGTGATATCACAAGTATCCACGGCTCTGAAAATGAAAGATACAGTGCGATGCTTATGGGTAGAACCCAGAAAATGATGCTTTTGGCCTTGCCTCTGAAGTATTGTAACATGAAGAACACCCCTATAGCAAAAAGAGCGATTTGGACATTGCTGAGTCCGGCTATTCCAGGGCTTGAAATCATCATGACCATTGGCTGAGAAGAAAAGCAGAGGAATGCAAAGGCAACGATTATCCCGCAGCTAAAAAACATGAGCGGGACTTCGACAGGGACCTTTCTGAAAGAAAGATGGGTTTCAGGATATTTCCATGCCCTTTTTGAAATGCCATGATATTCTATAAAGAAATCAATGACCATTGCAATCAGGCCTGTCAGCAGCGATGCTAAAATGTATAGCGGCTCATTGAACATTATAAACAGTGCGATTGTTGCTGCCAGTCCTGAAAGTACCGAGAGTATTCTTATTCGGTTCCTCAGAACAGTTTCCATGTATTGAGGGATATCCATGTTAAAGAGTTCGCTTTTAATTTCCCTGATATGGGTCTTTGCTTGCATTGCTTTCCTGACTGCCTGGCTCTTCACGATATGATAATTCTTATCAATCTGTTCCCGCATATTGTTACCTTTTGACCGTGCCATATCAATCTGTTTTCCCCACGATTTTCTTGTATTCAAGGTGCTCAAGCGAGGCTTTTATGTCTTCGTATTTCTTGCCTGCCAGCAGACCGCCTGCTATGAAATCCTCCTGCGTCACATCCACAAGGCAGAAGTCCGGCATTTTGAAGGCATCTTTCTCTTCCTTGCTGCCGAACTCGAAATCCACAAGAACGAGACCCTCCAACGCTCCTTTGAATACATCTATTTCAGCGGTTCTGTCCCTGTAGTCATAAAAATATCTTACTTTTTCAAGAACCTTTCCTTCAAGCTTCGACAAAGCGTCAAATTCGCTTTTTGTCAGTTCTATTGTCTGCTCACGCTGAACGGAGCTGTCGCCTTCCTTTACAGGTGTTTTCTTTGTGAGCATGAATCTGCTGCCGTCCATCCTGAGGCGTAGCACCGGATGGAATGCGTCCTTTGGGAAATACACATCCTTCACAACCATTTTCCGGCATGCTCCAATGCCTTCGGGAAGGTATCTGATAAGAAAGGTCCTTTCCAGTTCTATCATGTCATTAATATGGCACCCCGGCTTTTAAGATTTGCCCAGCCTAAACATGAATCAGTGATGACCACAGGTTTTGGCAAGAGACAACCCATTCCTGACCTGTGAATGTCCTGCTGCAGTTCAGCGGAATGAAGCTGCCAATAAGAAACAAGAACAATACAGATATGACAACAAGCCAGATTATGTGACAGCACCTGCTGTCATAGATGACAAGCATTTTACTGCTGGCGAGAAAAAATCCTCCAATGCCTATGCTCACCGAAATGATGTAGACAGGAAAGGTTTCGGAAACCCAGAATATGGCAGAAGCCAAAACCATAAGCATGAAACCTGAAATCATTTGCAGAAATATCTTCGTTTTTTCACTATCCATGAAAGATTGTTGAGAATGCACAATAAAAAAGAGGATGAAAAGGCGATTCGTCCCTTTGACCAGGGTCACTCGGGCGTTTAGTAGCCGTGGGCTGAATATCTCGTTGCCTTGATACTTACACCCCGGCCCTATCAAACCGGTAGTCTACCGGGCCCTCGTTCCCGCCCTGACGGTCGCCAGTCAGATTGGAAAATGACGAACTCTTTTCAGGAGAGGCTTCGGGCTTAGTTAAGCCAGTAAGACAGCGGCATATAGCTTCGCCGTCAGACTGTATGCTTTCAGCCCTTATCCTCAATGGCGTAGCTACTCAGCAACGCATACACGACTGATACACCAGAGGCCACAACGCGCCGTTCCTTTCGTACTTGACGCATTTTCCCCTCAGTTCGTCCGCACATCCAGTAGATATAGACCGTACTGGCTCGCACCGTACTTAACCCAGCTAACGTGGCTCTTTGATGGGTGAACACCCCCACCCTTGGGCGCTTACAGAACCTCTAATGCGCTAGCGGTTTTTCCGTTAACGCTTTAGCATGTTTACATGTGCTAAAGGGTTATGCTGCACGCCCAGGAGGAGCCGAGCCGACGGCGGAGAAGCAACGCGCGGGGTCGATTTGCTCAAACCCTTCTTTCCGTTAAGGCTTTCTTTTCAAGAAAGGGTTAATGAACTCTTGCCCGCCACCACTCCATTATCCCCGAGGTAGCTTTTCTGACACACCTGGCCCCCAATAGTGAGGACACAGGGGATCGCTAGGCCACGCTTTCGCGCCAGGTTCCCTTGTAACAACGCGGAAACTTCCACAGCAAACGCCAAGGCGCTTTTGACAGCGCTTTCGCGGTAGCGGACTTTCCGCAAACGCTTTGGCACGTTTACGTGTGCCAAAGGGTTTTTGTCAAGGAACCTGTCAGGCCGGCTTTTGCCCTTACACTCTTCCCGTGATTTCTGACCACGGTGAGCCGACCTTAGGGCGCCTCTGATATTTTATCAGAGGCGTACCGCCCCAGTCAAACTGCCCACCTGATGGTGTTCCCCGAAGGGTAAGCAGTATAGTAACGAAAGGGTGGTGTTACATTGTCGCTTCATATGCTCCCAAGAGAACATACACAACGCTCCCACCTACACTATGCATTCGTCACCATACCACAGCATCAGGCTGCAGTAAAGTTCTACGGGGTCTTCTCATCCCACTGGATGACTCCTGCTTATGCACAGGACAAGTTATTTCACTGGGATTCAGTTCGGGACAGCGGGGATCTCGTTAAGCCATTCATGCAGGCCGACAATTAATCGGCAAGGGATTACGCTCAATCTGTTACTTTTCTGACCTCCAAAAAGGAGGCGGGTTATCATTTCTGATAACCTCCTCATATCGCTATGAGGTTCGGACTATATCTTCATCCTTTCGGATGTCTGGCGTATAGTCTCTGGGGATTTTAGATACTTCGGTTCTACTTTATGGTTCATTCTGGATACAATTTTTGCTATCTGTTGAAGTCCTTGTTTTGTCAGATGTTCTTTTTGGTTCATCATTTCAATAACACTGGAAAAAAGTTCAAAGTCCTTTCTTTTCTTGGTTTGGAGAGGACTGTTTTTGAAAAACGAAACAATTTTGTTAAGATTTTCGAGTCCCCTCACTCTGAACTCCATTCGGTCTCCATGATTAATCCGAATGCTTCCGAATTGGAAATAAGATTTTATTTTATGCAGGATTTGCTCATCATTTTTATGCTGAACAATCCTGAACTCCGGAAGGACCTGCCATCCAAGAGTCATTTTATTTATCTTATTTATACCAACGTAGAAGCAACCTTCTCCATCGACAAAACCTGATATCCAGGAAGTATCTAACCTTTCCTGCTGATTATCCGCACCTATCACATTGTCACCTGAATATTAAGGTATAAACCTTAAATAATTCCGGTAGTGTAGGATACTCGGACGTTCCAGCATATGGCCAGATTTTATTAAGGCAACGCAGTCACCTTAAGACGGTCAGAGTTACCGCCGTCGTTTACCGGGGCTTAGGCCTCTTGAAAAAGGCTTTCACCGACCGGCACTGGACAGACCTCAGGAGCTATACGAACCCTTTCGGGCTGGCAGCCCCCTACGTTTTTTAACTGGAGAGAACGTATTTTACGAATCTATTAAATGTTCTTCCGTACTAACTGTCTGCCCGTAGCTTTGAATTTTTCATTTTTGTCCGACTGCAGCACGGAAAAGATAAGCATAATTGCTAATCTCTCCATTTGTTAAACAGTCGGACCCCCCTTGTCACTGCGACCTACTGTTCCCAACTTGGTCGGGACAGTAGGCATCCCTTATACCAAAGATACAGGACTAATTTGCCTAATTCCCTGAACTGAATTGTCCCAACACGCCTTCCCCTTTTCAGGGAGGGACACCAGTGACGGTTCTCGGTACGATTATGAAAGGTCCTTCTATGCTGGTTTTTCAGTGGCTCTGGGAATCGGCTAAACACCCATACAGGTGCCATTCCGGTCTTCACCTGGTTCTCATCATAAAGATACTCCCCAGGCTTCGGCCGTTAGCCACTTGCGTGGTTGACCTATCCCACAGCATCACCAGCACAGCTTGCGTCGCCGCACGTACTTTCATAGCGGAGGAATATTAACCCCCTTCCCTTTCGGTATACTCCAGTTAGGATATACCTTAGGATCGGCTAACCCTCAGTTGAATTGACAGGAGACGACTACATGTAATTGCCCAAATCGTCAACCTTTTATCATTGCTGAGGAACCCTAGCCCTTCAGGCGGCTGAGTTTCTTACCCAGCTTTGCTGTTACTATCGACAAGATTCTTGTTTTTACGGGATCCACCTGAACTTACGAACAGATTTCTGCTCCCGCAAAACACCTTCCTACCCCCTCTTTCGAGGTCTGGGGTATCGGTAACTTGCTTAGCCCCGTCCATTTTCAAGGCTCCTGACCTTGGTGGGTGAGCTATTACGCACTCTTTAAAGGATGGCTGCTTCTGAGCCTACTTCCCCACTGTCTGTGGTCAGAAACACTCTTCCTCACTTAGCAAGTATTCCAAGACCGCTTGCATCCAACAAGAAATGACTGCCTGATGAACAAAGCATGCATTTCGCTTTGCATGCAGTCAGTCTTTTTGGGACCTTAACCCCAGTCTGGGTTCTCTCCCTCTCGGAAAACGAGCTTACCCCGTTCCCTCACTCCCGCCTTCTGCGACGGCAAAAGATTCGGAGTTTGGCAGGACAACTGGGGAATGAGAACGGACGACCGGTATTTCAGTCGTCACACTTTTCTCCCCTTGGTTATCCAGTCAGTATCTCTACCCTCTTGCCAGTCTCTGGCGAGGCTGAGCTAAGACTCATTTCGGAAGGAACCCGCTATTGCCGGACTCGATTGGCTTTGAAGACATGACAGCTTTATCCATAAAAGCATACTGTCGTATCATTTTCACCCCTAGTCCCAGATCACCCGAACCATTTGTGACTGAGTTTCGGTAGCGAGCCTCCACCCTGCTTTCGCAAGGCTTCACTCTATCCAGGACTAGATCGACCGGCTTCGGGTCTTATCCCTGTGACTTGGGGCGCTTTCACACCCACATGCCTCACAGGACGAACCTGCTGCGCATGCTTTGCTTTCGCTACGGTTGCCTTTGTTAACCGGTTCGCCACAGAGATAAACTCCTTGTCGCGTGTTTCTAAACGTACGATACAACACTTACACCCTTCTCGTTGCCTTTGAAGGGATTAAACATGCCGTATCTACCTGTGACTGTATGGCTTCAGGTTCTTTTCAGCTCCTGTCAAGGATACTTTTCAGCTTTCCCTCACGGTACTAGTTCGCTATCGGTCTCGGGTTATATTTAGGATTGGGAGCTATTGCCTCCCACATTCACGCTCCATATCCAAAGAACGCTACTCTGGATACTTGGTATTGACTTTCCACAGTTCCCCTACGGGGCTGTCACCCTCTATAGCGCTGCTTTCCAGCAGACTTCAGGTCTTGTGGTTAAGTCAAGCCCAAGTCCAAACCCCACATCTCCCTTTCCTCTCGGAAGGGATTCGGTTTGTCCTGTTCCCTTTTCAATCGCCTTTACTAAGGGAATCGAGGTTTCTTTCTTTTCCTGCGGCTACTAAGATGTTTCAGTTCACCGCGTCCGCAATCCTTACGGATTATCTCCGAAGAGATGAGAAGTCTCATTCAAGAACCCGGGGTTCAAGGGCTGCATGCGCCTACCCCCGGATTAATGCAGCTTGCCACACTCTTCATCGCTACCCGAGCCAAGCCATCCACCATACAGTGTACTTGACCCTGTTTAGTCGGGACGAATCGCCTATGAAATCATCACGGAGCTCATATGGTGTTCACATCCTCAACGGCTGCCAGCGCAAGCGGGCTTTGCCTCGGATTTTACCAATTTATTTCATTACTCCACTCTTTTCCGCCCTCCATCATTGACGGAGAGCTTCATCTCCTTGAAGCGCTACACAGAATCAGATACCATGGTCTTCCACGTTTCCGCTACCGACCACTTCCGCTTCCGGAAAAATGACCGACTCTGAGTAGCGTTATCAAGCATTATACATATGCCAGGAAGCTTTTATAAAGCTTCCAGGATGGACCGGGTGGGATTTTCATACAGCCTCACAAGCGCAAAAAAAGGCTGTGTTTTGAACCCACGGCCTCTCGCTTGCAAGGCGAGCGATCTTTAGCACCCCCAACGCAAGTTGGGATTCCCCGCTTGCGCGGTGGAGGTTCCACTGATCTACCGGCCCCAGTTAAGATGTCCTTGAAGAGGTTTTTTGGTTAATAAGGAGGTGATCCAGCCGCACGTTCCCGTACGGCTACCTTGTTTGTCGAGCATAGAGACGATAGTCTATACTATGTGCTCTTTGAAGTTCCAAAGCGCACACAATATAAGTCATCTCGGGTTTCCCCGATCATATTGCCCGTCTCTACGCTTTACGACTTAGCCCTCCTTGCAGAACCCTGGCTCGACTTTCCCAAAATAAGAAAGCCTCACCAAGGATCCACTCAGATGGCTTGACGGGCAGTGTGTGCAAGGAGCAGGAACGTATTCGCCGCTAGAGTTTAGGAATCTTTCTACATTTTTTCCCGAGGCTTTTTGCAGAAGCTCTCAGGCTCTTGTAAAAAGGCTCTTGCTAACCAGCGACTACTAGGGATTTCGGCTTCACGAGGGCGAGTTGCAGCCCTCGATCTGAACTGAGGCCGGGTTTCGAGATTGGCTTCACCTTTCGGTGTCGCATCTCATTGTCCCGGTCATTGTAGGCCGCGTGTAACCCAGAGGATTCAGAGCATACAGACCTGCCGTCGACCGCACCTTCCTCTGGCTTATCGCCAGCGGTCCCTCATGAGTGCTCGCATACCGAAATATACGATAGCAACATGAAGCGCGGGTCTTGTTCGTTACCACACTTAAGTGGACATCTCACGACACGAACTGACGACGGCCATGCACCACTTCTCAGCGCGTCTGGTACGCTCTTCAAGCGGACCTTCACTCTGCTGTCGCCTCTGGTAAGGTTCCCGGCGTTGAATCCAATTAAACCGCAGCCTCCACCCCTTGTGTGCTCCCCCGCCAATTCCCTTAAGTTTGCCGACCGACTGCTTACTCTGTTCAGCTACTGCTTCATTAGCCAAGCAGTAATTGCTCAGTATAAGCAGTCATGTATTCAGCCTTGCGACCGTACTCCCCAGGCGGCCCACTTAACGCTTTCGCTACGGCACTGACAACCCCCGTGAGATTGCCAATGTCTAGTGGGCATCGTTTACAGCTAGGACTACGGGGGTTTTTAGGACCATTTTTACATTTTCCGTTGACGCTTTTGTGGAAGCGTCAGCTCCCGTAAAAAGGGTCAATCTAATCCCCTTTGCTCCCCTAGCTTTCGTCCCTCACCGTCGGATCCGTTCTGGTCTGGCGCCTTCGCCACCGGTGGTCCCCAAAGGATTACAGGAATGTAACCAAGTGCGCATATGTTTTCCGTAAACGCTTTTGCTTGTCTCATGCGCAAAAGGGTTTTACCCCTACCCCTTGAGTACCCCAGACCTCTCCCGGTCCCAAGCCCAGCAGTTTCCCTAGCAAGCCCCACAGTTAGCTGCGGGATTTCACTAAGGACTTTCTGGGCCGGCTACGAACGCTTTAAGCCCAATAAACGTGGTCATCACTCGTGGCGCGGGTATTACCGCGGCGGCTGGCACCCGTCTTACCCACCACTTATTCGTGAAGCTTTTTACACTCCACAAAAGCATCCCCTTTATAAGAGAATGCACTCCGAATCCCTTCCTCACACTTTCACGCCTATTCGGTATGATTTTCCGTGAACGCTTTTGTATGCTCACACCGAAAAGGGTTCG
The DNA here is from genome assembly GCA_021163005.1 of Candidatus Aenigmatarchaeota archaeon. Classification (GTDB taxonomy): domain Archaea; phylum Aenigmatarchaeota; class Aenigmatarchaeia; order QMZP01; family JAFGSV01; genus JAFGFG01. Next base: position 11,971 of record JAGGXP010000006.1, on the reverse strand, counting down.
TGCATTGGGAAAGTTTCGCGCCTGCTGCGTCCCGTAGGACCTGGATTCTTGTCTCAGAATCCATCTCCGGGCTTCCTCTCTCAAGGCCCGTACGGATTATCGGCTTGGGAAGATTTTACCTTCACAACAACCTAATCCGGCGCAGTCCAATCCTCAAGCGATAAATCTTTGGATAAAAGAACATTCCAGTATCTTTTATCTATCTGGTATTAGCCTCAGTTTCCCGAGATTATCCCAGACTTGAGGGCATGTTAACTACGTGTTACTGAGCTTTCCGCCCTAGTGTCCAAAGATGAACACCAAGACTTGCATGGCTTAGTCGGATTCGGATAGCAATGACCTCCGGCAGGATCAACCGGAATTGGAATTTGGCAGGTTCTCCTTATCAAACCTTTAAAACTCCACAAGGACATGCTTCGAACTCGAAAGCTCACTTCCAAGCTCACATCGTATCTCATCGTTTAGTTGCCTAAACTCGCATCTATCTATTGATAGTAGTTATTTATAAAGATTATTCATTTTCTGTCGGATCTTTTCCAATAGAAACCGAGAGTCCGTGCATCGTTTCCGGAAGTTCGCGGCCATGTGTCATATTTCTTGCTATATCCACGATGTACTGGTCTATCCTTACTGCTTTCACTATCCCGGGGTAGGCCTGTATCTGCTCCGGATGAACATTCTCAGAACCTTCAAAAATCATATAGTTTTTTTCTCGTTTGAATAATCCTGTCTTTTCTGTCCCGCTTTTTTTCAGCTCCAAATCAAATCTTCTCCACATGTCATCGAAAGAGTCAATGACATCACCATCCACATAGGCCTTAAACAGGGACGGAACCATGCTCGGCGTTACATCCAAAACCTTTTTTACGCCTCTGTACTTCAGCTCCTTCGGACTTACTGTGTCAGGAACAACAAAATTATAATACACCCCCAGCGGATCTGAATTTATTTCCGTTATGACTGCGTCTGACATATCATGGTAGTTTCCGAGCCGCTGGCGCATTCTGTCCAGATTTATGGCTTTTCCGGTTTTCACGTATACTCTCATTTCTTTCATAAAATCACAGAAGAAGGTTATGTTCCATAACCTTTATAAATGAAAACAGTTTTTGCTTTAAAAGAAACAAATAAAATAAACCTATAATGGCTGTCGTGGTGTAGTGGTTAGCATAAGAGCCTGTGGCAGGCTGCTGTGTCAGAAAAAGCGTAATTGCAGTCTGCAGAAAGCTCTTGGCCCGAGTTCAAAACGCTTCCGCAGGTGTGCGGATGGGTGAAAGTCTCGGCGACGGCCCTATTTCTCTTTCTTGACGAACACGTCAGGAACGGGATACTGCCTGAATCGCTTCAGAAGGGGCTTTCCGTTCAATAACCGCGACAGCGCCTCTGCTGTCAGCTCTGCGTCGTCCAAGGCGTTATGTGCCTTGTTTCTCGGCGGAATGCCCACATAGTAAAGCACAGCGTCAAGGCTCCACGGAAGCCCTGCAAGAATCTTGCATTGTTCATGAAGCTCAACACTTTTCTTTTTGAAAGGATACTTCATGCCGTTCTTTTTGAAGTTTTCCCTGAGGAAGCCTATATCAAACCATATGTTGTCGCCTGCTATTGTTTTGTCCTTTATGGATGCGAGCCATTCAAGAAAATCAGCAAGCAGTTCGCGCGAGGATGGCTTGCTTTTGTCCCTTATCTCAGGAAGCGTGAACCCGTTAATCTTCAGGGCTATATTGCTCACTTCTGCACCTTCGTCCATCCTGCACTCGCCGTAGAACGTATTCTCAGGATTGTCGAAGTCGAGAGCGCCTATGCTGACTATGCTGTTTCTCTCCGGGTCCATGCCTGTTGTTTCGAGGTCGACCACTATCATGCCATCACAATGATGCGGGGGGCAGGATTCTCAGCTCACTTAACCGCGGGAACGTGCTTAAAGACGGCTTTGTCCATGCTTTTTAAAGACGGCTTTGTCCATTCTGTGCATGTCGTCAGCTTGCGTTGCTGTTCGACTGTTCGAGCCGTGCGACCTGCACGACCTTTGCGGCTTTCCGCTGCTGTCCTGATTCCCCTTTCCTTCTTCATTGTTACTGGGGAACCTGTGCACCATTCCTCTTTCCCCATCCTCTCCTTTCTTTGTTACCGGGGAATAATGCTTTAAGGGGGCAGATGTGCCTAAAGCCTGCTTTATCCATACCTTTTAAGGACGACCTGTTCATTCTGTTCAAGTCGTCATATTGCGTTCCTGTTCGATTATTCTTTGTCCGTTATGTTCATGCAGGCGGATTGCGTTCCTGTCCGCCTCTGCATCTCCCTGTTCATGGGGAATAATGCTTTAAGGGGGCGTGCAAGCGGTTTCACCAACTGCGTGGTGAGCTGCCGTTGACCCCCTTGAGCCTTTGAACCTGCGAAAGCACTGAGCTACAGGATGACCCATCGGGACTCCATCATCTCGGAATCAGCACTTAAGAACCCAATCTTAAGTCCTGCCCCTTTGGCCTTCCGGCAGCCTGAGCCGAAGACCCAAGCTGCCAGTTTAATTTGGCCAGACTCGGGTACCCCCGCCTGTTTCAGTATTAGCTGTATTTGGTTTAAAAACTCACTTGTCCAGAAACCTGTCCACTTTCTTCCTCGCAGCTTCACGCTTCTTCTGGTGCTCTTCAAGGAACTTCGTAAGCTTCTCTATGAGAATCTGCTTCAGTTCACCTGTGAGCAGCTTTCCTGAGCTGTAATCGTCACGGATCTTCGTGATTTTCCTGTCATCTGGCTCAAACTGTGAATAGAGGTACTGGAAGGAAACGTCTATGTCAGGATTGCCTCCATGCTTCCTGTGCTCCTCAACGGTTTTCCTGCCGCCTGAGAATGCATACTTGTATATCTTCTTTTTCGCCTCTTCCGGGCTGTCTGTTAATGCTATATATGAATAGGGGTCGGAGCTGGACATCTTGCCGCCTTTCAGGCCCAGTATGAATTTGTGGTATGTTGCCGCAGGTGCCCTGAAGCCGAATTCCCTGCTGAAACGTGCTGCTATGTCCCTTGACAACCTTATGTGAGGGTCTTGGTCTATGCCCACAGGAACGACTACATTCTTCAGACCGCCGAACTCTGGCAGTTGGGGATGGAGGATATCGGAAACCTGAAGCATCACAGACATAATCTTTCCTGGGCTGAGCTCGCCATAAATGGCCTTCAGTTCATTCATAGTCACCTTGTTCGCCGCCATGCCTGCGAGCCTGTAGTATGCGTTGGATTTTCCGCTGTCTCTGGAGCGCTCGCTCTGGAAGTAGAAGTCACATTTCTTCGGCTCAAGACCGAGTGCTATGTAGTTGAGCAGGTATTCCTCTATTGCCGTTTCCCTGAGTTTTTTCATGTCAGCAAGACGCATGTTGTACGCCTCGACATCTGCCACGCAGAGAAACACATGCGCCCCCAGTTCCCGTTGATGATATATTATCTGGTCTGCAAGTATCTTATGGCCGAGGTGGAACTTCCCTGAGGGCATAAGCCCTGTCATCAGCGCATAATTCTTTGAAGCCATGACACTGTCGAAGCCCCTGTGGCCGAAGACTATCCCCCTGCGCATAAGCAGGTGCGGCTCCTTAAGCTTTTTCATCACACCAGAAAACGGGGATATGCCAAACTCTTTCATTATCTTCCGATAGTCCTTGACATCATCCGAGCCCCATGGGTTGATTTCTTTTGTCATCTGGTTACCTCAAAACTCCTCACCTCTGCCAGAAGCTTTCTGGCTCTGGCATTCTTCTCAAACCGTTTCCTTACCGGCTCCACGAGCTGGTTTATGTGCTCCGCGACAGCGTTCTTCAGGTCCATGGGATGGAGCTTGCCGCTTTTGTATAGTTTCACAAGCTCTTCATACGAGCCGATGCTCATGTCGCCGCCGAACTTAGGCGGCCTCTGGACTTCAAGAGCCGGGAACTTTTCGAATATGATGTATTTGCAGTATTCCATAACGGGGTTTTCTTCAACTTGCTTTTCGGGACAGTATGCCTTCGATATCTTCCTTCGTATCTCCTTTTCGCTGTCGTCCATGAATATGGCGGTATCCGGCCTGCTCTTGGACATCTTCATTTCTATGGCCTTTTCGACAGCATCCATCGCACCGGATGCCGGCTTACCGAGTCCCATTAGCATGTGATGGCTGACGACTACGGGCTTCCAGAAGCCGAGTTTCAGGCCTATTTCCCTGGCCAGCATGTTGACTTTTCTCTGGTCCATGCCGAGCTGTGTGATGTCGCATTTAAGCTCGAATATGTCAGCAGTCTGCATGCATGGATAAAGTATCTGCGACGCAGAGAGGCTCTCACTCTCCTTTCTGCCCATTATCTGGGCACACCTCACAACCCTTTTCACTGTGCTGTTTCTTGCCACCTGCATGGTCGTCTTCCAATAGCTCTCATTCTTCAGCAGGTCGCTTGAGCGGACGAATTCAATCTTACCGGTGTCCATGCCCGCGGCTTTCCACACTTCAAGCATGTAGTCGCCTGCTGTGTGAATTTTGTCAAGGTCGCCGCCAAGCTTGTTGTTTGCCCAGCTGTGCCAGTCTGCTACCAGCATCTTGAACTTCGCACCGGCCTTTATCATCTTGTTTACATTTATGGCCCTGAGTATGCCCTGAGCTATGTGCATGCGCCCCGAAGGTTCAAAACCGTCATAGGCCACAGGTCTGCTTTTTGTTTCAAAAAGCTCCCTCAGCTCGGCCTCGGTGATGATTTCCTCGCCGACCTGTTTCACCAATTCAACGCGCTTTTCCGTCTCCATCGAACCACAAAACCTTTAAATGGCAATGCCTAGTAAATAGTATGGAATCCAGACATATTAAATCATTAACTGAGCTGGCTGATTCTCTTGCTGAACTGTATCCGATTTAAATAATCCGCGCAAAAAAGGTGATTTTATGGAAAATGTTCATGACTATGCTATAAGCAATGATATGAAGGTCTCTGAGCTTGTCAGCCAGATGGGCTCCGCAGGCTTCCAGGCAACTGAGATAGCAAAGGCAGCCCGGCTCATAAAGAGGATGCGCAGAGAAAAGGCAACCATATTCCTCAGTTTCACTGCAAACATGGTTGCAGGCGGGCTCCGCGGACTTATAACCCAGCTCGTCAGGGAGAGCCTCGTCGATGTCATAATAACTACGGGCGGATCCATAGACCATGACATAATAAGGACTGAAAAGTCCTACCTTCTGGGCGACTTCAGCCTTGATGACACCAAGCTGCACAAGAAGGGTGTCAACAGGCTTGGCAACATACTCATACCGAGCGACCGTTACGTTTTCCTGGAGAAGTTCATACAGCCGCTTTTTGCAGAGCTTGATGCGAAAAGACATTCATGGAGCCCAAGCGAGTTCATAGCTGAGGTGGGAAAAACGCTCAAATCAGAGGATTCTTTCCTCTACTGGGCCGCCAAAAACAACATCCCTGTCTTCTCCCCAGGCATAACAGACTCTGCCATAGGGCTTCAGCTCTATTTCTTCAAGCAGGAAAACACGGACTTCGCTATAGATGTCAGCAGCGACATGAAGCTTGCAGACATAGTCATAAACTCGGAGAAGCGCGGGGGTATCATCCTTGGCGGAGGCATATCCAAACATCATACCATAGGCGTGAACATACTCAGGGACGGCCTTGATTATGCAGTTTACTTCACGACATCATCTCCATGGGACGGCAGCCTTTCCGGCGCAACACCGAATGAGGCAAAGTCCTGGAGCAAGATAACAGAAGAAGGACGCACTGTGACTGTTTATGGAGATGCTTCTGTAACCTTTCCGCTTGTTTTGGCAGGTGCATTGGAGTGAAGATATACATAACATGGGGCACAGGCGAAGGAAAGACGAGAATCGCAGCCTTCGATCGCGCTCTCTGGGACGCAGGCATCGCCAATTACAACCTGATAAAACTCAGTTCTGTCATCCCTGAGGGCGCAGGTGTTGTTGTGAAAAAGGTTGACATGAACAACAAGGAGCACGGCTACAAGCTTTACGTCGTGCTTTCAGAACAATATGAAACCAAGAAAGGTGAAAAGGCCGTGGCCGGTCTCGGATGGGTGAGCGCTAATCACACAAAAGGGAAAGGTATATTTGTTGAAAAGGGCGCAAGAACCAAGGAAGAGGTAACGGACTATATCGAAAACACCATCAGTTCCATGACTTCTTACAGACCTGAGGAGCATGGTGACATGAAGATAAAGACAGTTGAAAAGGAATGTACCGGCGCTGTCGCCTGCTCACTTGTAGCAGCTGTCTACAAGTCTGAGGGATGGGAATGAGCCTGCTCGAAAATACTGCACTGTTCTTCACGGTTCCGATAATAATAGGTCTGGCATATCCACAGCTCTCACCTTTGACAGGCGCATTCATAATACCGTTTTTCATAGTGGCAGCGACCCTTTCGCTGACACACATGAAAACCAGCAGGAAAGATATCAGGCGAAACGCACCTGTTTCACTGAAGGCCGTGCTCCTCAGCTACGGTCTGCTTTCCTCTGTCACGATAATCCTTGCATATCTGCTGCTGCCGAACACTGACTATTTCACAGGGTTCGTGATACTGGCCGCGGCGCCGCCGGCAGTGGCCGTCATACCATTCACATACCTTCTTAAGGGGGATACCAAGGCTGCACTGGGCGGGGAGTTGCTCAGCTATCTGCTTGCCCTTGGTTTTGCCCCGCTGATAACCTTTGTCTTTATCGGCCAGTCCGTCGATGTCTTTGAGATAGTGAAGACACTCTCGCTGATAATACTACTGCCGCTTTTCTTGTCACGGCTGCTGCTCCGCCATCCGCACTACACAGACCGGTACCAGAAGATAATAGTCAACTTCTGCTTCGGATTTATCAACTACAGTGTGATAGGGCTGAATCACGAGGCTATACTTATGGAGCCGCTGTCCTTGGCCCCGGTATTCGCAGTCCACCTGCTCGCAGTTTTCATTCCCGGCACACTGGTCTACTTCATCGGAAGGAAGATGAACGTGGAAAAAGGAAGGTGTATAGCATACACGCTGTTCAGCTCAATCAAGAATGGCGGCATGACTGCCACACTCGCCCTTATACTCTTTTCCCCTGCGGCAAGCCTCCCGGGAGCGATTCACGGACCATTCACAATAGCATTCTTCCTCTTTTTTGAATATCTTCTGAGGAGATGCTGAATGCTGGAAGCAGTTTTGCTGGTATTTTCAGCCGGGGTTCTTACCCGCATAGCTGACATGGCAGCTGATGACGGACTGAAACTCAGCAGATACACGGGATATGCAACAGGAGCGCTTTATGGATTTCTTATAGCATATGCCATCACGCACTACCCGCTTCTCGCAGAACTGGGAATAGCAGTCATAGCAGCTGTTCTCATAACATCCAAAATAGACCATCCTGTCCATGCAGCGGGCCTGGCTACGGCAATAATCTTTTTCACAGTCTACGGAATAGGACCTTTAAGTGTTCCGCTTTTGGCGTTCTTCATGATTAGCGGTGCTCTGGACGAACTGGGAAACAATCTTTCGGACAGCGGAAGAATTCACGGCCTCATCAGCAGGTTCTTTAAATACCGGTTGACAATGGAGCTTGCTGCTTTTTCAGTTTCCTGCCTGACAGGCAACTGGATGGTGTTTCTGGCCATGGTCTCCTATGACGCAGGATTCACATATGCATTTCCTGCATCTTTCAGAACAAAGTTAATAAGACTCTCCAGACAAAGATGATTATGGAGCTTAAATTTCTCGGCGGCTGCCGTGAAGTCGGAAAATCATCCATTCTCGTAGACACAGGAAAAGAGAAATTCGTGATGGACCACGGCATAGAGGTCCAGGAAGGACACAGCCCTATGCAGCCGCCGCTCAATCTTGACGGTGTTATAATAACACATGCGCATCTCGACCATTCAGGCTTTGTTCCGGGTCTTTACAGCAGGGGGTACAGCGGAAGGACATTCGCCACTCCAGCCACATTCGACCTTTCCCACATGCTTCTTGAGGACTCGCTGAAGGTGCAGAAGAAGCGCGGCATGCAGCCGGGCTTCTCCAGCCAGGACATAAAGCGCATGGGAAGGAGGGAAAAGATAATGAACTTCAACGATCCTCATGAATTCGGCTCGAGCACAGTGGAGCTTTTTTCAGCGGGGCACATACCCGGGGCGGCAATGGTCAAAATAGAAAGCCGCGGAAAAAATCTGCTATACACAGGTGACATAAAGTTCATAAACACAGACTTCATGTTCGGCGCTGATACGAATGTCGGAGAGGTTCATACACTGATATCAGAGAGTACATACTCCTACAAGAATCATCCAAAGAGAAGCGAACTGAAGTCAAAGCTTCTGGAGATAGTGGAAAGCACCTGCCACAACGGCGGTGTCACATTGCTTCCGGCATTCGCTGTGGGCAGGACGCAGGAGCTGCTCCTGATGCTGAAAGACATAGAGTTCCCCATTTACGTGGACGGCATGGGCATACGCGCAGCAGACAGGATGCTTTCCCATCCAAAGTCTTTCCTGAACGCAGGGAAGCTCCGAAGCGCCTTGGACAATGCCCACTGCATCAGAAAGAACCCTGAAAGAAAGGAGGCTGTTAGTCAGCCTTCTGTGATAATAACCACAGCCGGCATGCTTCAGGGAGGGCCCGTCAGCTTCTACATAAGCAGGCTTGCCCAGAGAAAGGACAGCTCAATGGTACTCACAGGATATCAGGTTGAGGGAACAGCAGGAAGGAACCTGCTTGAGACAGGGGTTTACGACAACGGCGAGATGTCCGTGAAGCCCGAATTCCCTATACACTTCATGGACTTCAGTGCGCACACGGACAGGGACCATCTCATAAAATTCTACAAGGAGCTGAGCCCCGAGAAGATTATACTTGTCCACGGCGACCGGACGCAGGAATTCGCCGAAGAGATGAAGGAGCAGCACGGTTTTGATGCTGTTGCACCTGCCAACGGGGACACGCTTAGTGTCTGATTCTTAAAAGCCAGAGGCATTTTATTGTTATGTCATCAAAATTTATCGAAATAGACGGCTCCGTAATGGAGGGTGGCGGTTCGATACTAAGGCTGTCGTCAGCGCTCTCTGTGCTTACGAAAAAACCTGTGAGAATATTCAACATACGCTCAGGAAGGCCACAGCCCGGGCTGAGGACGCAGCATCTGAGGGGTCTGGAGGCCACAGCTGAAATGTCGGGGGGGAGGGTTGAAGGTGCCCGCATAGGCGCCACGGAGGTGTTCTTTTACCCAGGCACTGAGCATTCTGAACATATCAGCATAGGCATAGAGACTGCCGGTTCTGTGGGACTTGTTATACAGTCACTGCTGATTTCTTCAATTGGTATAAAGAAGAAGCTTGTTGTGGATATAGAAGGCGGGGCGACATTCGGCAAGTATGCACCGCCACTCCAGTACATCCAGTTTGTACTGCTGCCCCTTTTGAGGAGGATGGGATACCATGCGGAAATCAATATCATCCGTCACGGCTTTTACCCTGTTGGCGGCTCCAAGGTCAAGATGATTGTACAGCCTCCGAAAAAGCTGAAGCCTGTAGTGATGAAAGAAAGAGGAGACATAGAGAGCATTGACATCATATCAGTGGCAGCAATGAGGCTCAAGAAGCCGAGGGTGGCCGAGCGCCAGTACAGGGAAGCCGAGAGCATGCTGAAAAAGAGCGGCTACTCCATTGAAGTAAAGAGCGGCTATTCCGAAACGCCATGCCCTGGCTCCGGGATGGTGCTCATAGCCAAAAGCGCCAACGGCTGCATAATCGGATCAGACGGCCTGGGAGAGGCCGGAAAAAAGGCAGAGGAAGTGGCTTCAGACGCTGTGAATGCGCTGCTCGGGGTTATCAGGGCAGGGTCATGCGTCGATGAATACATGAGCGACCAGCTGCTGCCGTACATGGCAATGGCTGAAGGCAGGTCAGCCATAACCGCACCTGTGCTTTCGAGCCATGCCCAGACCAACATGCACATACTGGAAAAATTCCTTCCAGTCAAATTCACAGTAAGCCGGACAGACTGCGGCGTGCTGATAGAATCAGAGAGATGGCTATCTTAGCTTTTTTATCGGAACACCGCCAACAAGCGACCCTTTCTTGACGTCCCTGTTTACAAGAGAGTATGCTGCAACTGTCGCGCCGTCTCCTATTTCAACACCGGGCATGACAACAGTCATCGTCCCTATGGTCACGCCGCTGCCTATCTTTACGCGGCCTACCCTCCATTCATCTGAAAGAAACTCATGTGTAATCACCGAGGTCTTGTTGCCTATGACAGTATTGTCGCCGATTTCTATGAGCTCCGGAAAAAATATGTCAAAATTCGAGCCAAAGATGCTGACATTGCTACCTATCTTCATTCCGGTTTTTCTGTATAAACGGTTCTTCAGCTCTGTATCCGGAAGTATTTTGGAAATCATCATTATCAGGTAATTCCTGAGAATAATCTTCCTGCTCCTTATCTCCTTCCAGCGGCTGAGAGAGCGCTCTTCCCTGGTATATCCAAATACTCTTATCATCCTTTTTTTGTTTTTTTCATCCATAACGTCTTACCTTCTTTTGTTATCCTGAGTATCCTGTGATTCGGTATTACAGTTTCCCTTTCATAGTGTGAGTATGTAAAATATGTTTTTTTAATCTCACCGATTTCTGCTCCGTCAATAACTTTTTCATCTGATTGCGATCCCCTGCTCCTGATAATTACTGAACACTTGCCAAGTTCTCCTGACCATTTGAGCCTGTTCAGTGTTTCGTATGCCATAATCAGACAGATAGCAGTTTCATTGTATTCAGATCATTTATGTCAAAAACCAGCACATTCTGCTTGCCGGGATTTACAGATATTGTCCCTCCCAATACCTCTTTCCAGTGTCCCGACACCTGAGGCGATTCGTGTATATGCCCGTGCAGCGTCAGGTATGGCTGCTTTTCCTCTATGAATTCCCTGATAGAGCTGCTGCCCACATGCTCTCCGCTGAATATAACGTCAAGCGCAGTCCCAAGCGGAGGGGCGTGCATGGAATATATGGTCCTCTTCGGGTCGCTTTTCTTTGCAAGCGCTAACAGGTCTTTTTTTATGTCATTTTCAGATTTTTCCCAGTCCTTGAGCATGAATGGGGTCTCATTGATGAAAGAATATCCGGCTATGTGGAGCTTTCCGAGCCTGTAAACCTTCTGGTTTATGATTCTGAAAAGACCCTCCTTTTCCCCTTTTTCAAGCACATCCCTGTTTACCTTAAGGTCGTCATTGCCCATCATGAGAAACACGTCCTTTCCGGATTTTTGCTTAAAGTCCCTGAGCCTTGGTAACAGATAATATTCAATGAATTCCCTCTGGTAAAGAGCGATGTCCCCGAGAACTGTAAGGAAGGGGCTGATGTCCCCTCCTATTATAACAGCCTTTACGTTCTTGCCACTTCCGAGCTCCAGAAGATGTTCGTATTCATGTATATCTCCGTGAAGGTCGGTAGCGAATAACGCTATCTCCGGCACGGAATCACCTCTCGTCGTCCCAATCCTCGAGAAGCACTATGCCTGCCGACAGAGAGACAGCGAAGACTGCAAGAGGCATGAGCCCAAAGCCCGCACTCACACCTGCATAAAAAAGCCAGACGAGCGACAGCAGCACTGCTGCAATAATCACAATGCCTGCCTTTGATGTATCCATTTCCATTTTTTCACCTCAATGGACCGGAGGGGATTCCCAGCTTTGCATATTCCTGTTCGTTTTCTTATTGGTTGGGGAATAATGCTTTAAGGGGGCAGATGGGCTTAAAGACGGCTTTGCTCACCCTGCGTTAGCCGTCATCTTGCGTTGCTGTCCGAGCCTGCTTTGTCCATTCTGTGTATACAGGCGGTGTGCGTCCTGTTCGATTAGGCTTTGTTCATCTTTGTTAGCCGTCTGTTTGTGAATTGCCTAAAGCCTGCTTTGTCCATACCTTTTAAGGACGACCTGTTCATTCTGTTCAAGTCGTCATATTGCGTTCCTGT
>JAGGXP010000009.1 GCA_021163005.1 Candidatus Aenigmatarchaeota archaeon | reverse complement strand
GCCTTTGAACCCATATATGCGGGTTTCTTCTTATCATCCGGCTTATCGAAGCCTCAATAAACCCGTCAGCTCTCCAGTAATGACAACTGGAGCCCGCTAGGATAGCCAAGTTACCTCAAGACCCCACTGAACATAAGATGGAAATGCATGTATTAAAATATATGCTCATTCCTGAACTCCCTTGATTTCCCTGAAGGGGACGCGCTTTTTGTATTTCTTCTTGTAATGCTTTTTGTCAAGATGCTCGAAATACTCTTCCCTTTCCTCTTCAGAACCCATAATTATTATTTTAACAAATTATTTAATAACGGAAATCAATAATAAGACATGAAAGGCGGACTTACACTGATAGCCGGAGTGGTTTTCGTGTTCTTCGCAGTAATCCTTATGCTTTTCGTGTTCGTGTGCAACGCTCCGGGCACGGAGTCCAGTCCGTTCTGCCAGCCGATAAGGCCGCTTATAGACACACTTTCAGCATTTTTCGGATAAAGCCGCAGCAAACAATAAAAGTTTTGCATGTTCAAATACTGAAACATATGCCTCTGTAGCTCAGCTGGTACCCTGCTTCCGTATGGAAGCACCGGCAGTATAGAGCGATCGCCTCGTAAGCGATAGGTCGGGGGTTCAAATCCCTCCAGAGGCTCTTTTTTATTCACGAAAACAACAAAGACTCATGAAGGAAGCTCTGTTCTACAGGAAGCGCGACGACGGCAAAGTAGACTGCACCCTCTGCGCGCGCTACTGTAAAGGCGTCCCTGACGGCTCTTCCGGCTTCTGCGGCGTACGGAAGAATATCAGGGGAAAGCTTTATTCGCTGGTCTACGGAAAGGCATGCTCGCTCGCAGTGGATCCCATAGAGAAGAAGCCGCTTTTTCATTTTGCCCCAGGCACCGAATGCCTGTCTGTGGCAACAGTGGGGTGCAATTTCAGGTGCAGGCACTGCCAGAACTGGGAAATATCGCAGGAATACGGTAAGATAGAGGGAAAAGACCTGAGCCCTAAAGACATTGTGGGAGCGGCGAAGGCGCGCGGGGTTCAGGGCATAGCATACACCTACACGGAGCCAACGGTTTTTTACGAGTATGCATACGACACGATGAAGCTGGCAAAAAAAGCCGGGCTTTATAATGTGTGGGTGAGCAACGGCTACACCGCGCCCGAAGCCATAAAACAGGCATCGAAGTATCTGGACGCAGTCAATGTGGACTTCAAAGGCGACGACAGGTTCTACAGAAAGGTCTGCATGGCTCCCGGCCTGCAGCCCGTGCTTGACGCGCTGCTGGAATACAAAAAACGCAGGGTATGGACAGAGATAACGACCCTTGTCATTCCGGGCTACAACGACAGCCAGGCATTCATAAAAAAGACAGTGAGATGGATAGTGGATAACCTCGGCCCGGACGTGCCGTACCACCTGACCGCGTTCTACCCGACTTACAAGCTGACCGATGCGCCGCCGGCGCAGGAGGCGCTGCTCGAAAAGCTTTACGATGTTGCCAGAAACGCCGGGCTGAAGTGGGTGTATCTGGGCAACGTAACGTCTGAAAAGGTGTCCACATACTGCCCGGAATGCGGCCAGATAATGATAGAGCGCTCCGGATACAACACCATCTATTACGGCGACAGGTGCGGGAAATGCGGCGCAAAAATCCCGATAGCGGGGAAGAAGTGGCTTTAATACATTTAAATAACGCGCCGCCTTTATTGGTTATGGCAGAAGATGTCATGGAGACCGTGAAGAAGAGGCTCAAGGACGGCTGGATAAAGGCAGTAGCCTCAGTAGAAGTGCTCGCTGTCTCAAAGGAGGCATGCGAAAGCAGCCTGAAGAAGCACATAGAACAAATGAAGAATGAGCCGGACAGCATAATATACAAAGAGAAGTATGACGAGCCTGTAAAGACGCCAAGTCCCTTCAGGAACATAAAAGAAGCATACTCGCAGGTCGTGGAGATTGAATTCATATCAAGAAGGTACGAGAACCTCGTTTACCTTGTGCTTAACTATGCCCCTTCAAGCATAGAGATACTGGAGCCGCAGAAGATAGGGCTTTCACTCGGCGAGGCGCAGGGTCTGCTTAACTCGCTTTCAGAGCTCGTCCACAACATTGTGGCAGCAAAGAAGGGAGGGGTCCTGATAGACGCCTGAGAGGTAACATTTATAAATAACTTACCAATAAATAAATCAAATTGAACAGCAGACGCTGATTCTTATGATGGACGGAGAAATTCAGGAAAAGATGAAGACGGGAACAACGACCGTTGGCATAATAGCCAACGACGCTGTAGTGTTAGCTGCAGAGAGGAAGGCCACAATGGGTTACCTTGTAGCAAGCCAGGATGCGGAGAAAATACACCAGGTGGACGACCACCTCGGAATGACAATAGCAGGCGTTGTTGGAGATGCCCAGGCACTGATAAGATACGTAAAAGCTGAGCTGAAGCTCTACGAACTCAATGAAAGCAGGAAGATGTCAGTTGAGTCGGCTTCGACGCTCATAGCGAATATACTTTACTCGCGAAGGTTTTATCCATACTATGTGCAGCTTGTTGTTGCAGGTTACGACGGCAAGCCGGGGCTTTTCACGCTTTCGCCTGACGGTTCGGTGATGCCTGAGAAATACTTTTCGACAGGTTCCGGCTCGCCCATAGCATTCGGTGTTCTTGAAGAGCAATACAAGGATGGAATGAGCGCGGATGAGGCTGTCAGGGTTGCAGTGAGGGCCGTGAGGTCCGCGACCAAAAGGGATATAGCATCCGGCGGAAGCGGCATAGATGCTGTAGTTATATCAAAGTCGGGTTACAAAAAGGTTTCAGACGAGCAGGTAAAGAAGATCGCGCAATGAATTGAGTAGGTTTATTTTCATCGGTTTTTCAGTACAGGTGGTATTTTGAGTCTAATACAAGATTTAAATGAAAATCTCCCCAAGGATGCGGAGATAACAGAGGCGAAATTCGAGGCATCAGACATGGTGCTCTACACCAAGAACCCAGAGTTCTTCAGGAACTGCGACACCGTTGTCAGGAGCATAGTCTCGAAGCTCAAGAAGAGGATAGAGATACGGCCGGACCAGAGCATAGCCATGGAGCCAGAGAAGGCCAAGAAGAAGATAGAGGAGCTTGTCCCAAAGGAGGCTGAGATAAGTGCCATATACTTCGAGCCCGAACTCGGCAAGGTCGTCATAGAGTCCGCAAAGCCCGGCCTCGTGATAGGCAAGGGAGGCGAAACCTTCCGCAGGATAAAGAACGAGACATGCTGGCTGCCGAAAATAGAGAGGGCGCCTGCGATAGAGTCCGAGATAGTCAGGGCAGTGAGAAACCTGCTTCACAGCGAGATACCGTACAGGAAGGTCTTCCTCAACAAGATAGGGCAGAGGATAAATTCCCCGCCGAAGGTCGAGAAGGACAAGGAATGGGCAAGGCTCTCATATCTTGGCGGCGGCAGGCAGGTCGGAAGAAGCAGCATAATGCTTGAAACATCAAACTCGAATGTGCTTCTGGACTTCGGCGTCGATGTCGGCTCGGACGACACGCCGTACATAGATTCCCCTGATTTCGACATAGAGAAGATAGATGCAGTCGTGCTCAGCCACGCCCACCTTGACCACTGCGGCTTCATTCCATGGCTCTATGAGAACGGCTACGAAGGCCCGCTGTACTGCACAGCGCCCACGAGGGACATGATGGTCCTTCTCTGCATGGATTTCGTTGACGTCGCGCAGAGGGAAGGCAAGAAGGTGTGGTACAAGAAGAAGTCCATAGAGAAGGCAGTGAAACATACCATAGCGCTGGACTACGGCGAGGTGAGCGACATAACAACTGACATAAGGCTCACGCTCGAGCCGTCAGGCCATCTGCTGGGGGCTTCGCTTATTCATCTTCACATAGGCGACGGACTGCACAACGTCCTTTACACAGGCGACATAAAGTTCGGTCCGAGCAGGCTTTTCGACGCTGCTTCAACGAAGTTCCAGAGAGTGGAAACGCTTATGATTGAATCCACTTACGGGGCGTCGAGCAACCTGATGCCGGGAAGGCGCGAATCCGAGCAAGAGTTCATGGACCTTGTCAACAAGACAATAGAGAGGGGCGGAAAGGTGCTCATACCTTCATTCGCCGTGGGAAGGTCGCAGGAGGTCATGGCCATACTTGCAGGCAACCATTTCAAGCATCCTGTCTGGATGGAAGGCATGCTGTGGGACTCGACAGCCATACACACGGCATATCCGGAATACCTGTCAAGGTATGTGCAGAGGGACATATTCCACAAGGGCGAGAATCCGTTCACCGCTGATATCTTCAAGAGGGTCGCGCCCAAGGAGAGGAACAAGATACTCGACTCGACAGAGCCCGGAGTGGTCATAGCTACATCAGGCATGCTCATAGGAGGGCCTGCGGTGGAGTATTTCAAGGCATTTGCTCCTGACCCGAAGAACATGCTGCTTTTTGTCGGCTATCAGGCTGAAGGCACTTTAGGCAGGAGGCTGCAGAAGGGATGGAAGGAGGTCCCCATATCAAGGGAAGGCGGAAAATCCGTCACGCTTCCTGTGAATCTGGAAGTGCACTCCGTGCACGGGCTTTCCGGCCACTCTGACAGGAAGCAGCTGATAAGCTACATATACAACCTTCCCGGAAAGCTTGAGCGCATACTTGTAAACCACGGCGAGAGCAGCAGGTGCACCGAGTTCGCGAGGGACGCGCACAAGATATTCAAATGCGAGACGCTGGCGCCTAAAAATCTGGAAGCAATCCGGCTAAAGTAGCGCATTTATCCAAAGATCCTCAAGAAGAGGCGACGGCACTTCTTTGAAAAGATGCATGTCGATGTAATATAGGTTCTTCCCGTCATAGCCGTAATTGTAGTCAGCCATTGTATCCATATTGAAAAATTTTCCCTCCGCTATCATAAGTATCTTGTCTTTCTGGGACTGGAAGAGGGACTCAGGAAAATTCGTAAGGCGCCTCTTGTAATTCTTTTTCGTATGATATGCAGGCAAAACCATGGTGATATCAAAAACTCCATACTTTCTGTTTTCAGTTACATTTAACTCGGTTTCAGGTGAATAGAATTCCATGTCACGGTAAGCTTTGTAAACATCAAGATGGGCATCTGCGGATTCTTCATCTACGAACATGAAAGGCTTGCTTATCTCGCTGCTTCTTTTAGCATAAAGGGTGTCTCCATTTTTTAGTTCAATTTCGAAAATCCCATTATATGGAAAAAGCTCGCCGTGATCGTATACAATATTAACCCTGTCGATTTTCCTGGACGGTATTCTAAGTCCGTTGAAGTTTCTTATAAAATTCCTTTTGTCATACTTTATGTCGCGCATCATGTCTTTAAGATGTAAATAGCATTTAAGCTTTATCAACCCAAAGAGGCGTTAAATGCCCAGCAAAAGCAGCAGCCTGAAGAACAAACCGCCTATGAATATGGCGAATCCCACCTCGAAGACTGTCATAAGAAGTGCCTTCTTCGTTCCTATCTCCTTGACGAGCGCGGCTATTGTGGAGGCGCACGGGATGTAAAGCATGGTAACGAGCCCGAACACAAGCATCTGAACGGGTGTCATGACAAGTGCGAAGTTTGTTGTCCCTGCAAGCGCTGCGAGCATCACTATGGTAAGCTCCTTTCTCAGTATGCCGAATATCAGCAGTATGCCCGTGACTGCAGGCAGGCCGAGCCATCCGACAGTGACTGGTGTGATTGTACTGGATATCACCTCTATCGCGCCGAAGGCGTCAAAGACCTTTATGACAATCGTGCTCGCTATTATCACGGGAAAGGCTATCTTGAAGAAGTTGCTCATCTTGAACCAGGCGTCTGTAAGTATGCTCCTGATGTGCGGGATACGCAGGGCGGGCATCTCCATTATGAGGCCCGAGGGCTCTCCCGGAAACGCCTTGAAAGCCAGCCTTCCGAGCAGAAGAACTATGGCGGCATCTACAACATAAAGCCCGAGCGCCCACCATATGCCGACGAACCTGCCGACGAGCCCGAGTATCACAGTCGTGACTGCGGCACAGGGTATGAGTGTGGTGACGAAAACGGCGATGAGCCTCTCCCTCTGGGTCTCCATAACCCTGCATGAAAGGCAGGCCGGCACGTTGCAGCCGAATCCCATCATCAGTGGTATGAAGGCCTTTCCGTGCAGGCCTATCTTGTGCATCACCGCGTCCATCAGAAATGCTACCCTCGCGAGGTATCCCGTGCTCTCGAGCAGCCCCAGGAACACGTAGAACGGCAGTATGTATGGTATTACAACGGTCAGCGTTGCAATTACTCCCTCAATGAGTCCTGTTATGAGCGCTGCCGGCAGTCCTGTGAACATCTGCTCAAAGGGGCTGACAACCAGTCCGAGTGATTCTTCGATGTAAACAGCTATCATATTGCCGAATGAGAATACTGAAAAGAACATAAGCAGCATGACAGCAGCCATCAGCGGATAGCCCCACACCCTGTGGGCGCTGACGCTGTCTATGGTCTCAGCGAGGCTCCGGTGCATCTTCGCCCTGACCTGCACTTCCTCTGTTATGGCAGCTGCCTTTGCGTACATCTCTGATGACATGGCTGTGTGGCAGGAGTGGCCATGCATGGCCTTTATTTTTTTTGAGACCCTTTCGACCTCACGAATGACGTTCCTGCTGAAAGACAGCTTCTTCACCTCTTTGTCCCCCTCGAGCAGCTTGATGGCCAGCCAGCGGCCAGAATATCCGGGCATCGGCTTTATCTTCTTCCGGACGGCTGATATGGCTTCCTCTATCTCCTTCCCGTACTTCAGGGGTCTGAGCGCCTTTTTTGAAAGAGCTGTTTCTGCCGCCTTTTCCAGAAGCTTGTCCAGTCCCTTGCCCTCGACGGCAACCATTGGCACCACCGGAATGCCCAGAAGCCTTTCAAGTTTCCTTGTGTCTATGGCTATGCCGTTTTTCTTTGCGCGGTCCATCTGGTTCAGCGCTATGACCATGGGCCGCCCGAGTTCCATGAGCTGGGCTGTGAAGTAAAGGTTCCTCTCAAGGATTGCAGCGTCAACAACATTCACGACAACATCCGGCTTCTCCTTCATGATGTATTCCCTTGTTATGACCTCCTCGAGAGAATATGCGGACAGGGAATAAATTCCCGGCAGGTCTATGACGTCCATGTCATAATCCCTGAAACGGACGGTGCCCTCCGCCTTCTCAACAGTCTTGCCCGGCCAGTTGCCTATGTGCTGGTGCAGCCCCGTAAGCTCGTTGAATATCACGGACTTGCCGACATTGGCATTCCCTGCAAGCGCTATCCTGAGCTTTTTCATTTTTTCACCTTCACGAATATCTTCCTGGCCATGCCCCTGCCTATGACGAGACAGGAATCCCTTATGCAGACTTCCACCGGTCCGGAAAAGGGCGCAGACCTTGTCACGTTCACCACAGCCCCCGGCGTCAGTCCCATGTCCTCGAGCCTCCTGGCAGCCTTATCACCGCATTCCAGTGACACAATCTCTGCTCTCTGCCCGCTCTTGACATCTATAAGATTTGTCAGCCCCGGCTTTGCCGGACCCAGATCCTTCTTGAGTATGCTCTCAAGCTCATCCGAGACAGCATGCTCAAGCCTGCATGCTTCGTTGTGTATCCTGCTTCTTCGCATGCCTACCCTTTCGAGGAAGCGTTCTATAAGGCGGTGCCTTCTGAGTATCTTGTTTCCGAGAGCCCGGCCTTTTTCTGTCAGCTCTGCCCCTCTGTAAGGGGTATGCCTTACATAGCCGTCCCTCTCTAGCTTCTTTACCATCTCCGATACGCTTGCATGAGAAACCCCGAGCATCTTTGCTATGTTTCCCGTGCTGAGCTTTTCTCCGGACTCAGCGAGACGGCACATTGCCTCAAGATACTCTTCTATGCTTTCACTTTCCTTTGTGCCGGCCATAGGATTATTTAGGCATGCCTAAGTTTATAAAACCAGAGGGCTGCAAAATCCTGAGATTGAAAGAATTATTTCCAATCATATATGTCAGAGAAGAGAAATATTTATATACTGCCATGACCTTATATTGTATTGAACAAAGCCACAAAAACACAATATGTTGTGTTTTGTCATAATTCAGTGATATCTTTAAAAAACTGCAGCCAGCCGCGGCTATGCCGGAGATGATGAAAAAATGAAGTGTCCTTACTGCCTTGCCGGAAAGACTAAGGTGGTTGACAAGAGGGACATACCCGAGCTCGATACCATACGCAGGAGGAGGGAGTGCCTTTCCTGTGGAAAGAGGTTCACGACATATGAAAGGATAGAGCTGACAGGATTTTCGGTGATAAAGAAGGACGGCAAAAGGGAAAGCTTTGACAGGGACAAGCTGCTTGCAGGTGTCCTGAGGGCGTGCGAGAAGAGGCCCATACCGAGGGAGGAAATCGAACAGCTCGTGAGCGCGGTCGAGGCGGAGCTGAGAAACCACGAAGACAGGGAGATACCGAGCGCCGACATAGGCAAGCTCGTGATGGACAAGCTCAAGGACCTTGACAAGGTCGCTTACATAAGGTTCGCATCGGTGTACAGGGAGTTCACTGACCTGAGCTCTTTTGAAAAGGAGCTCAGAAAGCTCAGGGAAAGCATTGAATTGAAAAACAGGAAATCCGAATAAGGTGGGTGAAATTGATGAGAAGCAAAATTGAAAAAATACGCAAAAGGGACGGGCGCGTTGTCAAATTCCAGCCGGAGAAGGTGACGGAAGCCATATGGGCCGCGGCGCAGTCAGTCGGCGGAAAGGACAGGGCTGCTGCAGAGAAACTGACCAAGGATGTGATACGGCTTCTTGAAAGGAAATATGAAGGCAACGGCATACCCGGTGTGGAGCACGTGCAGGATATCGTGGAAAAGGTGCTGATAGAGAACGGCCATGCAAAGACGGCGAAGGCCTACATACTTTACAGGGAGCAGCACAAGAACATAAGGGAAGTGACGAAGCTTCTCAGGGACATAAGCATAGTTGATGATTACATAGAAGAGCTGGACTGGAGGGTCAGGGAGAACAGCAACATGACGTATTCCCTTCAGGGACTGAATGTCCACATAACCTCGAAGGTCATATCCAATTACTGGCTGAACAGCGTTTATCCGAAGGACATACGCGATGCGCACGTGAACGGCGAATTCCACATCCACGACCTCGGGACGCTCGGACCGTACTGCGTCGGATGGGACCTCGAGGACCTGCTTCTTTCAGGATTCAGGGGTGTCAGGGGCAAGATTGAGAGCAAGCCGGCCAAGCACTTCGACGTCGCCCTGATGCAGATAGTCAACTTCATGTACACGCTTCAGGGAGAGGCCGCGGGCGCCCAGGCGCTGTCCAATTTCGACACGTTGCTGGCTCCGTTCATACGGCATGACAACCTGAGCTACAAACATGTAAAGCAGTCCATGCAGAAGTTCCTGTTCAACATGAACGTGCCGACAAGGGTTGGGTTCCAGACGCCTTTCACCAATGTCACGATGGACCTGACGCCGCCGAGCTATCTGAAGAATTCACCTGTGATAATAGGCGGGAAGCCCATGGACACGTCATACGGAGACTACCAGAAGGAGATGGACATATTCAACAGGGCATTTGCGGAGGTCATGCTGGAAGGTGATGCTTCCGGAAGGCCGTTCACATTCCCCATACCCACATACAACGTCACCAAAGACTTTCCCTGGGACAAGGAAGAGCTGAAGCCAGTGTGGGACATGACTGCCAAGTACGGCATTCCGTACTTCTCCAATTTCATAAACTCTGACATGAACCCCGAGGATGCAAGGTCCATGTGCTGCAGGCTCAGGCTCGACAACAGGGAGCTGAGAAAGAGGGGCGGAGGCCTGTTCGGCGCCAACCCGCTTACAGGAAGCATAGGAGTTGTGACAATAAATCTGCCGAGAATAGCATACGAGGCGAAGGACGAGAAGGACTTCTTCGAGATACTCGAGTCGAGGATGGAGCTGGCAAAAGAAAGCCTCATAATAAAGAGGGAAATCCTTGAGCAGTTCACAAACCAGGGGCTCTATCCGTACAGCAAGTTCTACCTGAGGAACATAAAGAAGTCATATAAGACTTACTGGAAGAATCACTTCTCGACCATAGGCATAATCGGCATGAACGATGCGCTGCTGAACTTCTCCGGCCGCGACTTGACACAACCCGGGGGCATAAAATTCGCGCAAAAGGTAATGGACTTCATGAGGGACAGGCTCATGGACTTCCAGAACGAGACCGGTGACATATTCAACCTCGAGGCAACGCCTGCTGAAGGCACGTCATACAGGCTGGCGAGGATAGACAAGAAGCTTTTCCCGAAGATAAAGATATACAACCTCGAGAAATACGGGAACGCGAAGGCAAAGCCGTACTACACGAACAGCAGCCAGCTGCCGGTGGGCTTCACTGACGACATATTCAAGGCGCTTGAGCTTCAGGATGCCCTGCAGACGAGGTACACGGGCGGCACTGTGCTGCACGGATTCATAGGCGAGAAGCTGCCGAGCGCGGAGGCCACCAGAAACCTTGTGAAGGCCATAGCAGAGAACTTCCACCTGCCGTATTTCACGCTGACACCAACATTCAGTATATGCCCGGTTCACGGATACATACCCGGAGAGCATGAATACTGCCCCATATGCGACGAGGAAATGGGATACACACAAAAAGGAGGTAATTAAATGCCAAGGACTAAATGCGAAGTGTGGTCGAGGTCTGTCGGATATCTCAGACCTGTCGAACAGTGGAACGAAGGCAAGCAGCAGGAGTTCAAAGACAGGCAGACATTCGACAGGCAGCTCAAGACGCAGGAAATTGAAAAAAGCTGCTGATTTTTTTAATTACAGTTTGTTTTTTTAATATCCAGAGGAATTGTAGCATATGTCAACATTACCGAAAGTGAAAAGACCAACAAAGATAGATTACTATCTGAACATAGCGCGTGAGGTCAGCAAACGCTCAACATGCCTGAGGAGACGCTTCGGAGCGGTCATACTAAAGGACGACCAGATAATCTCCACGGGATATGTTGGTGCGCCGCGGGGGACGCCAAACTGTGTGGACCTCGGCAAGTGCCTGAGGGAGGAGCTCAATGTGCCTTCCGGTGAAAGGTACGAACTGTGCCGAAGTGTCCACGCGGAGATGAACAGCATCATAAATGCCGCAAGGGCGGGTGTCAGCGTGCTTGGCGGCGTGATGTATCTGTACGGCGAGAACGTAAAGGACGATTCGATAGCCGAGGCGAGGCCCTGCAAGATGTGCACGAGGATGATTATCAACGCCGGTATAAAGGAAGTCATTGTCAAGACCCCGACGGGTGTCAAGAAATACAATGTCGATGACTGGGTAAGGCAGGACAAGGGCATATACACGATGGAAGAACTGAGGGGATATTAATCTTCAGGCGGTCTTATGGAATTCAGGGGCTGGCAGAAAACGTCTCTTTTGGAATATCCGGGAAAGGTATCCACAATCCTTTTCACAGGCGGCTGCAACTTCCGCTGCCCGTTCTGCTACAACGACGAACTGGTTCTCAGGCCGGAGAATCTTCCGAAAATCACGGAGAAGGAGGTTTTTGGTTTTCTCGAAAAGCGCGGGAGGCTTTATCAGGCCGTCATAGTGACCGGCGGCGAGCCGACGATGCACAGTAACCTGCCGGGGTTCTTCAGGAAGGTCAAGGGCTTCGGCCTGCTCGCCGGGCTGGAAACCAACGGAACGAATCCCTTTATGCTGGAAAAGCTTCTCGACGAGAAACTTGTTGACTACATAGCCATGGATATCAAGACATCGCTGAAATGGGATAAGTACAGCAAAGTTGCCGGCATAAAGGACAGGAAGCTGTTTGAAAATGTCCTGAAAAGCGTGGAAATCATCAAAAACAGCTCTGTGGACTATGAGTTCAGGACAACTGTCGTCCCGGGGTTTCACGAAGAGAAGGACCTGCTGGAAATTGCAGAGCAGCTCAAAGGAGCGAAGATGTACGCGCTGCAGAAGTTCACTCCGAAGGACACGACAATCGATCCCAAATTCAGCAGCATAGCGCCGTTCCCGGACTCCTTCTTCAGGGAAATGAAGGACAAGATGTGTCATCAGTTTGAGAAATGCGAAATCAGAAACACGAACGAGGAAATCTGAAGGATTGGGAGAAGTTTTTTAATCTGGTCCTGTTATTACTTAATTAATGAACAAATTACTGCCTTTTGTTTTGGCTATCGGGGTCATGCTTTTATTCTCAGTATTGCCTGCGGCGTATGCGGCAACACCCAACCCCGGCCACCCGGCTGATGAAATCGGCTCCGGGACGTTTTACGGAACTGAAAGTGATGTGTGGAGCTTTCCAGGAAGTGTCGGCATAGGGACGGCAGGTTCGGTGGCGAAATTAGATGTGGAAGGTGATATAAGAGGATATATTCTTTCTTCAAATAGATATCCAGTAGGACTAGAAACCAACATTCTCTTTAATGCGGTCAATCGTTACAGCGTATCTCAAAGTGGCTCTACTTCGTTATCTCTACAAACTCTATTTGATGGCACATTTTCTCCCACATATTCTTCTGATGGTGTTAACCCTGCTGATCCTTTAGTGATATTGATTGAGAATTTACCATCTACGCATACTCAAGGAGGAGCATGGATGGGGTGGACAACAAGATATTGGCCACCAGCTAAATTCAAAATAGAAGGATATGACACTTATAAAAACTACAATGATTGGAGGACAATTGCCGACTATTCGACCACTGCTTATACAGGGAATGATTTTATTGTAAAAATTCCTATAGGAGGCAGTTATACAAAACTAAGATTTACTATCTATGAAGGCACAGGGAATGTGGGTAATAACGGATATAAAAAAGTGGGCATTTCAGAATTCTTTTTCCTTCATCCAGAAGCAGGACGATTATATTCTGGTCTTTTGCCTTCAAGTATGTGGGAAGTAGCTGGCAACGTCGGCATAGGGACGGCGGCACCAAAAAACAAGTTAGATGTGGCAGGCGGAGCAGTCATAGGTGCATCATATTCCGGGATAAAAACAGCGCCGCCCAATGGTTTGCTGGTGCAGGGCAACGTCGGCATAGGGACATCAGTTCCTTCTGGAAATTTAAAATTAGATGTTGAGGGTCAAATCGGGGCAACT
The DNA here is from genome assembly GCA_021163005.1 of Candidatus Aenigmatarchaeota archaeon. Taxonomy (GTDB): domain Archaea; phylum Aenigmatarchaeota; class Aenigmatarchaeia; order QMZP01; family JAFGSV01; genus JAFGFG01. The sequence continues at coordinate 19,362 of JAGGXP010000009.1, read as the reverse complement.
GAATATTGTGATAATTCTGGAAATAATTGTAAGAGCATAACTGAGTTGTCAAATTCAGGAAGCGTAACAAGCGTAGGATTAAGCTTACCAGCAAATGAATTCGCAATAACCGGAAGCCCAGTAACAACAGGAGGAACACTAACAGGAACATGGAAAACACAGGCCGCAAACAATATATTCGCAGCACCAGACGGAAGCACAGGAACTCCATCATTCAGAAAATTAGTAGCTGCAGACATACCTGATTTATCTGCTAACAAAATTACAAGCGGAAGGCTGGCACCCGCAAGACTAACCGGAACATACGAAATAAGTATAACAGGAAACGCAGCAACCGCCACATCACTTGCAGCAAACGGAGCAAACTGCCCACCAGGACAATATCCACTTGGGATAGACGCATCAGGAGCAGTAGAAGACTGTACCAGCATACCAATAGGGGTGACAAGCACAGCTACAGCAAACTACATACCATACATGACCAGTTCAACAACTATTGGAAACAGCAAAATATATCAATCTAATGACGGCGATGTCGGTATAGGGACGACAACGCCGAAGAACAAACTTGATGTGGAAGGTGGAATAGCAGTAGGAGCAACGTATTCCGGGGCGAACCCGGCTGCGCCTGCGAATGGAGCTATCATAGAAGGAAATGTCGGTATAGGAACGATGAGTCCATCGGCTGGTCTGAAGCTTGATGTAGAGGGAAAGATTGGAGCCACACATATATGTAAAAATAACGGAGATGAGTGCACAGAAATCGGAGATACTGATTGGAGATGGAGTCGTTGTGATAATGGTGCCTCAGATACCTGGAGAACATGTACTATGTACTCCAGAGTCAAGAATGGTGTATTTTATGCGACAGTATCTGCTCAACTCAAAAAATCTCAGGACGGTGACTGGAGCACGATAGGGTTCCTACCTTCCACTTACAGACCGCCACATGAGATACGATTAACAGCAGTAGCAGACGGAAACATATTAAGGTCTGCAAGAGTCCCGCGTGATTCTTATCTTTTACAAATATGGACAGACGACACAAGATGGTATTATTTCTATTTTTCATACCCAATTGACTGAATAATAGTATTCAAGCTTCTGAAAAAATAAAAATTAGGGTCCGGGGATTCCCAGCACCTTATGCTTTAGCGTACTTTACGGTGCGCGCTTTAGCATGTTTACTCGAGCTAAAGAGTGCTTTTGAATCCATGTGAGCGAGTTTCTTCTTATTACCCGGCTTATTTCAGGGAAATGAAGGACAAGATGTGTCATCAGTTTGAGAAATGCGAAATCAGAAACACGAACGAGGAAATCTGAGAGGACCGGGAGAAGTTTTTTAATCTCAAACCACTATTACTTAATTAATGAACAAATTGACGCTTTTCATTTTCACTCTCGGAGCCATGTTTTTACTCTCAGGTTCATCTGCTTATGCGGCATATCCAAACCCCGGTCATCCGGCTGATGAAATCGGCTCCGGGACGTTTAACGGAACCGGAAGCGATGTGTGGAGCTTTCCTGGGAGGGTCGGGATAGGGACGGCGAGTCCTGCATATCCTCTTGATGTCAGCGGGAATGCGAGGGTTTCGAACGACCTTCAGGTGGGCGGCAGCATAACTGCAGGCGCAGGGGAGGACATCTGCATATCAGGTGGGCAGTGCCTTAGCAATGCGGAAAACAAAGTTGATGATGTATGGGTTAATGAAACAGGAGACACGATGAGAGGAATTCTGAACATGGGAAACAATCGCATAATCAATATCGGCAATCAGAATACTGATTTCACAACAGGAGGCGGGCTGACGCTTGCCGGCCAGCTCTCTGTGAACAACAACGCACAGATATCTAATAATCTAAACGTGGATTCAAACACACTTTTCGTTGACAGCGCGAACAACAGGGTCGGCATAGGGACGCCGGCGCCGTCATATAATTTAGATGTTAATGGAATTGCAAGAATCGGCACGAGATTGGTAGTTGATAGTTCCAATCCTATATTTGTTGATTATGACGGTCCATATTATGGGGTATCTATTCCTGCTTCCGCAACTGGTGGATGGTCGAGATCCTTCAATTTCAGAGATTCATCAGATAGTATTTTAGGTGCTTTTGGCGGTTATGGAGGAGTAAATGCATTGACTTATCTGTGGTTTGGAAGGACTTACACTGATACTGATATGGTTATAAGGTCTGGCAACGTTGGGATAGGGACTGATGCACCGAAGAACAAACTTGATGTGGAAGGTGGCGCTGTCATAGGCGCAACATATTCCGGGTCAAATACAGCGCCGAACAACGGGCTGCTGGTTGAAGGCAATGTTGGGATAGGGACAGCTAGCACGAATGCAAAACTCGATGTGAATGGTGTTAGCCAAGCTTCAACGGTTGGTATAAGGTCTGACGGTTCTTCAGACATTTTGCTTGTGCAGGCAAACAGTGGAGATAATATGCTTAAACTTTCCGGGGATCCCAACGAGGAGGCCACGCTGTTCAGTGTCGGGGACTTGGATGATGTCGGAAAAAGTGTGCGGTTTACTTTAGATGAAAATAACGCAAAGTTTTATTTTGAAGGCGGCAACGTAGGGATAGGGACGACGGCACCGGCAGAAAAAATGGAAGTCGCTGGCAATCTGAAATTAAGCATGGAGGGTGCTGATGCGAGGTTGATACTAAGTTCAGATGACGGAGGAGAACAAGGAAAAACATACTTGTTTAATAAAAATGGTGTAGGTTTTGTAATACAGGATGTTGGTGGTTTTGATTTGCTAAGACTGGAGGATTCTGACGGGAATGATAAGCTGGTAGTAAATAATGACGGCAATGTCGGGATAGGGACTGATGCACCGAAGAACAAACTTGATGTGGCAGGCGGGGTTGTGATAGGCGCAACATATTCCGGAACCAATACAGCGCCGAGCAACGGGCTGCTGGTTGAAGGCAGCGTCGGGATAGGGACGAGGAGCCCGAGTCCTTCGGCAAAGTTGGATGTCGCAGGGGACAGCATATTTGGCGGGACGCTTCACATTACGAATGATATAGATTTCGGAAATGAGAATGGCTGCTCAGGGAGCGCCAAAAGTTGCTATTCTTTTAATAGTGATAGTGATTTTGTTGGCTGTGATAACCAACTTGGTTGTACTCCGACCTGTTCAGGATCCATCGACTGCAGTGTGTTCAGTTATCAATGGCAGTGTGACCAGTATAGGGACTTGGGATGTAATTGGGCGTATGATTATAGTTATGGGGGATACACATGTACGGGATACATAAGTTGTGAGACGATGTATGATGAGTACGGCTATTATTGTGGGCACTATGATGGCTGTTATCTTTCATGCGAGGGAACTGCCACCCCGTGTGCTGACCTTACTTCTTCGAACTGCAATGACCAAGATGGTTGTTCTCTGTCGACTATAGAGAGAAAAATCAGTGGGGACAAACTCGGAATAAAAACTCCTGAGGTGCATGCTCCAGCATATTGTGATGAAGGTGGGAACAATTGTGTCCAAGTCCAAGATATTGATGCTATAAATGCTGTTGATTCCCATTACTGGAGCGATGCAGATGTGATGAGAGATAACGAGATTGTTACATGTCCACCCGGATATTATTTATACAATGTCTATACATCCAAGGATCCTAACCATGGAGTTAGATTAAATGGTAGATGTAGGAAGTTGCCAATAGGTTGAGGACTCCGCCGACAATCTCGTAAACATTCTTCTCATACTTTGTTTATATTGGAATCGTGCCGGATTTCTTGCAATCCCGAACGGGGACTTGCCATAAGAAAGAAAAAAGCATAGTGTCAGCCGAAATCCCTGAGCGTCTTCGGCGCTTTTCTTTCTTTCGGGGCGCTGTTGCTGGCATCAGCATCGTTCCCGTCCGCCTTCATGCCCTTCAGTATACTTTTCATCCTCTTCTCCTTGTGGTATGACGTCCAGTAGTAGCCCTCGTCCCTCGTGCCCTCTGTGATGAGCATGACGACCTTTCCGATGTCAGCGCGTCCGACACGGCCGCGGCGCTGTATGGACCTGAGCGGGCTCGGCACGGGCTCGTAGAATACGGCGAGGTTGGCGCTCGGTATGTCCAGCCCCTCCTCGCCTACTGAAGTGGCCACGAGCACGTTGTACTCACCGTCCCTGAACTTCCTGATGGTCTCCATCTGCTTCTTCTGGGTGACGCCCTCCTTCTGGCCCACGAACCTCACGGCCCTCGCTCCCTCCACGTTGCGCAGCGAGCTGACGATGTCGTCAACGCTCGTCCTGTAATTCGCGAACACTATTATCCTTGCGTCAGGGTTCTTCCTCAGCTCGCCCTCGACGACTGAACACAGCTTCGGTATCTTCGGGTGCCTCGATCCCCTTGCCTCCATCTCGGCTGTGATTTTCATGGCTGTCTGCAGTTTAAGGTCGTTGCATATTATCTTGCCTGCCTTGCTGCTGTCCTTCTGCAGCTTCTTCCAGTACTGCGCGAGCGGTCTTATGCCCTGCGTTTCCAAGAGGCCGATTGCGTGCTCGAGTTTTATGCACTGCGTTATGACCGAAACAGCAGCGAAAGACGGCCTGCTTCCGGAATGGAGGCGCGACATCATTTCCGCCTGCATTGCCAGCAGGTTCTTCTTGCTTACCAGCCTTGCGGGCTTGGTTAACCCGAACTTCCTGAGCGTCTTCAGCTTCTTCTCGTAGACCTCCGTTATCAGCCCGCGTATGGCCACGAAAGACGGCGGGAGCTTCACCTTAACTTGTTCCACATCCTTGTGCTGCACATACGGTCTCACATCGGCGTCCTTTTCCGTCCGTATGTCGACTGCCTCCACGCCGAGGTTTTTGCAGATTTCGCTTATCTTCTCGTGGCTTGCGCCAGGCGATGCGGAAAGCGCCAGAATCCTCGGGTTTTTCGCCTGTTCGGCATATCTGCGCGCTATGAACGGGTATGCATATCCTCCTATGGCGTGATGGGCCTCGTCAAATACCAGAAGCGAGAACTTTGAAAGGTCTATGATGTCCTTCTGTATGTCGTTCCTTATGGTCTGCGGGGTCGCGAATATAAGCTGCCTGGCGTCGTATATGCCCCGCCTCTCAGCAGGCTTCATCTCTCCTGTGACCACCTGGAAGCGCTCCCCGTCCACATTCAGGAACTTCCTGAAGCTTGAATAGTGCTGATTCGTGAGCGGCTTAGTGGGAGCGAGCACCATTATCTTCCCGTTTGGATTTTTATCCAGAACGTGTACAGCAAGCATCACAGCTATGGGCGTCTTGCCAAGCCCGGTAGGAAGCACGACCAGTATATTCTCCTTCACAGCCCTGCCGAGAATCTTCTGCTGATAGAGCCTCGCCTGAAGCGTCCGGGGTTTTATGAGGCGATGGCTAACGAATTCATCCATAACCTTAAAATATCCTGCTGGTTAAAATATAGCTTATGAAGGGCATCCTCGGAATTGTCGAAAAGGTGAAGGTCATAGGCCAGAACGGAGAAGTGGAAGCGCTTGCGCTCATGGACACGGGCGCCAAGCTCACTTCAGTGGACATACGCATCGCGGCAGAGGCGGGAATAGGCCCTGTGAAGCGGGCAACCAAGATAAAGAGCGCCTCGAAGGACACAGGCACCAGAAGGCCTGTTCTCCATGCCGTCATAGAGGTGGCCGGGAAGAAATTCGAGACAGAAGTGAACATAGCCGACAGGACCAATATGGCCTTCCCCGTGCTTGTGGGAAGGAACATCATGAAAGGCAATTTCCTCATAGATTCGGAAAAGAACGACGAGCTGTTCAAAAAGGTCGTCCGTGAGAAGAAAATGCTGTCAGAATACAGGTAGTTTCTTTTAAGTATCTCATACAAATAAAACACGTTGGTGCACAATGAAATTCGCTTTGCTCGGACCGTCGCCGCAGTTTGCTGCCCATTCGACGAAGAGGCTTCTGGATGAGGCCAGGAAGCAGTTCAAGCATGTGGAGCATGTGCCGCTTACTGATGTCGTTCTTGAGGTCGGGAAAAAGCCCCGGGCGCTCTACGGGAAGAATGCGCTTGAAAGCTATGACTACATACTTCCGCGCATAGACTCAAAGAGGGCTGAGATAGGGTATCCGATAATGCGATACCTCGACGAGACGGACGTCATGAAGCCCTATCCTGCATCGACTGTGCTCGTGGCCCACAATAAGTTCCTGACCCTGATGGAGCTGACAAAGAAGGGCATACCCGTGCCCGAGACATGGATAACAGGATCGAAGGAGACCGCCAACAGGATAATAGACAAGCAGAAGCTTCCCATCATAATGAAGCTTCTGTCCGGCTTCGGCGGCGAGGGTGTTCTGATAATGGAAAGCAAAGACGCTGCAAAAGCCGCCATACACACGCTCAAGACGCTCAGGCAGGAGGTGCTCATAGAGGAGTACGTACCGAACCCGGGCGAGGACATAAGGGCAATCATTGCGGGAGACGAGGTCATTGCCTCATTCAAGAGGATTGCCGCGTCGGGAAGCAAGAAAGCCAACATACACCTTGGCGGCAAGGGTGCTGACTTCAAGATGCCCTCGGAAATGAAAGAGATAGCCATACAGTCCGCCAAGGCCATAAAGAGCAGGATATGCGCAATAGACCTTGTGGAAAGCAAAGATGCGACATATGTCATAGAGGCTAACATAAACCCCGGACTCAGGGGCATAGAGAATGCTACTGACATAAACGTGGCCAAGCGTATCATAGATTACATACACAATGAGCTCAAAAGGTAGCTTCCCACCAAAACCACCCAAGCTTTTTAAACATCCGGTCAATATAGGCACATACACGGTGATTTGATGTCATTATGCATACTCGGCCAGCAGAAGACCGAGAGCAACCTGAAGCTGCTGGAAGAATCAAAAAAGCGCTTCGGCTCTGTTTTCTTCGTTCCCATAGAGAGCATAGGTGTCGGTCTGAACTCCAATTTCGCCATCACCTACAGGACATCGGACCTGCTCAAGTTCGACGCGGTGCTGCCGAGGGTACCGAGAGAATTCTATTCCTACGCATATCAGTTGCTGTCCCTGTTTCCTACCAAGACATTCATGCCGGTTCCTCCGATAGCTTTCCTGCTCGCGTCGGAAAGGTTCTTCATGCTCACTGTACTGAGAAAGAGGGGCATTGAGACGCTCCATCTGCACCTGGCAAGGTCTGTCAAGGCTGCGGAAAGGATACTTAAGACACTGGATTTCCCCGTTGTCCTCAGGGTTCCCACCCAGAAGACAGGAGTGACTGTGAAAAGCCGCACAGAAGCGGAAAGTGTAATAGAGGCCCTCAGCTCGCTCAACCAGCCCATACTCATCGAGGACGTCGTGAAGGACCTTGTGTCTGTTTATGTGGCCAAGCCTGATGCCATTGCCGCAGTCAAGAAGGTGACGAAGGATCAGGATTATGTGTTCGGCCCGGGTGAATTCAGGAAGCAGAAAATCAGCGTTGATATAAGGCAGCTTGCCCTTGAGACAGCAGAAGCCATAGACACCCACATAGTGAGGGTCGATATGTCTGTTAAAAGGGAGCCTGTGGTTGTCAACATAGAACTCAACCCTGACCTCATAATGCCCAGCAGGGTAACAGGCGTGGATCTGCCGGCAAAGATAATAGAATCCGTGCACAAAAGCTACACTGAGCATATGGACAAGCCCATGATTATGAAGTTCTTCGAGGACGCGAAATCAGTTGTGAAGGACGTTCTCAGGGAGCGCAGCTGATTTATTTTTATATTTTGAGGGGAAATTATGAGCATGGACTTTGGCACGCTGGCGCAGCCCCTCATCTCGTGGGCAGCTGACTTTTCGGCACGCATAATGCCAGACTATATAATACCAAACCTCAGGATAATACTTCAGCTTGTGTTTTTCCTTGTTCTGGCCTACATTGTCGGAAAGATAGGAAAGTCGCTGACAGGGAAGCTGCTCAACGTGGTCGGACTCAAAAGGATGACGGAAAAATCGTGGGCTGAAAGCGTGCTTCGCATAACCGGATACAAGGGCAGTATAGTTGGTCTGATATCCGACCTCGTCAAGTGGCTCATATACATCGTGTTCTTCACCTTCATACTTCAGGCTGTGGGGCTTTCTCAGGTAGCTGACATATTCGGCCAGATAGCCATATTCGTCCCGAGGTTCATAGGTGCCATTCTGCTTATGGTCGTGGGCTTCATAATAGCCGATTTCTTCGGCAAGGTTTTCGGAGAGGCTGGGACAAAGATGCTCGGCACCGAAGGACTTGGACAGTTCGCAGGAGGTCTTGTCAGGTACACCATAGGCATAGTCGTGCTTGTCATGTCTCTTGCCCTCATAGGCATAAACACAGCCGCGCTGGCTGTGCTGCTGGGAGCCTTGCTCGTGATGATTATCATAATAACTTCAATGGGTCTCAAAGACACCATTCCGGATGTGACCGCAGGCATACAGGTAAAGTCCATGTACAAGGTTGGCGAGAGGATAACTGTAGCAAAACACACTGGTGTGATAGATGAGATAGGCACGACCACAACCACGCTCAAAACACGCAAAGGCTATGTGGTGCTGCCGAACACCGTTCTGACGGAAAATCCCGTGGAAAAGAAGAAGCGGTGATATGCTTGGCGGCCCCCAGATACATATTCGCCGGGCTCGACTTTGTTTTCGATTCTTTGGGCATTCCGTGGTTCATAGAGGCCAACGGCTCGCCGCACGGCATGAGGAACTTTGAGATTGTCAGCGGACCGGTGCTGGCGCCAAAGGTAGCTGCATACATGAAAAGCAAAGGTGCCAATCCGTGCATCGTCATCTCGCGCAGCGACAGATTCAGTGAAAAAAAGGAAACCGGCGTGTGGGTATACCGCCGGCTTAAAAGGGAGCTTCCCGGTCTGAGACTGTGCTATTCAGATGCCAACAGATACAGGCGTAAGCTTCTCGTGGATTCTGAAGGCAGGGAATTCGTTCCGGGCTGCATACTGAGGTACGGCGAAAAGCTGAGCCCAGCGCTTGAAAGGAGCTGCCCTATGATAAACGCCACTGCCATACGTTACATAACCATGGACAAGATGTTCACCGCAGAAATAGCGCGCAGGGTACGCGGCGCGCATGTGCCGCTGTCATTCATTGTCAGAAGCAGGAAGGATGCGGAAAGGCGTATCAGGGAAAACGCCAAGGCATTCAGCGACGGCTTCGTGCTCAAGCCGAACTTCGAGAGCCTCGGATACGGCATAAAGGTTTTTGACAGCGGCGCAAAGGTTCCTGAAATCAGGCGGCCGGTTATTCTCCAGCAGCGGATAATCCCGAAATTAAGGAAAGGACGGTATTGGGACCTGAGGATATTACTGTTCAACGGGAAACTCGTCGGAGGGGAAGTGAGAGTTTCGGAATCAGCCGTGACCAACGCTGCGCTCGGTTCGTCCGTCGAGAAGGCGCCGCAGGACGTGCTCTCTGCTGTATCATCAGCTTCTGAAGCCATAGTGAGGGCAATAGACAGGGAAGCCGTCAGGATTTCCGGATCGCCGGAACTTTTCAGGAACCTGAAGAGGCGCACGCCCAAAACAGTTAAAAACAAATAGAATCCGGAACATAATATCCTTATGGTCATAAGGTTTCTTCCTGGATTCACGGTGATGGATGGTGAAGGGGATATATGCTGGGCGTCCCCGCATTCCGGGCCGAGCCTTAGGTTTTCTGATTCCCGGGATGACAGGAGTGACCTCGTGGCGCATCTTTGCTGGGAAAAACTGGGCGGCAGGCTTGTCATATCAAATGTCAGCAGGATGCGCGACCTCGGCGTGGACCTGAACAGGGCAGCGCCGGACGCGGAGACTGCCATAAGCATGTTCCGAAAATACGCCGGAAATGTGAAAGAGCAGGACGCCTGCTACGATTACAGAAAGAAGTACGCGTGGGTGGCAGCTGACCGCAGGGACCATGAAAGCCGGCTGGGGGTTTACAGGGCATTCTGGACGGAGGTCGGCGCATACAACACAGCTGTGATGGTCCACAGGATGTTCACCACGCCCTCAACTGCCGGAAGCGTGATGGACCTGCTCACGCGCGGCTTCGACGGGAAAGCTGTGGAAAACACTGTAAGAAAGGTGAACATGCGCTACGCGAAATTCCTCAGAAGCATAAAGCCCGACATGACGAGATTCATGCAGCTCGAGGAAAAGAGGAACATCGATTTTATAGAGAGGACTCCTCCGGATGAGATAGAAACGGAATTCGTGAACAATATCGAGAGGCACAAATCCATACTGGGTGTCCGGAAAAACAGTGAGATTGATGAGGCCATAGGCAGGTTCATGAAAGGCATTTCACCGAAAATAACATACAGGAATATTTTCAGCGGCAGCAAGTCTTACGGCATTGAAAATCCGGAGCTCAGGGGGAAGAACATCATTCAGGCCGAGGTGACGTCGTTCCTTGGTTTCTGGTATCCCGATGTCGCCGCTGAGATGCTGTGCATGGTCACAGAGGAGCTGGCAGGTGTCTGACATGAAGATAAGGCCGGGTTTTGTTGTTTATGAAAACGGGAACAAAGAAGTCACGTGGGTTACTCCGCATTCAGGGCCGGCGCTCGAGACCCCAACATCGAGGGATGACAACTCGGACACAGTGGCAAGCCTGTGCTGGCTCAAGGTTGGGGGAAAGTTCATTGTCTCCACCATTCCAAGGAAGAGGGCCCTGGGCATAGACTTCAACAGGAATCCTCCGCCACCGAAGAAGTCTCTGGACTACTTCCGGTGGTTCATGAATGACGAAAATCCAGGGAAGCTGGAGGAATACAGGGAACAGTATGCATGGACGGCCGCTGACAGACGCGACCACGCAAGGAGACTAAAAGCCTACAAGGACTTCTGGTCAGAGGTCGGGTCAGCCGGGCACACCGTGGTTTTCATGCACACCAAATTCACGAGGATAAAGAACTATCCAAGCATAATGGACATAATAGCATACGAGGACTACGGCTTCAGCAGGAAGCTGCTGGTTCCGATAGTCAGAAGGATAAACAGGAAGTATGCGGACTTCTTCTACTCCATAGCCGATAACTACAAGAACAACGTCTATCTTCAGCAAAAGAGGATACTGGAAAGGATATCAGAGATATACGGCGGCCTCGACACCAAAAACATAAAGGCAGAATATCTCACCCACCTGAAAAACGACCTCAAAGTCATAAGGAAGTACGCAGAGCAGAAATATCTGAAAAAGCTTGAAACACATTTCACTGAGAAGAACTTCATGCTCGCTGTGAAATCCGCCCTGAAAAACGCCGGCAGCCCGAGGGTGACCATCGAATCCATATTCAAGGGCAGGCATGCGAGAACGCAGGCCAAGAGAATATACAGAAGAAAGAACGTCATAGCCATAGAGCTCAACGGCTTCCTCGGGCATTGGTACCCAAACGAGGCTTCGGAGATAATACTTGAGCTGGTGAACGCCATAAAACCCATGCGCAAAATCACAGAGTATCTCAGCGAAGATTTCTAAAAGCATTTAACCGATTTCGGCTAATTAATTTCTATGGTAACGATAAGGGCATTCTCAATGGATGACATCGACATTATATGCGCTTTCAAAAGGGAGAGCGTGAAAGAGAATTTTCCTGGCAGCAATTTCAATGAGGCACTGTTCAGGAGGATATTCCTGTTAAGCGCAGAAAAGAATCCCAACGGCGTGAGGGTCGCTGAGGAAAACGGGCATGTGGTCGGATACATCTGGTTCAAGGTTGTTGAGAGCAGTGTCGGCAGGTTCGGCAGGATTGAACACCTCTTCGTCAAGAGGGGCTACAGGGGACAGGGAATAGCAAAGCAGCTGATAGCCGCGGCAGAGGAGTACTTCAGGCTATCGGGCATAGGTAAGGTCAAGCTGACTGTCACCATAGCCAATGACACAGCTGTCAGCCTTTACAGAAAGCTCGGTTATGTCCCGAAAAGATACAAGATGGAAAAGGATTTATAGTTTATCTACAAAATATGCTTATGAGGTCTTTCCTTTATCTGCTGTTTTTCTGTGTGATGGCATCTTTGCTGGCTTTTCCGCAGTGCTCCGCAGTTTCTGCAATAGACAGCCAGAAGAGCATAGTGCTCACCATGGAGAAAGGCTCTTTAATTGAAATTCCTGTGGTAATTCAGGATGTCAGTGAAATCACAGAAATATCAACAGCAGGTGAAATTGCTGACTGGGTGCGCTTCTGGGGAAACCACACCACATACGACATCTTTCCGGGCCAGACATATATACTTGTCACCATAGCCGTTCCTGAAGACACCAGCCTGGGTGAATATGAAGGTGCAATAAAGGCAGGAAGCGAAACACTCACAAAGCTGAGAATCAAGGTAAGCATAAAACTTGAAGACGCCAAGGCCTATCAGGAAATGGACGCCGTGGACAAGCAGATAAACACATTGAGGGACAGGATTTCCGACCTGACATCTGACATAAGGATGCTCAGAGTTCAGGTAGTGACGCTCCAGTACAATATGACCAAGAAGGTTGAAGAGATATATGAATACCAAAAAAACCTCGATGAGCTGGAGAAGGAGAACACTAATCTGAAGGAAAACCTTCAGGAAGCTGAAAAGAAGTACACAGAATTCAGGGAAGAGAACAAAAAGCTCAGCTCACTTACAGGTTCGCTGGTGAGCACGCAGATTCCGGGTATGTTCATCACCGGCATCGTGCTCGGTGTAATAACGATGGTTCTGGCTTTCAGAAGGGAGCACTACAAAAGAAAGGTAAAGCACAAGCTTTCGAAGATTTCTGTGAGAAAGAAGAAGGATGAGCAGTTCAGGTATTCGTTCAGCGGGAACTAGCAGTTATAAACAGCTTCTTTAATTTGTGTTGTATTATCCTTTCTTTCCCTTGTGCTGAAGGCCGCGGGATTTCTTTCCTGATGACGTGAGGCCCCTTGTAACCCTTCCACGGCTGGATGTCACAGCCTTCAGGTTCCTGTTGCTTTTCACCGACGGATGGGACCTGTCGGCAAGTATTACCTCGTACCACTTGTACTTCCCGTCCTCGCCGACCCAGTAGGAATTCACTACTTCCATGTTCTTGTATTTCTTGGTAGCCTTTTCCTCGGCCACCTGCTGCTTGGACTTGTTGAGCGTGAAAAAGCGTCCGGACCTCCTCGGCCGCCTGCCACCGGCCACGTCTGGTGTCTTCCTTCCTCCGCGGTTGACCCTTACCCTTGATACTATGACACCCTGCTTGGCCCTGTAGCCAAGGCTTCTTGCCCTGTCGATGCGCGTAGGCCTTTCCAGCTTTGTCACAACGGGCTCGGTTCTCCACTTCACCAGCCGTGATTTGTGTATTTCTCCCATGCCTTCCGAGGGCTTCTTCCATAGGGCTTTCAGATACTTATACATAACATCACTTTTTGATTACAAAGCTTATAAATATTGATTAATAAATATATTTATCTCTTCGTTAACAGTTATATAAATTAGAGGTGATTGTATGCATGCTGCTGTGAAAATCCTCATAGGACTTTTCATAATAGCAGTCGGCTTCGGTCTGTTCGTTGATTCAGTCTACGGCAACAAATGGACGGGCATAAGCATTTCGTGGTGGCACAACTTCGTCGTTGTAGTGACTGGTGTCATTCCCGCTCTGCTTATTCTTGCAGGTCTTTTTGTCGTGTGGCTTGAGGCAGACGAGCTCAAGGCCAGCAAAGAGTTCTCTCTCGAGGAAGAAAAGGTTGAAGAAGACGTCAAGAAGGCCGTCACTTCCAGGAAGAGAAAGACTGCAAAGAAGAAATAATTCAGCCGTCAGCTTTTGGCGGCAACCCTTTTTATAAAAATTCCAGATGCAGTGTTCCGTTGCTGAAAGACTTCTGCGTGAGCCTGAAGTTCTCAGGCTTGGTTATTATCTTGAAATATGCCTTTTCGCCGGCTGCTGCCTTGACCTCAACTGAGGAGCTAAGCTCCTTGACGTCTATGTTTTCCTCACTTTTGACTTCAGGCAGCTTTATGTCGACTATTATCCTGTCGCCTATGCGTTTCACATCCGCCTGCGGCTCCTCTGTAACCTTCGGTGCGCCGCCCCTTATTGATGGAATCTTCTGGACCGCCTTTTTCAGCGACGGCCTGAAGCCGAAACGCCTCTCTATTTCCTTTTCAACCATCTCTGGTTTCACGTCGCCCTGTGTCCTTATGTCAATCTTCGGCTGCATGCCCGTGCCTGTCTTTATGCGGACTGTGAATCCGCGCGTCTTCGGCTTTTCGCGCGCGTTCTCGGAAACCTTTCTTATCAATGGCGAAAGGTCTATGGCCTGAAAATTCTTTTCGAACATCCTGTCGAACTCGTCGAAGTCGCTGAAGGAGTTCTTCATCCTTCCAAACAGCTGGCTGAAGAGGTCCCTTCCAAATGCGTCCATGGGATCCCCTCCCTTCCTAAGTCCGCAGTTGGGGCAGAACTTCCATTCATCTTTAATCTCGTATCCACATCTCGGGCATTTCATTGTAGATTCTTTGTTCCTGTATTAAAAAAAGTTTGCTTCAGTAAAGCTCTTCGTCAACATCCTCGTCTTCGGGAGCGCTTTCACCCTTCTTGAGAAGCTTTGAACCGTATTTCGTGTACGCAACATAACCCAAGACCCCAAGAACGGCCAGAACAATTATGACTATTATCCATGTCACAACAGGCGAGCCCTCTCCCCCTCCTGCCGGAGCGGTGTTTTTGATATATTCCAGCAAGGAATCGAGCGTTTCGTATCGTGCCTTCGCGCTTTGATAGTACTCGTGCGCAGCCGCGTAGTCGCCGGTTTCAAGGCTGCTTGTCGCTGAATCGATGTTGTTGTTGATGAAAGAGAATATGTTCCCTACATCATTGTCTGTGAAGAGTTCTGAATAAGAAAGCTTGAGTTCGTTTAAATCCTCAGTCAGTGTTGTGAGGTCATTAGACACGTCCTCTGTGCATTTAAAGCTGACATATATTGTCGATGTGCCTAAACTGCTTGAGACCACTATCTGACCGTATTCGTTGATTTTTGACGGTGTGACCTCTATATCTATGCTGCCGTATGTCCCCTTAGCGACTGAGTCCGGCAGTTCTATGTCAGTCACGTCAACGCCCGAAGCATCATAATCGAAGTCTCCTGCATCCGCGCCGACTGCCTGAACGCTGAATGTCTTTGACACAGGCGAGTCCGGAATGCAGCTGTCTTCCTGCCACAGAGCAGGGGTGACCCTTATCTCCCCTTCGCCTTCCTGCGACGTCCCTGTCTGAGTCTTGAGGTTCACATTAACCCCTACGGGTATTGAGATGGTGTCTCCTGCCTTGACTATGACCTTTCCTGTAAGGCTTTCGGAAAGTGAAGTCGGATTAATGGTAACGGAAAGTGTTGTGCTTCCAAGCCCGTTAAGCGCGGCTTTGCCGAATTCCGTGGAAACATAGCTGCCGAGGGTCTCTGTGGCGGAAGAAAGTGACAGTGAGTCGTTGCCAAGGTTCTGTATGCTCACGTTTCTGGTGACAGCTGTTTCTGTGTCGTAGATGTCGAATGTAAGCGAAAGCGGTGAAACGCTCAGCAGCTTTTTCAGGCTGAATGTGTGCTTTGCCGTGTTGCCGCCCGCAGTTGCGGTTATCTCATAGTCTCCTTCTTCATAGGTTCCGTCACTGTGTAATACAAAAGTGTACTGCTGGTTTATTGCATCCGCGGTTCCGAGCGATTCGGTCTTCCCGTCGGGCGTCTTTATGCTTGCCGAAACCTGGCTGTATGTCGTCTTGCCGCTTATGACAATCTCTTCACCTATGTAGTAGGATTCTTTGTCTGTAGACAGGCTGAGCGCCTGGCTTTCTATCTCAAACTTTGCCAGGTCGCCTCCGCCCTCACCACTTGTGGTCCTGAAGCCAAAGACAGCGTAATACCTGCCCGTGGAGAGCGAGTTTATCTCGAACGTGTACCTGCCCGGGAACGGCGTCTGGGTGAGGTTTACCTTGTCGAAGCCTGTCACCATCTCCCCGTCGTCTGCATTGAATAAGGTCAGCCAGACGTCCTCTGTGCTTGTCGGTGTGTCTGCTGTTATGTAGACGACGCCGTCGTCGCCGACATTGACGCCTGTTGTCATCCTCTGGGTGTAGATAAGCATGGACCTGTTGAATTCAATGTCGTGGCTGAAGTCGTCTGCATAGAAATATATGTTGTACTGACCGCCTTCCATAAAGGGTGTTGCCCCGCAGTTCCCGTTGAAGTTGGAATCGGTTCCGGAGAACTCGCATATCCAGCAGTCTCCAAACTTGTGCATAGAGCCCCAGCGGACTGTGTAAAGTGAGGCATCCCTTGCCTCCCAGCCTATTGAGACCGGACCTGAAAGCTCTGACAGCCTGGAACTGACCTCGCTCGTGGGTATGACAAGAATCATGCTTGAGTTAACCGACGGATAGAAAGGCAGCCGCTGGCTGTCGCATATATTCTCTGCACTTGCAGCCTGTGCAAACATGAGAAACAGTACAAAAGCCGCAACAATACCGGTTTTGCTCATATTATATGTTTGCCGCAGGGAATACTTAAATATTACAAGTGAAGCAGCAATCAGGACTGCTTCTGACAGGGATAAAAAAAGCCGTTTTCAGCGTTATTCAAAAGAGATGTAGAAGACTGGGTATCAATCCGTGGAATGTGTGTTAAAAGGCCTTTTTTTGGCTTTTTTAATCTTTATTTCCTGATGAAGAAGAACACGAATCCGGCCAGCACTACCGCTATGGCAGCGCCAAAGATGAGCAGACCCGAACTTCCAACCGACTGTCCTGTCACTGAGACCTCAGCCGGTTCGTTGCCGCCTCCGAAAAGTCCTCTGAAAAAGGTTCCTATATAATCGAAAAATCCCTGCGTCTCAACACCGCCGGATGCAGTCTTGCACAGGAGTGCATCCGAATCGCAACCATATTCGCACGTCTTGATGGTCTTCCAGCTGTTGTCCCGGCATTCCCTCAGGTCATCGCCGACGCACATCGTTGTTCCCGGCGAGCAGACCTGCATCTCAGCCTTTAAGTCGTAGGTGCATGACTGTTTCTCTACAGGCTTGTTTTCTTCTGTGCCGCAGGCGTTAAGGTCATTGCATGTCCTCAGCTGCGTCCCTTTCTGAGAGCAGATGCTCCACTCAGAGCATGACCAGTTCTCAACACACGGAGCCGGCTGTACTATTCCGCCGCCTGACCCGCTGCTGCTTCCGCTTCTGCCGGTCGAGCCGCCGCCAGTGGTCGTGCATTTGCCGCAGTCTGCCTGGCAGGAAGAGCATGTTTCTGATCCGGTGCATAAACCGTCCCCACATGTATCAGGCCGGATTAGATCCAATTTTGTTATGGTACCGCCCTGAAAAATATAATCGGTAACCAAGGCATCACCAACATAAAATTTAATTACATCCCCGTCAGTAGCTCCTTCAACGTAGAATCCATCAGGATAGCCATATGTCCCGTTTTGTACTGTAGTGTTTCCAGATAATGTATCATTTATATATGAAGAGACTTCGACACCATCGGAAACCGGAGTTCCCTCATTGTACACTACGGTACCATAAAAGCCATGGCTCCCTGATATTATTGGTATGCATGGACCGCAATCCGTGCTACATGTTTCACAATCCTCATCATCATCTCTACAGTAATTATCACCACAAACACCGAAATCACCGCTAACGGAAAACTGCAGTTCAGTAAATCCCCAGTTGCTAAACATGTACTCACCTGCTTCTTTATCGGCAACGAAGAATTCTATAGTTTTTCCGCTCATTTCCCCACCATAGTCGTGAATCAGGAATTCGTTTCCATTCCCGATGCCATATGAGCCGTTATTGGTTGTCGTGTTTGCAATCTCTTCATCCAAAAGTTTGGCTTTGATTATTATACCGTCAGGAGCTGAAATGTTATTCACAAGTACATCACCGAAGAACTGGTGGGGACCGCAATCTGCTTCACAGTTTGAAGAATTCTCCTCATCGTTGCAGTGCCCGTCACCGCAGATTCCCAGGTCTCCTGAAACAGAAAGGTCAAGTTGTGTGCTTCCGCCAGTGTTGAAAACATATTCCGCGGCCTTTATCCCGTTGACGTAGAATTCTATTACATCCCCGTTCCTGTTCCCATCAGGGTCTTCTATATAGAAAATATCTCCAGGCTTGAGGCCGTAAGCCCCTGCTATGGTCGTCGTGCTGGCTACTTCGCTCCCGTCTATCTTGGCAGATACTGTCAGGCCGTCAGGGGCTGTTGCACCATTGGCATTGACCATCCCGAAGAACTGATGCGGAACGCCGAGCTGAGCCACAGCAGAAGTGCTGAGCATGGCAAAAAACACGGTGCCTAAAATCAACTGCAGGAGCTTATTATCCATAGTTTTCACTCACATATAGTAATAATAAAAGTAAAGAACTAAGCTTTAAATAGCTTTAGTACAGGAACCATTCACATGTCGTTGATGGTGCGTATGTGCCGTCTTCCTGTGCCAGCAGCCAGTATCCCGCTCCGGGATCCATCCACTCATACTTGTCCAGAGGCTTCCAGAGGTCCGGATTGTCCGGTTCCCAGTATGTCCAGAGCGATGTGAATCCCTTGTCCCATATTGAAATACCAAGGCTGTTGAGGGCGCAGTCTGCCGGCATGCCGTTTCCATCGGGTCCGTAGTAGCCCGGATAACCATTATCCCCGGTTGGTGCACCATCCGACCCGTAGTATCCTATGAGGTTCCATCCGGCAACAATGGGCTTGCTCGGCGGCAGTATCGCAGGGCTCATTAGGCTTCCGCCTATGACCAGCAGGTCGTCGTCTTTCGAAAGCACCCAGTAACCCCATCCAGGCATCATGGTCGTCAGGTCGTCGTTGGCTGGATTGCCGTCAGGCGTGTAGACGGACCACAAGCCGGTCTCGCCGTCGTAGGTCCAGACTGTTTCAACTGTGTCAGCCACGTCCTTGAACACATCGTCCATGCTGTCGTCAAGCAGCCTTACAGGAACAGAGATAAGGTTCCACTTCTTGTTCAGCTGTATCTCGAATGCTGTGTCTTCGACCTTGAACTTCTCGTCGTCTATCGGTCCCTTGTTCCCGAGGGCATCGACACAGTAATACTTGAGGTTGTGCTCTGACACTTCGCCGAAGTGGAATGGTGTTTCAAGCTCCCTGTCAAGGCAGCAGAATCCATCCTCGCCTATTTCCCCGCCATATCCTTCACAGTAAGTGCTTGTGTAATCATCACCATCGAGTTCCACATTGAAGCACACGGTCTCATGGTCCACCGGGTGTGGCTCTGGGTCAACGCATGCGAGGTTTATCGGGGTCAGTATCGTGGTTCTCCAGCAGTTGCCCTCGGTCTGGCAGAACTCAGTGAGGTTATAGAAGTTCGCGTCCATGCCGTCCCAGGCAGTCTTCGGCTCGCCTACTTCCTTGACAGG
>JAGGXP010000013.1 GCA_021163005.1 Candidatus Aenigmatarchaeota archaeon | reverse complement strand
TATTTTTACTTCCAGTTCATCCATTTCATTCGGCTTAAAAAGACCGCCGTTCAGATAAGGCGAATCGGAAATTACTCTTTTTACATCTTCCGGCAAACCGGTTATTTCATTTGAGCGGTTGTTAAACGCCTTCAGAAAAACCTGCTTAAGCCATTTCCCATAAAACTCGTTAGAACCGTATTTGCCCATTTTCTTATAAGAAATCCACAGCCACCTGATAAACTTGGGATATTCCAACCACCGCTTCTTTGAAATGAAATAAATGAACATTATCCTGTTCAGAAACTGCAAAGTGAATTCATGGGACTCTTTCTTGTTTATCTTCTGCCTCTTCAGTTCATTCCTTAAAGTGAAGAATATTGTTTTGTAATCATCAAAAAAAACATCTGTTACTTTCTTTACGCTAAATGCCTCACTCCATCTCTTCCACATACTACGCCATGTGTTCCCATTTTCAAAGTATAGGTTAGACAAGGTCTCAATGACTGTGTAGTGTTCTCTTTTATCAATGATTTCTTCTTTGTCTATTATGAGTTTGGTGAGTACGAGCTTATGCTTTCCTGCTTCACTCTTTTCACGATTGGGAAATACAAATAATAGTTCTGAATAATCAACTGAGAATAACAGCAGAAAATGAATGTACTGATTGTCAAATGTCGACGTAACGGATCTTATAAAAGATTTACTGAGTGTCTTTGATTCAATCAGAAAAACGGGGAGCTGCTCATCAAAACTCATAACAGCATATATTTCATTTATCTTTTGCATATCTTCTTTTTTAAAATCGAAAGCTTCTTTTTTCCGTTTTGATGAAGTATCAAATAAGACATTGTCCGGATAATTAAGAAGTTTGAATAATTCAAAAACATCTTCTGCAGACCTTAGATTGACAATGTGTTTTTGTATTTTTTTCTTTAGCTCTATGGTGGTCATCCTCTTCACTTCTTTGCTCTGTGCGTCTTCCCTGTGGTCTTCTTCTTTAGCGCATTCCCGGCAGGCTTCCCGGTCGGTTTCCCTATAAACTTCTTCCCGCCCATGTAGGGGATGAGGGCGTCCGGGATTTTTATCGAGCCGTCCTTCTGCTGGTAGTTCTCCATGATGGCTATAAGCGCGCGCTCTGTTGCGACGAGCGTGCTGTTGAGCGTGTGCGGGTGCTGCGTCGGGTCGCTGGTGCGCTCCCTGAACCTTATGCCTGAGCGCCTCGCCTGGTAGTCGGTGCAGTTCGAGCAGGAGCCCAGCTCCCTGTATTTCTTCTGTCCCGGCAGCCAGCCCTCGAGGTCGTATTTCTTGGCGGCGACTGAGCCGAGGTCGCCCGTGCACACGTTGACGACCCTGTACGGTATCTTCAGCGCCCTGAAGAAATCCTCGAGGTTCTTCCTCAGCTCCTCGTGCATCTTCGGCGAATCCTCAGGCCTCGAGAACACGAACATCTCCACCTTCTCGAACTGGTGCACCCTGAAGATGCCCTTGGTGTCGCGGCCGTGCGAGCCGGCCTCCTTCCTGAAGCACGGGGATATGCCCGCGTACCTTATCGGCAGCCCGCCCTCTATTATCTCGCCCATGTGGAGCGCGAGCATGGGATGCTCGGACGTGCCTATCATGTGCAGGTCCTCGCCCTCTATCTTGTAGATGACGTCCTCAAAATCGGAAAGGTCCACCGCGCCGCTGAGGGCAGCGCGCTTGAGCATGTACGGCGGCTGTATCAGGGTATAGCCGCGCTCCGCTATGAAGTCGAGGGCGAAGCTGATGAGCGCGTAGTTGAGCCTGACAAGCCCGCTTTTGAGGTAGTAGAATCTCGCCCCCGCGACCTCTGCCGCCTTTTCGGTGTCCGCCAGGCCGAGAGAACGCATAAGGTCTATGTGGTCTTTGGCGTCAAAAGTGAACTTGGGGATTGTTCCCCATTTCTTCACGACCTCGTTGTCCTCCTCGCCGTCCCCGACCGGCACTGTCCCGTCGGTGATGTTCGGCAGCCGCATGAGGTACCAGTCTGTCTTTTCCTTCAGCTTCTCTGCCTTCTTCTCTGCGTCGTCTATTTTTCTGGGTATGTCCTTTATCTCCTTCAGAAGCTTCGAGGCATCCTTTCCTTCCTTCTTGAGGCGGCCGACTTCCATGCTCGCCTCGTTCCTGCGCTTCCTCAGGTTCTGTATGTCATAGGTGAGCCTCCCGTATTCTTTGTACTTTTTTACGAGGTCGTCCACCCACTTCAGCTTTTCCGTGTCCTTCCTCTTGCGCAGGTCCTTCTTGACAATGTCCGGATTCTCGGATATGAATTTTATGTCGAGCATAACAATGCTTTCGGATTTTGATATAAAAAAGGCTATGAAGGCATCATTGTTGAGAACATGGCCCCCACTGCGAAAGATGCGCCGAAATAGACAAGCAGCGCCAGAATGACCAGTATGGGCGCATACTTAAGCCCGTCCCTCTCCTTTCCCGAGTTTATCAGCCCCAGTATGAGCCCGCCGAAAATCGTGGTTACCAGTATGGCCGCGATGGAGAACTGGAAAAGGAATTCCTCGGAAACGCTCACGCCCCCGAGCTGCATGAATGACACCTTTGAACTCACTTGGCTGCTCATGGTCATGTCGGGGCTCATCTTGGACATGGTACTGGTCAGATATCCGGAGAGAGCATACAGGCCGGGAGCGCCAAGGCAGCCCGCGAATGCTATGAAAATGGCATACATCATTATGTTGGCCTTTATCTCCTTGCGTATCGCCTGGCGCCTCCTTATGTCGACAGCGTTTTCCTCCAGAAGCGTCACTATCTTGCCGCCGCCGCGTATGCCCTCTATTATGAGCTTGATTGTCCTCTCGAGGTCCTTGGACTTTATGCGCTTCGGTATTTCCCTGAGGCCATCCTCAAGGGACTTGCCTGTCATTATCTCCTTCCCTGACCTGCGTATGGCCATTGAAAGCGGGCCGAACTCCGGTCTGGCAGACAGTATGAGCGCCCTGCTTGGTATGTATCCTGCCCTTATGTTCGCTGAAAGCAGAAGCAGCGCATCGGGCAGTATCTCATCGACGAACCTGCCTCTCCTTTCAACTGAAAGGAAAAGCATGGCGTTGAGCGCGCCGAATACCGCAATAAACACGCCGGGCCCTACAAGCGGCAATGACCTGAACAGGAACCACGCCGCCCCGCCTGCTATGAGGCTTACGAACATGATGGTGGATATCATCTTTCCGGGAGTCTTCCCTGATCCGGAAAAATAGAGCTGCTTCTCAACCCAGTTCTCGTAGGCGCTTGGAATCAGGTGTATCCTTATGGGCATGTGCTGCTTTTTCCTGGGCTTTTTTGGCTTTGATTCCTTTGGTTTTTCTTTCCCGCGCCTGCCGAAATGCAATGAAAAGCCGTGGTGCTTTTTGGGCTTCTTTTGCTTGTCATCCTTTTTTGGATGCTCCTTCCCGAGCACGCCTCTTTTTATCTTTTCGGCTTCCTTGCTCGGCTTTTCCTTTCTGTGAAACAGCTTCATATGCCTATCGGCCTCCTTGACTTTATCATCCCTATCAGCATGAACTGGAACATGACAAGGAATCCCAGTATGCCCAGCAGTATGTATTCCATTGGTATGCTCAGCCCTATGAACGAGCCGAGGACGAGAAGGAATGTTATGCCCATTGTCGGCATTATGACGCAGAATACCATGTAAAGCATGGCTATGGGGTTCAGCTGGGCGCCGTACTTCTTTATTGCCAGCATCTGCTCAACCGAGAGGTTGTCCACTATCTCCTTTATGGTGTCTCCTATGTCAGCCCCCGATTTGAGGGCATTGACAAGCTGCCACATGACCCTTCTGAAGTAAAGGGATGGGTTTTCCCTGGCCAGTATCTCCATTGTCTCTATCTCGGATTTGCCTGTGTTTATCTCGTTGACGGCCTGCCCGAACTCTTTGCTTATCTGGCCGTATCCGGATTTTGAAATCGATACAAGGCAGTTGAAAAGCGGGACGCCCGAGCGTATCTGTATGAGGAGGTGGTGCAGGGCATGGGGCAGGTTCTCATCCAGGTCGCGTATCTTCTTCTTTGCCTGAAGCTTCGGGTACATGTTTATGTAAAAGAAGCTTGCACCTGCTATTGAAAAGCCTACAAGGAAGGAAACTCCGAACGACTGCGCGGGTATGATTCTGGCTGCGGCTGTCACCAGCATCATGACACTGAAGAGGATTATGAAGTAGAACAGCGCCGTGAAAACTGCCATTGCCGTCCACTCTCTCGGTTCCATATCCATTTCTGAGTGGTCGAGATCCCTTGAAAGTCCGGGAAAGAAGTTCGAGAATGTCTCTCCCATGCCAAGGAGCGGCCGCGAAAGCTTCTTTGCCATACTCACCGGGAATGGAATCAGCGGGACTCTCTTCATAATATAATATTGGTTGACTGAATAAATATTAACTATGGCGAAAATAATCAATATGAACAAATTCGAATCATTCGGCTCTGTCCTGGTCGTGCTGGGAATAGGTCTGCTGACGGGATATGCGATGTATCTTTTCGTGCAGGCGCCGGATGTGCCAATCATTGTGAGGCTCGGCGTTGTATCGCTGGTTGCCGGCATACTGCTAATACTACTCGCTCTCACAAAGGAAAGGCTGATGGAAAAAAGGAGGAAACTAATATGATAATCACGACAACAGAAGCAGTTGAAGGCAGCAAAATAGCAAAAACGCTCGGCCTTGTCAAAGGCAACACCATAAGGGCCAAGTGGTTCGGGAAGGACATAATAGCGGGGCTGAGAAACATCGTCGGCGGCGAGCTCAAGGAATACACAGAGATGATGTCCGAGGCGCGCGAGCAGGCTCTGAAAAGGATGACGGAAGAAGCCAAGAAGCTCGGCGCGGATGCTGTAATAAGCGTCAGGTTCACGACATCGACTGTCACAGGCGGCGCGGCTGAACTGCTTGCATACGGGACCGCTGTGAAGCTGAAGAAGTAGTCATTCAAGCTTTATGGGCCTGTAGAGGCTTTCTCCCGCGTAGTTGTATGCAGGACACCTGAGGAACACAAAGTCCTTGCCAAGTATGTAGAGCCCGTTAATCTTTCCTGCGCGCGCAAGATAGCAGCTTGAGGGGCTTTCACTGTATCTCTCGCAGGTGTCGCATATGCCTTCTGTTTCAACTTTCTCGGCGCTCCTGCCCCATCCGGGGTTTTCACTAACAATGATTTTCACTTCAGGGTCTTTGACATCAGTTCCGTTTCCCATATCTCTAGTTGAAGCCAAACCATTTATATACTTTATTATATAAAAAAAGATAATTTTATAACTGAAGATTATTAACCTTTTTACGGGCTGAACCGCAGGGGATTGGTTCTTCCCCTTCAGTTCTAAGGTGTTCCTGATTCCCCTTATAAAAAAGAAGTGGGGTCTATGGCTGAACCGCAGGGAACGTGCTTAAAGACGACCTGGCCATCCAGTTTTAGCCGTCATCTTGTGTTGCTGTTCGGGACGACTTTGTCCACACTGCGCATGCCGTCGGTGTGTGTTGCTGTTCGTCCACTTCAGTTTCCGCCTGAGCGGACAACAAGCAAATCGTTTGCGCAGTTTCCGCAGCAGCGGAGACAAGGGAACTCTGTTCCCGCTGTTCTAAAGTGTTCCTGATTCCCCCTGAAAATGATATGTTAACCGCGCTGCATGCCTCGGCCAGAAAAGGCTTACTGAGCTTCGGATAACTGTTTGCGCTGTCCGAACTCATCTTTTCCCTTAAGGATTTTTCATGCCTCGGCCAGAAAAGGCTTAATGCGGGGGGCAGGATTTCCGGCTTTTCTGTCCGACAAGGGGTTTCTGAGCTGCGGGTAACTGATTGAGTGGCCCGCACTCATCTTTTCCGTGAACGCTTTTTCCTGTTTCGGACCGAAAAGGGTTCGAACCTGCGAAGGCACTAAGCCACTGGGTCCTAAGCCCAGCTCCTCTGGCCCATGGCAGCCTGCATCAGTTTTTACAGGCTGTCCGTATGTTTGACCGCTTGGAAACCCCCGCATGTAAATAATAGCTTGGTTATCTGTTTTTAAAACTTGTCTAAAAAAAATCAGATTATGAAGCGTCCTGATTACGGAAAAGCTGTCCAGAAGGATTTTCTGGACCTGTTCGAAAATAAGCCCGATGCGTACCAGCTCGACATTGAGTTTCCGGAGCAGGAAGAAAATGCCGAAAGGAATGAGCGTTATTTCATAAAACAAATGCACGAAAAGGCCGGGCGTTTTATATCCGAGTACCGGAGCCTGAACACTGTTGGCTTCTGGTCTCCGGATAACCCGGAAATGTTCGAACTCAGATTCATAAGAAGCACCGGCAAAGACAGGACAAACCACCGCATTGGATTCTTCACGCGAAAAGGCAGGAAGATAGTATACAGGGGCAAGATAGTTGACGCAGAAATGGGCCGCGTTCTCGACAGCATTGACGTCCCTTTTTACGGCAGAAAAAACTATCAGAGCAAGAACACTACTAATCTGTTTCCCCGCCGTTCCCGTTATCGATGATGAGCGCTACGTCCTCGAGCGTGTCGCCGTCCTTGAGGCGCATGACCCTCACACCCTGTGTTGATCGTCCTATGTTCGATATACTGTCGCTCTCGGTCCTTATGGCTGTCCCGTGCTTGCTTATCAGCATGATATGCTCACCGCCTGAAACCTTCTTTATGGCCTTGACCGGCCCCGTCTTTTCCGTGACCTTCATGTTTATTATGCCCTTGCCGCCCCTCTTCTGCACCTTGTAGAATGACGAGTCCGTTCTCTTTCCGTAGCCCTTTTCAGATACTGTAAGTATCCTGTCTTCGCTGCCGAGAATCTCCATGCCTATGACCTCGTCACCCTTTCTCAGCCGTATGCCACGGACGCCTGATGCAGAGCGTCCGGTCCTGCGGACGTCCTTCTCGCTGAACTTTATCGAATATCCGTTCTTTGTCGCAAGGAATATGTTGCTGTTCCCGTCAGTGACCTTTACGTCTATCAGACTGTCGCCCTTCTTGAGTATTATGGCTATTATGCCGCCCCTGCGCGGATTTCCGTAGGCGCTCAGCTCTGTCTTCTTTGCGACGCCGTTTCTGGTCGCGAATATGAGATTCCTGCCGGCGTCGAATGCCTTTATTGGTATCATGGTTGAGACCTTCTCGCCATCATCGAAGTGTATGTAATTGACTATGGCCTTCCCCTTCGAATACCTGCCGCCTGCAGGAAGCTGGTAGGTCTTGAGCCAGTGGACCCTGCCCTTATTGGTGAAGAACAAAAGCGTGTCATGGCTGTGCGCTATGAAGAGGCTCTTGACGAAACCATCCTCGCCTATGCCTGTGGCCGTGATGCCGACACCTCCCCTCTTCTGCGCCCTGTACTCATCCACTGGCACGCGCTTGACATAACCCTTGTTCGTGAGTGTAACCACATAATCCTCCTTCGGTATGAGGTCCTCGTCCTTTATGTCGTAGACCTCGTCGGTTATCTCCGTCTTCCTCTCGTCTCCGTATTTTTCCCTGACCTCCATTGTCTCTTTCCTTATTATGGCGAGCACTTCCGTCTCTGACGAGAGTATCCTTTCATATGTCTCTATGTCACGCATCAGGCCTTCATATTCCTCCCTTATCTTTCCCTGCTCGAGCCCTGTGAGTGACTGAAGCCTCATCTGGAGTATGGCATCGGCCTGCTTGGCTGTAAGCTTGAAGCGCTTTACAAGCCCTTCCTTTGCCACGGCAGTGTCCCTGCTCTTCTTGATGAGGGCAACAACCGCGTCTATGTTGTCCAGAGCTATCTTCAGGCCCTCGAGTATGTGGGCCCTGTCCTTGGCCTTTTTCAGGAGGAACTTTGTCCTTCGCGTGACGATGTCCTTCCTGTGCTCTATGAAATTGAGGAGCATGTCCCTGAGGGAAAGCACTTTAGGCCTGTTGTTGACAAGGGCGAGGTTTATTATGCCGAAGACTGTCTCGAGCTGAGTGTGCTGGTAGAGCTTGTTCAGCACGAGTTCCGGGCTTGAGCCTTTGGACAGCTCTATGACAACCCTTATGCCGTCCTTGTTTGACTCGTCCCTGATGTCCCTTATGCCTTCAATCTTCCTGTCCTTCACGAGTTCGGCTATCTTCTCTATGAGCCTTGACTTGTTGACCATGTACGGCAGTTCTGTTATTACGAGCCTGTCCTCTCCCTCGTTCTCAATCCTGCCCCTTATCTTTATGATTCCCCTTCCTGTGCTGTAGGCCTGTATTATGCCGCTCCTGCCGCAGATGACGCCTCCTGTAGGGAAGTCCGGCCCCTTGACGACCTGAAGCAGTTCCTCTGTTCCCGCGTCCGGCCTGTCTATGAGAAGCACCACTGCATCGGCTATCTCGGATATGTTGTGCGGCGGTATGTTGGTGGACATCCCGACTGCAATGCCGCTGCTGCCGTTTATCAGAAGGTTTGGTATCCTGTTCGGGAGCACAACCGGCTCCTGCGAGCTGCCGTCGAAGTTGGGCACGAATGCCACTGTGTCCATATCTATGTCCCTGAGCATCTCCTCGGCTATTTTCGACATCCTGGCTTCAGTGTATCTCATGGCTGCAGCAGGGTCGCCGTCTATGGAGCCGAAGTTGCCCTGTCCGTCTATAAGCATGTATCTCAGGGAGAACCACTGGGCCATCCTGACAAGCGTGTCGTAAACAGCCTGGTCGCCGTGCGGATGGTACTTTCCAAGCACGTCACCAACTATCCTCGCACACTTCCTGTACTGCTTGTTGTGCTGGAGCCCGAGCTCCTGCATGGAGAACAGCACCCTCCTGTGCACGGGCTTGAGCCCGTCTCTTACATCAGGAAGCGCCCTGCCTATTATCACGGACATGGCATAGTCTATGTAGTTCTCCCGCATCTCGTCCTCTATAGGTCTCTCTACGAGCCTTGAGTCTGTTTTGTTTTCCTCAGATGTCAAGATTCTTCACATCCCCTGAATTCTTTATTATAAACTCACGCCTTGGCCCAACCTCGCTTCCCATGAGTGTGGAGAACACATCGTCAGCTATCTTTGCGTCCTCTATTGTTATCTTCTTAAGCCTGCGTGTCTGCGGGTTGAGTGTTGTCTCCCAGAGCTGCTCAGGGTTCATCTCACCGAGACCCTTGAAGCGCTGGATGAGAACCCCGCTGGTGCCTATCTGGCTGATAAACTCGTCCTTTTCCTTATCTGTGAAAATGTAAGTGACCTTTCCCCTATACTTCACCCTGTAAAGCGGGGCATTCGCCACATATATCTTGCCCTGCTCTATCATGGGCTTCATATACCTGTAGAAAAACGTCAGTATCAGTGTGACTATATGGTTTCCGTCGACATCGCTGTCCGCCATTATCAGTATCTTTCCGTAGCGGCTCTTTGACGGATCGCACTCATCGTTTATGCCAGTGCCTATGGCTGTTATCATGGCTGATATCTCGTTGTTCTCGTATATCTTGTCTATACGCGCCTTCTCTGTGTTCAGCACCTTGCCCCTCAGCGGCAGTATGGCCTGCGTCCTCCTGTCACGTCCCTGCTTCGAGCTTCCTCCTGCGGAATCGCCCTCCACGATGAACAGCTCGGCCTTGTCCGGGTCCCTCACCTGGCAGTCAGCCAGTTTGCCCGGCAGCGAGCCGGTGCTGAAGGCGCTCTTCCTCCGGACAAGCTCCTTGGCCTTCCTTGCAGCTTCCCTGGCCTTGGCTGCCTCGAGCACCTTTGTGATTATGATGCTCCTCACCTGCGGGTTCTCCTCAAGGAACTCGCTGAGCTTCTCGTAGGTGACCTTTGCCGCTATGCTCTTCACTTCGGTGTTGCCCAGCTTTGTCTTTGTCTGCCCCTCGAACTGCGGGTCAGTGAGCCTCAGGGAAATCACGGCTGTCAGACCCTCGCGGACGTCATCGCCCTTCACCTGGAGCGTCTCCTTCTCTCCCGCATACTTGTTGAGCACCCTTGTAAGAGCAGTTCTCCAGCCCTCTTCATGGGTGCCGCCCTCTATGGTGTTTATGCCGTTCACAAAGGAATAGATGGTCTTAAGGTATCCGTCAGTGTACTGCATCGCGACCTCAAGCTCGTAGTCCTGCTTTTTGTCTGAAAAGTATATCGGCTCCGGGTGTATGGGCGTCCTGCTCTTGTTAAGAGCCTTGACATAAGACTTTATGCCTCCATCATGCCTGAAAGAGTCCTTTTTTCCTGTCCTCTCATCAGACATATCTATCTGCAGCCCGGCATTCAGGAACGAAAGTTCTTCGAACCTGCTTGAAAGCAGATCGTAATCAAAGGTTGTTTCCGAGAACATTTCATGGTCGGGCCTGAATGTTATCTTTGTGCCGGTTTCTTCTGTGCTGCCGCCTGTCTTCATGGGTCCGGTGGCTCTGCCTTTACTGTATTCCTGGGAATGCACCCTGCCTTCCCTCTTTACCTCAACCCTCATCCATTCGGAGAGGGCATTTGTGACAGAAACACCCACACCATGCAGGCCGCCGGATATCCTGTAAGACTTGGAATCAAATTTGCCGCCTGCGTGGAGCGTGGTCATCACAACTTCGAGGGCAGGCTTCTTGAGTTCCGGATGGATGTCAACAGGTATGCCCCTGCCGTTGTCCTCCACAGTAACGGAGTTGTTTTTGTGTATCGTAATGCTTATGCGCGTGCAGTGCCCTGCGAGATGCTCGTCTATGGCGTTGTCGACCACCTCCTCAAGTATGTGGTGCAGCCCTCTCTTGCCGGTGTCGCCTATGTACATCGCAGGCCTTTTCCTGACACCTTCAAGGCCCTTGAGAACCTTTATGGAGCTTGCGCTGTAATCATCCCTCTTCGGATCAGACTCTGCGGCTGTCATTTTCCTGCCTCTTAAAGTTAAACAATTAACAGTTAATAGGTTATAAACAGTTAATTATTAGAATGTCATATATTTAAATGCATCAGAAAGCCGAAAAATGGCACATAGAAGCTGATAAAGTCAATAAGCACTGACCCCCCATAGATTGCTTGTTGTGTCATAATTTCTGTTTACATGAGCTGAGAATGCTATGCAGGCGGTGATGTAAGCTCTATGCCCCTGTCTGTGACTTCATAGATGTGGGACTCCTTGTTTATTCTGCTCGAACGCATCTTTTCAACCCTGAGCAGGTTTTTGTGCTCGCCCGCTGCCTCGACGCTTCTGAGTATGATGAGCCCGTCCGACACGAACTCAGAGATGCCGTCCCTCGTGAACCCCTTCTCGCCTGACAGCATTTCTGATGTGAGAATGGCCGTTAGGTTCGTGTCCTTGAGCTTCTCGACCATCTTGTGGAAGGCCTCCCTGTTCTGGCCCATGGAATACGTTATAGAGGTTATGGAATCCACGACCAGCCTCTTGGGCTTGTAGTAGAGGCACTTGAAAATCTTGGCCATAACCTCGTCGAACGAGCTCGGCCACATTGAGAATATCCTTATGAGGTTCTTCTTCTCAAGGTCATCGAAATCCCAGCCGAGCTGCTTCGCCTGGCGGATTATGTCCTTTTTCTCCTCCTCGAATGAGACATATATGCCCATCTCGCCTTTCATGGCCCCGTCGTAAAGAAACTGCAGTCCCATTATGGTCTTTCCCGTGCCCGGTGTCCCCGAAACAACGATGACGCTGTTTTCAGGGTATCCGCCGTCAATGAGTGTATCAAGCCCCTCTATTCCCGTGCTGACCCTTGCCGATTCTGCCATATATAACTATTCGTAAGACTCTTAAAAAGATTAAAAATTAAAAGGCCGGCTTCACCGTTGTGAAGCCGTGGGAATCCTGTCTCTCAAAGTCCTTAGTGTTTCGGCTGTTGTCCTGAGCTGTGTTTCCTGTTCCCTGAGGTCGCGGTACGCCGTGACGAGACGCGTCCTGTACTTGTAGGCAATCTCGGAAATCTTCATCTTCATGTTGTTGAAGTCCTGCCATGCCTTCACGTAATTGCCGTCTTCCACGTTGCTGTCGAACTCAGTCTTCTTTTCTGACAGCCAGTTCATGAATCTCTGCTTGACCTCGTCGGAAAGGCCTGAATTCTGGATGAATGCCTCCGTTCTCCTGAACGTGGCATCCGCCTCATCCTGCTTTGCCTTGACCCTTCTCTCGAACATCTGCCTCAGCTTGTCCCTGACTGCGTTTTCCTTCGCCTTTATCCTGGCAAGCTCCTTCTTCATCACAGCCACGGATGCCGCTGCAGCGTCCCTCGCCGATATGAGGTCGGCGTCTATGCCTGCCTCGGTGAGCCTGTCGTATATTGTCTGCGCAAGCTCCGGCTTGCCGACTATCTTTATGCTGGTGTAGTTCATGTCGTTGATTTCGGCTATGAGGTCGTCTATCTGGTCCTCGCTCGTTATGTGCATTGCGCTGCCGTTCGTGATGAAAGGTGCCTTCACGCTGTCGGTCCAGTTGCCTGCAGCCACGACAACAAGGT
>JAGGXP010000033.1 GCA_021163005.1 Candidatus Aenigmatarchaeota archaeon | reverse complement strand
CCCCTATGGTGTTGTCGGCTGCTATGTCGGCTGTGCAGCAGCTGGTTGATGCACAGTAGCCGTTTCTTGAATAGTCGCCGCCGGTGACAGATGAGTCGCATTCGCGGCCTGCTGCACAGGATGCGTAATATGTGCTTCCATCCTTTGCCACTGGAGATGAAGTGTCGCAGTTATACGTGGCTCCGGAAGCACAGGTGCCGTCCTGTGCAAAGTTGCCGCCAGCATTAAACATACAGGCGTCGCCGCTTGTGGTGGAGCAGGAATAATACGAAACATCTGTACCCAGGTTGCAGGTGGCACCGCAGTCCATACTGAACTCGGAAGTAAAATCACAGTCGCTTGTACCGCCCGTAGCGGTCGGCGTGCTGTCGTAGCAGGTGCCGTAAGTGGCATAATAGTTTGAGAGTGTGCCTGGAACGCAGGCATAGCCGGAAACGCTGTTCGGCATGTTGACACTGTCATAGTCACATTCAGCACCCCTGCAAACTCCATTGCTGCCGCCACCACTCCATACGCAATACTCGTCAAAACTGCAGTCGGTACCATAAGTACATTGAGTTCCCTCTGACGAAGGCTGGAATATCCACGTCTGGTAGCTGTCGTTGCCGACCGGACCTTCCGTGAGGTTGTTGGTTATGTTGCCCGTGAGTGCGTTCCAGGCGTTTACTCTGGAAAAGATTTTTGTGGAATTTGTTCTGTTGTCAAAGTATGATATCACGTCGCCCGTGTGGACAAGCAGGTCCCTTGTCTCGTTGGGTGTCAGGGACGTGTTCTCAAGCAGAAGTGCTGTTATGGCCGATACCATTGCCGTGCTCATGCTGGTGCCGCTCACGCTGGCAGGAGAGCCGTCATTGCCCACCGTTTTTATGTCCATTCCGGGTGCTACGAGAAGCGTCGCATTGTTATAGTTGGAAAGCATCCAGAAGCGGTCTGTCTTCTCGCTTGCGGCGACGCGTATCGCACCGCTTGCACAGGCAGGGTTTGATACTGCATCGTATTTAAGGTTGTTTCCCGTGGCTGCCACGACAACAATGCCGCCTGATGAAAGCTCATTGACTTTGTGGGCAACGAGATTGAAGTCGCAGTATCCCTCGTACCATCCCTCGGAGAGGCTTATGCTCACCACATCCACGCCGTTCTGCCCGCACCAGTCAAGGGCGTTGACTATGTCTGATGAATATGCAATTCCATTACTGTCCATGACCTTGGCGGCATATATTGTGGCATTTGGTGCGAAGTATTTTATGGGCGCGGTAACCATGGTTCCGTGGCCATATTCATCTGTGTAATTGCCGTCTTCACCTATGAAGTTATAGCCGAACACGTCGCTGCCGTCAGTGAGCCCAAGTGCTGTCGTGTTAAGACCTGAGTCAACAACGCATATGCTTTTACCGGTTCCCCAGAAGCCTGAACCGTAGGCATAGTCTGTTTTGGTTATCAAAGCACTCTCGAACATGGATGCCAAAAACTGCCTGTCAGGCAGGACCTCTTGCACGGTCCCTGACTTCAGAAGGGCCTCAAGACCGGCGGTATCAACAGTGACAGAAACATAGCCGTCGGCGGCCTGCTCGACATCAATCAGCGTGCCGTTGCCCACTTCCATGAATACATTCTTCTTGTGATACTTACGGACATTCCAGTTGTATTGGGTGTTAAACTGATTTGGGGAAATCTTTTTTGGTTTTAACCTGCCTATAAGGCTGCTGTTCTCCCAACCATCAACAGTCAGGAACTTCGCATTGCTTTTTGTCTTGACTAAAACCCGTGTCTGTGGCTTTATGGACATATATGTCAGAACACCCGGTCTGAGTTTATTCAGCATCTTGTCGTCGAGTGTCATGGCGTATGGTGCATTTCCCATTTCAAGGTTAATTTCATAGCCGCCCTTCGTGGACTTAATGTAAACCTTTCTTATTCTGGAAATATCACGTGAAGTTAAGCTCTGGCCAGCAGGGTCAATCTTCCTAAGTGCCTTATTTATTTTATCCTTCCCTGTTACCTCTCCCTCTTTGATGGAAGCCGCTGCTTCATATTTTATGCCATTG
Source organism: Candidatus Aenigmatarchaeota archaeon (assembly GCA_021163005.1). Lineage (GTDB taxonomy): Archaea > Aenigmatarchaeota > Aenigmatarchaeia > QMZP01 > JAFGSV01 > JAFGFG01. The sequence continues at coordinate 5,514 of JAGGXP010000033.1, read as the reverse complement.
ACGTAGAGCACAGCGTCACCTTCGACAACAGCCACGAGCTCCGCGTTCTTAATATTTGGCAGGATGCACGTTTCAAGGCAGACATCCTTGAATTTGTATACAGCCGTGGGGGTCTCGGTGGTTTCGTTGACGGAAACATTCACTTCAGGTTTCGTAATGTTTTCTGTTACGTTGCTTTGTGTGATGTTTTCCGTCACGTTCTCCACTGGAATGGTGGCATTTTCTTCCGGGAGTGTGATGTTCTCTTTGGGTTCGGTTGCGTTTTCCTGTGGCTGTGTAATATTCTCTTCAGGCAAGGTCTCGTTCTCTTCCCGGGATGTGATATTTTCTTCAGGTGTGGTGATGTTCTGGGTTTCATTGGTTTCAGTAATGTTCCCTGTTATGGTCTGACCCGTGGTGTTTTCTTCAGGTGTCGCAGCATTTTCTGCTGCGTTCTGTTCAGGAACTGTTACATTGGTCGCGTTTTCCTGAGATTGGATTGTACTTTCTTCAGAAGATGTTTCATTTGCTTCCTGCAATGTTGCATTTGTCTCATTTGATTCCGGCTGTGTGACATTTTCAGAATGTGTTGCATTATCCTCGGGAATGGCCGTGCTTTCCTCCTCTAACGAGGCGTTGCTTCCGGTTTTATTTGCCTGTGATTCTGTTGTCTTTTCTTCAGGCAGTGAGGCATTCTCTTCTTGGAGAAGTGTCACATTGGCTTCGGTTTCCGGAACGGACATATTTGATGCTCCGCTGCCTGCCGGATTGTATGTCTGGCTGCTTGCATTCTCCAAACCTGTAGCCATGCCTGTGAAAGGTGCTGAAGGCTTTGCAGTGCCTTCTGTGTCCTTCTCCATGACAATCCACTGCTTGCCGCCGCTGACAAGCAGTATCTTGACTTTTCCCTTTCCGTAAATTATGCCTGTAACCTTCAGCGACTTCATGGTTTCGCCCTGCGGGATGGCAATGACATGCGGCGAGCCGCTCTCAGTGAAATTAGAATTCAGGGGGAATGTCTTTTCTATGACACTGGCACTTTCAGATGTAAAAAGACCTGTGAACTCCGGACTAAGTAGTATCAGTGCAAATGCAAAAACCAATGCCACTGTGATGCTCAGCAGTCCGTAACCACCTATCGCTTTTCTTTTTGCTGGAATCATTGGCTGTACCCCATCAGAGCAGAGTGATGACAGCTTATCTGCAAGCATATCTAATAGTTAAAGTCGCGACGGCTAACAGATAACTGTTTAGTGATAACTGATTTTTGGAATGAAGTTTTAAAAAAAGCAGATGGTTCTCACTGCATTTACTGCCCCAGTTTGATTATCACATTGCCGTCCCTTGTTGCATGATAAGGGTTTCGTATGAGTATGATACAGAATTGATGCCGGTTAGTGCGCGTTCAAAAGCCAGCGCCACAAGGGAATGTAACTTATCTTTACTCCATCGATGACTTCCGTGCCTTCAATATTTCTCGTGATTAAAAGGCTGTCTTTCAGGTTGCACTCTTTAGCGCAGGCAACCAGCCCTTTGATTTCCCTCCTTTTCGTCTTCTCGTCGCTGAGATCATAGACAACGTTAATTATTTCTGTTGTTCTCAGTCCCTCCCGGACAATGAAATCTACTTCAGCACCTTCCTTATTCTTCCAGTAATTTATTTCCTGTTGCGGCTGAAGCCTTCTCTTCATTTCCAGAAAGACTGCATTCTCAAAGACCCTTCCCTTGTCTTTTCTCCCGCTTATGGCATGCAAGAACCCGGTATCGCCCAGATAGGCCTTCCTCGGATATTGCAGTTTGTCCTTTGCAGTATAGGAGAATATGGGAACGAAAAAGAACAGGTATCCGTCTTCTGAATATTTTTCAAGATTGAGTATTGTCTGCTTGCCAATCTTATGGCCAAGAGCTTTGAAGAAATTCAGGCATTTTGAAGCTGAGAAATAGGTCGCCTCTATTATGTATTTTCCGAATGTTGAGACCGTCGTGGTGTCTTCTCCTGATAACTCTGAAACATCCAAAGCGATTATGTCATTGAAATATGAGCCAAGCAGCCTTATCTTGTCTGTTTTGTCATTGGCAAGAACGACCTCAGGGAATCCCCCATAGACAAGGTATTCATCGAGTGCCCTTTCTATCCTCCCTATGCCTGCAGTGGTACGTTCCAGCTTTATCCTCCTGAACTGAAGGAACTCCCTGAAGGACAATGGATAAAGTTCCTGTATTAGCATTCTTCCCCTGAGCGGCTTGACAGGCACGGCCAGTTTTTTCAGGGAAGAACTCACAATCAGTTTCAGCCTGTCTTTTAAGAGTTCATGATTGCGTGCCAGCCAGCCTTCCCAGTCATGGGCACCGGTTATCTCATCAAGCAAGAGATACCCGTCATCCCCGAACCATTTTATAATGTCATCAAGAATGGTTTTGGAATCCTTTATCCTGCTGTCCTCCAGATTGACATAGGCTGCCTTTTTACTTTCATGTATAAGTTTCTGCAGCAGTAGCATGAGCAGGCTTGACTTCCCTGACCTGCGGATTCCCGTGAGTCCTACTATTTTTAAGCCGGCATCTGATTCCATCCTGTCCAGAGCAATGTCCCTGGATTTCAATGCCTTCTTCGTTGCGTAGGCATTCCACTCATCAAAAAATGCTTCCATGTATTGTTCTTACACAGAACGATTTATAAAGATTTCTGTTCTTACACAGAACGATTTATACCAAGAATAACGTTTGTATTTTAACATTTAGTTGTCTTTGCATTTTGCGATGCGGGTCAGAATTAATGCTATCCGCTCTTCAGCAACCACTCCCACAAAGGCACGTATTTTATTCCGTCCTTCATGCCCCTCGTATTTTTGGTGATTATCAGGAGTTCCCTTGTTTTCTCGAACCTCTCTTTGAATTCCAGCAGAGGTTTCGCTTCCCTTTCGCCTATTTCGTCAGAATAGCAGACGTTTATAGCTGTGAGCGTATTGTCAGCATTTTTCACGACAAAATCGACCCCACCTGTATCTGTCCAATAGTAGGCGTCCTTGCCTCTCCTTTTCAGCTCAACAAAGACGACGTTCTCGGCAAGTTTGCCTGTATCTTTCGAGAACCTGAAAGAAACCGCATTCCTTATGCCGTTGTCTATGCAGTAAACTTTCGAGGCAGCTGTTTTCTGCTCTTTCAGCGAATACGAGAAATGCTCCATGGTGAAAAGCATAAAGGCTTCCGTCAGATAAGAAAGGTAATCCTTGGTGGTGTCGTATGAAAGCCCGAGGGAATTCCTTATACCCCTTAGCGATACCTTGCCTGTGAAATTCGTTATGAGAAAAAGTGCAAGATCCTTCGCTTTCTGGCTGTTCAGGTTATACCTGTCAATTATGTCTTTGTAAAGGATGTCGTCAAAATACTGTTCGAGCAGCTTCATCTTGAAATCATCCTCTTTGAAGAATATTTCCGGGAAACCGCCGAATTTCATGTACTGGTTAAGAGAATTCATTATTGAAAGCCTTGTATCTTCAAGGACCATGCCGCTGCCAACAGGCAGGCTCTCTACATCATTGCCGCTGAAGAGCAGGAATTCCCTGAAACTTAGCGGAAAAACCTCGAATGTCAGGTTCCTTCCGGTCAGCAGCGTCGAGTATTCTCTCTTCAGCAGGTAGGAGCAGGAGCCTGAAATAACGAATTTGTCCATGGTCCCAAGGTCGTACTTCTTTCTTATCCATGACTCCCATCCGGCCTTTCTGTGAACTTCGTCAATGAAAATGTAAGCTTTGTCTTTCGGATTCAGGTTTTCCCTGTAGCTGTCGTAAATCTCGTCCAGACTCGTGTTTCTTAGCTTGTTGTCTTCGAGGTTTACAAACAGTATCTGTGAAGGGGTTATACCCTTGCCAAGGAGCTTTCCTATCATCTGGTACATCAGCGTGCTTTTGCCTGACCTCCTGACACCCGTTATTACTGTTATTTCCCTTATGCCTACTGAATTTATGAGCTGGGCATAAAGAGGCCTCGGCCTGCCCTCAAGCCTCTCGATAAGCTCCTTTTTTTCCCACCATGGATTCCATTCCTTGAGAATCTCAAGCTCCATGTTACATTATTCTGTAACATATAATATATAAATGTTACGTTTCATTGTAACATCTGGAGAAACGTTCAACAGCAGCGTTTACTTGCCCAGCTTGATTATCACATTCCCGCCGCTGATGATGTGGATTGTCAGGCTACTACGTGCCGAGCTTGATTATCACATTCCCGCCGCTGCTGGTTATGGTGAGATTGCTGCCGCCAGTGGTGTTGATTACCGCGTCCGTGCTGTCGGGCTTGAATGTGATGCCGTGCCCTGAGCCGTCGGCGACTTCGAGTTTTTCGCTAGGATTTACTGTGCCTATGCCGACATTGTCGTCGTCCCTGATGAAAATTGTGTCGGATTCACCCAAGCTCATGTTGTATCCATTTGGTGCATATACCTTAAGATGACCTGCACTACTTCTTATGTAGTTATTGCTGTTTGACTGTGATGTCAAGAAGCTTATGCCCCTGTCCCCGCCGGAATTTTTTATGTTGACTGTATTAGAACCAGGCTTGATTTCCACGAATCCTTCGGGGTTGCTTCCGCCGCCTGTTCCGAGCAGGATGTTTCCTGTTGTCTTGATTACGAACGGTGCGAGCGGGACCGATGTGCCTATGCCGACAGCCGTCGAGTTGACGAAAAGGAAATTTGAGACATTAAGGGAATTGTCGGCTGAATTAATCTCCAGTTTGTATCCAGGGGCTGTCGTCCCGATGCCGATATTACCGTCTGAGGAATCAGGGACCAAAATAACATCTCCTATACCGTTTGGGTCTATTGTTAAGTCTTCATTTGAATCATATGTAGTAAGAGATGCTGCCCCTGAATATCCTAGGAGTAAATTATCTGAATAAATGTTATTGTCATAAATTAAGAAATCAAGATTCCCGTCTCCACCGTCAAACATCAATCCACTCGTAGTGGAATATATCCTATAATTTGCTCCATCTGAAAAGCTCAGTGTCCCAACTCCCGATATGTCGTTTCCGCCCATGGATAAAGCACCGGTCATCGTGTCGCCAGATTCGTTTAACCAGTGCTCGTCCACCACAAAATTGACTGTGTTGCCGGCATCGTTGTAAGTCACCGTTATGTCCTGCTGGGTGCCTCCCAGAACAGACCATGCGGCATCCTGCATCTCCTCTGTTGTGTTGCCGCCCGCCGGGGAGGCTGTGCATGACCATGTATGGCTGCTTGTGGAAAACTGAAGGAAGCTGCTGCCCTGGCAGTTTGGTATTGCCCTGCAATGGTTGTCGCCGTCGAGGTACTCATTGGATTCACAGACAGATGCGTTGGTGTCTGACGGTGTTGTGCAGGACCACGTGTCTGTGGATGTTGAATACTGAAGGAATGTGTTGCCCTGGCAGTTGGGCAGCGTGACGCAGTTGTTGTCGCCGTCGAGGTACTGGTCTGAATTGCACACAGAGGCATTCGTGTCGACTGTCTGGAAGCCTGCGTCATTGGTGAAGTCCGAGAGCGTGACCTGG
>JAGGXP010000036.1 GCA_021163005.1 Candidatus Aenigmatarchaeota archaeon | reverse complement strand
TTCCTAGACATTGCAGCACAACAAATCCTTTCTAGTAGTGATGAAGATCCATGGACAACTATTCTAGCCGTATTTACTCTTCGTATGATTCAAACTTTTGGATGGCCAACTGTTTTCATTACTATACTCTTTGTAGTTATGCTACTGGAAATCATATATATACTTCTGGACATTCGGGATAATACCAATCAGGATGCTGTATGGGAATGTGAGTACTGTGGAAAAGAGTTTGATACTAAGTATGAATGCGAGAAGCACGAAAAAACTTGTATCAAGAGAAAAAAATAGTTTGAAGTTCATAATAAAGCAGACATAGTGAAAAAACAAAAAATGCCCCCGCCGGGATTCCCAGCACCTTTCCGCTTTTTGCTGCCAGCGTACTTTCCGGTGCGCGCTTTTTTGCTGTCAGCGTGCTTCCGCGAACGCTTTAGGCTTGCAGACCGTTAATCTGCGCCAGCGTACTTTCCGGTGCGCGCTTTTGGACGTATATCCTGTCCAAAAGGGTGCCTTTGAACCCGGGTCCCCGGCTTTCTACAACCTTGGTCAGCGTTTCCGTTGACTTTCGTTAACCCTGCGGACAGCCAGTCCGCGCCAGCGTATTTTCCGTTAACGCGCAGCCTTTTAGAGGCTTCCGCCGTCTTCCAAAAGGTTGCCATCCAAAACCCTGTCAAAGGTCTTGGCCGCGCCAGCGTATTTTCCGTTAACGCTTTTGAACGCTTGCTCGTTCAAAAGGGTTACGAGAGGCCGGTATCCTTGACCGGGCTAGACTACGGGGGCTTACTTATGTGAATTATTGAAGTAGCTTATAAATATAAATGATTCTTCCACTTTTCATAGAAATGATGCTATTAAGATTAAAACTCATTATTTCCACGACCATTCATGCCATTTTAGATGTCTATTCTTCAGGTAATGACTCAGTTTATCTATATGCTTAGGATTTACAAAACCTATTTGACTCTTGAACTTTAGAAGATTAGTTATACCGGGAAATTCTAAACGGTATATTGTGTTGTAGTTCTTTCTTTCGATTTTGTAAACATTTCCTTTGAGACCTGCATCGATTAGGAAATTTTTGGTCTGTTCAAGCAGTCTAAATGAAATACTCTGTATTTCTATTCTGGGGTATATTGTATTGTTGTTATTTTTGATAACTAGACTACCATCGGTAGAGAATAATCCTGCTATGATATATTTCCATAAATTTCTATCGAAACGGCTGCTTATCTTTATTTGACCCTTTTTTCCAACCGGAAAATCAAGTAATTTAACTTTTTCAAAAAATGGCTTATCGTCATACAGGGAACACGATATAACGACGAAACTGCATTTCTTGCATTTAGAAATGCAACCGTCTCCTATCATTATTCCGTAAAACAGAGCCCAATCTTTGTCGATTTTCATATAACCGCTAAATTTGTATTGACTCCTACGTGTAAATATAAAAAAATTAATGGGCCCGGTGAGATTTGTCCGTTCCTTTTCCGTTGACGCTTTTCCTGTTTCTAACAGAAAAGGGTCATTGAACTCACGGCCCCCACGTTATCAGCTTCACCTATCCAATCTAGGAGATGGGAGATGTGGTGCTCTAACCAGGCTAAGCCACGGGCCCATTCTGTGCAATAAATATAGTGTAACTCTTTTTAATATTTACATTCCCAGTCTCCATGAGTAATTTATATAATCATATAGTGCGAATATCATAATATTACGCCCCAGTAGCTCAGTCGGTAGAGCGCAGCGTTGGTATTAAGCCTTTTACGGCAGCTGGCGCGTGCACAAAAGCCTTAAGGGAAAAATGAAAGCCCGATGGCAGTTTACGCAGAGCGGACAGCAAGGGATTTGTTCCCGACGCCTGCACGCCCGGAAATATGTGAAAGGCCTGACGGAAACGCTGAGGTCACGAGTTCAAATGAGCCGCTTTCCGCAGAAAATAAGCTAATGTGAAAGTGGTCTGGAAATCTCGTCTGGGGCTCTGATTATTCTTTCCAGTGCTGGAAGTATGTCATTCTCGTAGGCGCTGAGCATCTTTTCCCTGTATTCAGAATCCATGTAGAGCATGGCCTGCCTGAGAAGCAGTTCGGGTTTCACTGCACCGGATGCATTTGCAGTCCCGTAGAGTTCAACCATGACATCCGCAAACCTCTCCTCTCTTGTTTTCCCCATGCCTGAGTTCACATATCCGACCTTCAGATGAAAATCATTTTCATCGCCGAGCCCTATATTTTTTCCGAGATGCCATAGGTCCTCTGCCTGATCATCCCGCGGCGAGTTCCTGAAATAATCGGCTCCCATGCCACTCTCGGCAGCGCGCCTGTGTATATAGTTGAATATCATGGTATCATCACTGCCGAGGCCTGCCGACTCGCATATGTCGCTTATGGCGAGAAAATCATTATAGTAGTCTGTTAATGCCATTAAGAAAATAAAAGAAAAAGAAATAAAAGCCAATCAGGCAATCTCGAACACTGCACTCACGGTCGCTGTCACGCTCACGTCACCGGGCGTTATCTCGGTAGGCGCAGGGCTTCCTGCTGACTCAGCCACCATGTCCATGCCTCTGTATGTGTTCACAGCGGGAGAGTAGCTGTACCCCTCGGAAGCGCTCATCACCCTGTTCACTGAAATACCGAGCCCCTCTGCAATTGAGTCAGCTTTCTTTCGCGTTGTTTCAGCAGCTTCCTTGAGGGCCTTCAGCCTGAGTTCTTCCATCTTTGCTTCGGAAAGGCCGAAAGTCACGCTGTTTATGTTGTTGACTCCTGCGGAAACAACAGCATCTATGACTTCCCCTGCCCTGCCTGTGTCTGAAAGCTCTACTTTCATCGAGTGGACTGTTTTGAAGCCGTTGTATGTGTATTTTCTGGTCTGGTAGTCGTAGTCCTTCACCTGGCTGAGCGTATATCCTGTTGTTTCTATGTCGTCCGCGCTTATGCCTATGCCGGTGAGAGCGGACCTGACTGCAGCTGTCTTGTATGCGTTGTCCTGCTGCGACTTCACTGCACTGTCGTCCTGAGTCTCAACAGCGAAGTGGACGGTCACCTTGTCCGGACTGGCGCTGGCCGTGGCGCTGCCGCTCACGAATATGGTGTTGTCAGTTACCTCTCCTGCCGCCCACGCGCCAGGGATGAATGAATCCCCGAATAGCGCGCTCAGCCTGGTCTTCTCCGAGTTCATGTGAATTGACTGCCTCTGGTCGTTCACAGCAGTCATCAGTCCCAGTATCAGGAACACCGAAACCACTGCGAATCCCATGAAGATTTTCGTCTGGTTCATGAACACTAATTGTCAGCTTTGCTTAAAAAGAGCCGGCTTTTTCTTAGGCTGATGCCTTAAAGTCTTTAATATACATATGGGCTATTATTATATCTTGAGGGCCCGTGGTGTAGCTTGGCCTAGCATCGGAGCTTTGGGAGCTTCAGACCTGAGAAAGATGCTTCATGGAGCACCTTCAGGAATTCAAATCTCAGCGGGCCCATCATACACAAAGGAGGTAATTGGATGACAGAAGGAGAAGGAGGCTGTCTTTTCTGCAAGATAGCCAGAGGCGAGATACCGTCTAAGAAGGTTTACGAAGATGCAAATGTTTTCGCATTTCTGGACATAAACCCAAGAAACCCCGGGCATACACTCGTGATACCCAAGAAGCACGCTGCCACAATACTTGAAATGGGTGAAAAGGATGTGGGCGCTCTCTACGAGCGGGTCAGGTATGTCGCAGCCGGCGTGCAGGCAGGCACAAAGGCAGACGGACTTTCCATTGTGCAGTCGAACGGAAAGGCCGCTGGGCAGGTTGTCACGCACGTTCATGTCCACATCATACCTAGGTACCTTTCCGAGGGGCCTGTGAGCCTTGAAGGCGTCCTTGGCGTAAAGAAGATGGCCGATGAAACACTTGACGGCATAGCAGCGTCCATAAAGAAAAGCATAGGAAATGGCAGTGAAGAAACAGGCGAAAGCGATTTTGACTTTTAAATGGAACCTGTAATATTATCTATACGATGCGTCGGTAGTCTAGTCTGGCAGGACCCAGACAGTCGTCGGGGTGTCTTGGAAGATATGACTCCATGGATGATTGGGATAAGCCTTCCAAGCCTGTGACCCGGGTGGGCACTGACAAACGTGCCCCGGGAATTCAAATCCCGGCCGACGCATTTTTATTTTTAAAGAAACTTTAAGGTAATATCAATATGATGAAGACATCTTTTGCTGCAGCTGCCATGGCACTGCTTCTGCTGTCAGTTGCTGCTTCAGCTGCAAAGTATGAATACAACGGCATAGATGTCACAATAGAGAGGAGCCTCGCTGTCCGGAATACCATCATCCTTGTGCCTGTTCTGCCTCTCAACCAGATAGTTTATGAGATGGATGTTCCTGTATACAATGTCTCGGCTTCTCCTGATACAGGCACTGCAGAATGCAGCACGGAATATGCAGACGGGAAGAGCACGATAACATGCAGCTTCTATGCCATGGAGGAAAACCGGACAAAGGTGAGGCTTCATTTTTACACCAAGTCAGCTGTCAGGAGGAGGGACGGTGCATATGAATTCATGCTCGCTTATCCGGTTCTCGGCCAGACAGATCGCGTGTTCGGCATAGTGAGGCTTCCGGAGAAGTCCGTGCTTTCGGACAAAGTGTCTAACCAGTCCTATTTCCCATCGGACGGCAATGTAATAACAGATGGCAGGCGCATAATAATAACATGGGAGAAGGAGAATGTCACAACTGATGACGACCTCTCGTTTTCAGCGCTTTTCGAGATCGCCGGGGAAGGCAGCCCGGTTTGGGACCTCATAGTGATAATACTCACTGCATCGGTGGTCGGCATCATGGTGGCGGTGGGACTTTACATGAAGCGCGGGTCCCTGCGCACGCCGGAGGCCGAGGTGAAGTTCATGCCGCTGCTGAACAAGGACGAGAAGAAGGTCGTTGACGTGGCGGCGAAGCACGGCGGCGAGGCGCGCCAGAAGGACATAGTCAGGGAAACGGACTTCAGCAAGGCCAAAGTATCCAGGCTCATAAAGAACCTCACCGAGAGGGGCGTCATAGACACCGAGGCCATATCCGGCCGCGAGAAGAAAGTGATACTGAAGATAAAGGGCGTGGAATGACGTCTTTAAAAAGCTTACCTTGTTATTACTTCTATGTCGCAACAATATCTGGATAATCTGGAGAGTGGTCTTTATGAACCTATTATACCTGAGCCAGAAGCAAGTGTGCCTGAACCCGAAGCACATGAAAGGGAAGAAAGGGGCTATACCTCAAAGAGAATAATGGACATCACAGTTTCGGGTCTTGGTTTGATAGGAACCCTTCCCGTGACACTTGCCACAGCTGCTGTTATCGCAATTGAAGGTATTTTCAATAAGAATGCAAGAGGACCGCTGTTCTTTAATCAGGAGAGAACAGGAAAGAACGGAAAGCGGTTCAGGATTCACAAGTTCAGATCCATGGTAAAGGACGCTGATAAGATGTATAATGATATTTTCGGAGATAATACTCATGCCATGCTCAGCAAGAATCGTAAAGATCCAAGGATAACTCTTGTCGGTAATTTCATAAGGAAGTACGGGATAGATGAACTCCCTCAGCTATGGAATGTCCTTAAGGGTGATATGAGCATCGTGGGCCCGAGGCCTTATGCAGACAATCTTAATGATAAAGTAGCTGCAAACAGCAAAGAAAGATACATCTGCCTGCCTGGAATAACAGGACCTTTCCAGCTCAAGAGACATCTTTATGACAATCCTGATGATATAATGAGCCTAGACGGCGAGTACACAGACTTCTACAGGAACAGCTACAACATCTGGAAAGACATCGGATATGTCATGAAAACTGCAGGTTTTGTTCTCAGCGGAAAACACAGGTAAACAAACTTTTAAAGAAATCCGTTCTAACTGATTTTAATGAAGAAATTCCTGATAACCACAGCCATAGACTACCCGAGCGGAAAGCCCCATCTCGGGCATGCCTATGAGAAGATATGCACGGACGTCATAGCGCGATACAAGCGCATGGCAGGCTTTGACGTCCATTTCTCCACAGGCACGGACGAGCACGGCATGAAGATACAGCGCTGTGCAGAAAAGAAGCACAAAGACCCGCAGCAGTACGTGGACGAGATGTCCGGGCATTTCAGGGAACTCTGTGAGGTCCTTAACATCTCTTATGATGACTTCATAAGGACGACTGACCCCAAGCATATCAGGACCGCCCAGCAGATTTTCAGGGACATATATGAAAAGGGTGAGATTTACAAGGGCACCTACGAGGGGCTTTACTGTGTGGACTGCGAGACATACTACACCGAGAAGGACCTCAAGGACGGCAAGTGCCCGGTGCACGGGACGGTGCCTGAAACAGTCAGCGAGGAAAGCTATTTCTTCCAGATGGGCAAATACAGGGAGAAGCTGCTCGGGCACATAAGGAAGCACAAGGAATACATACAGCCCGATGCGAAGCGCCACGAGATTGAGAACAGGCTGAATGATCCCCTGAAGGATCTTTCTGTCTCAAGGACGAGCTTTGACTGGGGCGTGCCCGTTCCAATTGACGAGAAGCACGTGCAGTACGTGTGGATGGACGCTCTCATAAACTACCTTTCGACAATAGGCTGGCCCTCTGATGAGGCGAAGGAATACTGGAAGAGCGCTGTCCACATAATAGGCAAGGACATAGTCTGGCATCACACCGTGATATGGGGCAGCATACTCATGGCAGCTGGCATACCGCTCCCGAAGACTGTATATGTGCACGGATTCGTGAACATAAAAGGCGAGAAGATGAGCAAGTCGGGCGGAACGGTTGTAAATCCAGTGGAGCTTGCTGTTAAATACGGCGCAGACCCCATGAGGTATTTCCTCGTCAGCGAGATACCGTTCGGCTCCGACGGAGACTTCTCATTGGAGTCCCTGTTCACAAGGAACAATGACGAGCTGCTGAACAACCTCGGCAATCTCGTCAACAGGATACTCACATTCATAAGCAGCAAAAATGCTTCAAAGGTCACAAAACCGGGCAAATACGACGAAGCGGACAGGGCCATGGAGAAATCCATAAAGCGCTATCCTGCTGTTGTGGCCAAACTGCTCGACAGCTTCAACCTGCAGGCGGCGCTCGATAATGTGATGAAGCTCGCCAAGGAAGGCAACGAGTACTTCCAGCAGAAGGAGCCGTGGAAAAGGGATTATGACAACTGCCTTTACATAGGCGCAAACCTGCTGAGGAGCCTTGCCATAATGCTGTCGCCTTTCATACCCGAGAGCGCAGAAAAAATCTGGAAATACCTCAACCTTCCCGGTTCGGTGCACAAGCAGAAATGGGACAGCGCCGCTGAGTTCGGCGTCAGGCCGCATCATGTTATAGGAACCCCAGAGCCGCTTTTCAAGAGGCTGAGCGTCTGAATCACAGCAGCATGTACTCAAACGGTATGACCGCTGTCCTTTCTTTTGTCCCTTCGCCTGCTGTGTCTCCTGCCTCTGTAGCCGGCAGCCAGATCGATGATATCCTGCTGCGTCCATCCCAGTTTCTTTGCGGTTTCATCGCTTATGATTTCCCTGACTCTTGACATTGAAAACACTTAAAAAAAAAGAACGCTAAACTTTTTATTCAGTACGCCTGATCCTGAACCTTCTGCTGCTCTTTTTGTACAATCTGCTGGGCAGGCGGACGTTTTTCGGGATTTGATTCAAGAATGGCCTTTACCTCTGCAAGGTCTATTTCCACTTCCTTCATGAGCCTTGCCCTCTCCCCCCTGTTCATGCGCCTTTCCTCGAGAATCCTTATGTTCTGCTCTATCTGGTCCTCTTTGGGGAGTATCTGTGCCCTCACTGCCTGCTCTTTCTTCAGTGACTTCTCCCTCAGCCTGTCCCAGCGCTTCCTGAGCTTGCGTATCTTCCTTCCGTGGCCGAATATGAAACCAAGCGGATTAAGCATTTAAACCACTAATAGATTATTGTTTTGCCTGTTTAAGTATATGGTGTTCTTATGGCATTCAGCATGTTTTCAGAAGAGCTCCGCTCCCTTGTGCGCAGGAGATTCGAGAGCCCGACAGAAGTCCAGCAGAAAGGCATCCCTCCCATTCGCAGGGGAAAGAACACCCTCATCATAGCTTCCACAGGCACAGGAAAGACAGAGAGCGTGCTCCTGCCTGTGTTTGACATGTGGCTTCAGGAAAGGCCGAAGCCCATATCCATACTTTACATAACGCCTCTCAAGAGCCTGAACAGGGACCTCGAGAAGCGCATATCGTGGTGGGCAAGGCATCTGGAGCTTGACGCATCCGTCAGGCACGGCGACACCAGCACTTACGAGAGGAGCATGCAGGCGCAGAACCCGCCGGACATGCTTGTCTCGACCCCCGAAACCCTGCAGGCGATGCTTACGGGCAGCAGGATGAGGCAGCATCTTTCCAATGTGCGCTTCGTGGTAGTCGACGAGATACACGAGCTTGTGGGGAACAAGAGGGGCATACAGCTTTCTGTGGGGCTGGAGAGGCTGAAGGCGCTGGTCAAATCAGAAGGCAACAATGAGCCCCAGTTCGTCGGGCTCTCGGCGACAGTGGGCAGCCCGGAAGAAGTCGCGAGGTTCCTTGCAGGCGTAAACTGCGAAATAGTGGACACCACGGATGTCAGGTCAACGGACATAAAGGTAGAGTATCCCACGGTCTCGGATGCTGATGAAAAGACAGCAAAGAGCGTTTCGCTCTCCCCCGAATCCGCTGCAAGGCTAATCCGGATAATGGAGCTTCTCAGGGATGTGAAGGCCGCGCTCGTTTTTACGAACACCCGCCAGTTCGCGGAGGTGCTGTCTTCAAGGATGAAGGCGCTGGCCGGCGGGATGTCCATAGAGACGCACCATTCATCACTGTCAAAGGAGGTGAGGATAGATGCCGAGAAGAGGCTCAAGAGCGGCGAAACAAAGGCCCTTGTATGCACGAGCTCCCTTGAGCTGGGCATCGATATAGGAGATGTGGATTTAACCGTCCAGTACATGTCGCCGAGACAGGTCTCCAAGCTGCTCCAGAGGATAGGCAGGGCAGGTCATTCCGTCGGCAGGACATCGAGGGGCGTCATAATCTCCACAGACCCGGACGACGCATTCGAGTCTGCAATCATAGCAGGCATGGCTCTCCGCGGGCAGATAGAGGAGTCAGAGATATACGAGATGGCGCTTGACGTTCTCGGACACCAGATAGTCGGTCTGGCGCTGGAGGAATACAGGATACCCGCCAAAAAAGCCTACGGCATCATTCACAGGGCGTATCCCTACCGGCACATGACATACGAGAAGTTTCTCGATGTCTGCCGGCTGCTCCAAAGGCTCAGGCTGATATGGCTCGACAAGAAGTTTGAGAAGGAGATGGTGCTCAAGAGAAGGCGCGGCTCCTTTGAATATTATTACAGGAACCTTTCAACAATTCCTGACGTGAAGAGCTACAGGATAATAGACATTCTGACAGGAGCGCCTGTCGGCACGCTTGACGCTGAGTTCATAGCGCTGCACGGCTCCCTGGGCACATCATTCATCGTAAAGGGGCAGGCGTGGAAGATAATAGATGTCAGGAAAAGCAGCGTCCTCGTTGAGCCGGAAAGGGGCATAGAAGCAGCCATACCGGCGTGGGAGGGCGAGCTGATGCCTGTGCCTTTTGCAGTTGCCCGCTCAGTCGGAGCTCTGAGGAGGCACATAACCGAAAAGCTTCAGGAAGGCAAGCGGAAGGCAGTGGAATTCGTCATGAAAACGTGCCCTGCAGACCGCAGCGCTGCAAAGGCCATTGTTTCTGCAGTCATCGCGCAGAAAAAGAAGTGGAAGGTTCCGACAGACAGGGATATACTTATTGAGTATGGCAGGGCAGACGAGGGATATCATGTAGTCATACACACATGCTTCGGTTCCCTTGTCAACGAGACCATAGGCAGGGTTCTCAGCGTCATGCTCACCGGCCGGCTTGGCTCAGTCGGGCTTCAGACAGATCCCTACAGGATAATGCTGAAGATACAGTCACCGCGCTGGGAGGATGTCATAAAGACCTTCAGATACATGGAAACCGGCTCCCTTGAAAGTGTGATAGACATATCCGTTCCGAAGACAGAGCTTTTCAGGTGGAGGTTCCTCCATGTTGCCAACAGGCTCGGAATAATAGAGAGGAATGCGGACTTCGGGAAGGGCTACCTGAGCAAGGTCGCAGATGCCTATCTGGGGACACCTGCCTACGAGGAAGCGCTCAGCGAAATCAAGAGGGAGAAACTTGATATAGAGACCACAAAGAAGGTTCTGGAACTTGTTCATGCCGGAAAGATTGGCATAACAACCCAGGCAGGCATCTCACCGTTCGGGCTTGCCGGACTTGAAAAGAAATACGAGATAGTGGCGCCTGAACGCCCCGTGAAGGAGATAATGGCTGCGTTCAGGAACAGGATTCTCAACACCAAGCTGCGCCTCATGTGCGCTGAATGCGGCAGGTGGGCATTCACGGCAAGGGTCAGCGAAGACCCAAAGCTCGTCTGCCCGAAATGCGGCGCAAGGACTGTAGGCGCAACGCATCACTGGGACACGGAAACCGAAAAGGCGCTGATGAAGCACATAAAAGGCAAAAAGCTCAGCGCTGAGGAAAAGCGCAGGGTGAGATACATAAAGAACACAGGCACGCTGGTCATGAACTACGGCCTGCCTGCGCTCAGGGCGCTTGCCGGCCGCGGCATCGGCTGGACCACAGCAAAGAGAATACTTGCAATGGCTGAGGATGAAGAGGACCTTTACAGGCTCATACTCGACGCAGAGAGGAATTATGCAAAGACAAAGAGGTTCTGGAAGTGACTGCATACACTTAAAAAATTAACTGCCAATTAATCTTCTTATGAAATACGCACTTTTGGCAGTTTTCCTTGTTGCGCTTCTATGGGCAGCTCCGGCGTCCGCAGTTATTGAAGCAGGAATCGATGTCAATATGCACACTTCCTCGCTCTGTCCGTGTTCCACTCTCGCGGCAGAGGACTTCGACGTGCTCGTCACGAATCTTGACGCAAGGCCCCAGGTTTACAACCTTGAGCTTGTGCTCCCGGACGACGAGCTCTGGTCAGGTTTCATAGTTCCATATGCCAATCTCAGCGGAAATGAGATGAAAAAGGCTGCAGCTTTCATCACGCCGTCATGCTGGGCAAAGCCCGGCATGTACACAATAGCAGTCAGGGCAGTCTCAGAGGAGTCCGGCAAGGTCACTGAAAAGACCTTTGATGTCGAGGTACTCAAGTGCAAGTGGGTCGAGGCGTCAGTTGCCGAACAGGACACCTGCCAGGGAAAGGAATCCCGATTCGATATTGAATTCACCAACGAAGGCGACAGCGACGAGAAGGTCAGGCTGCTTCCCAGCGAGGACTGGGTAAGCTTCAGCACGGACGAGTTCTCGATAGCAAACGGTGAGAAAAAAACTGTTGAAGCCGCAGTCATTCCTCCGGATGGGCTGGAAGGTTCTAAAGATATAACAGTGGAAGTGCAGTCAGAGATATCCTACATGAGGAACAGATTTACGATTCCCCTGAAAGTGAGTAAGTGCTACGGCACAGAGCTTACAGTGAGCCCGGAGAGTGCACAGGTCTGCCCGTGCCGTTCCGCTGAATTCATGCTGGTCATAAAGAACACGGGACTCATGGAGGACGAATACACCATAAACTACGGCGGGCAGAGCAGTTCCATGCTAATCGGAAGCGGAGAAACAGGCAACGCCTCGCTGACAATAGAGGTGCCCTGCGACAAGGAGGCGGGCGAATACCCGCTGGACGTCAGTGTCGATGCAAACGAGCCCGCATCTTCCTCATTCATAGTCGAGGTGCTTCCGCAGAAAACATGCTATGATCTTTACCTTTACAGCGATGACGCAGTAAATGTAAAAGCAGTGAAAGTAGGGGAATCAGAGACATACGCTCTCGTTCTCTTCAACAGGGGGAAATTCAGCGAATCATACAGGATTTCACTGGACGGCCCCTCATGGACGCACCTGTCAGAGCACGAAGCGGAACTTGCACCCGGTGAGAAAACAGAGTTCTACATCTATGCGGCTCCGGAGTTCGAGACGCAGGCCGGCAGCTATCCGGTGACGGTGACAGCGAGCGCAGAGCACGAAAGCACATCTCTGCAGTTCGAAATCGTGGCAGTGTCCAACTTCACGGTCACAGAAAGCACCGAAGAGCCTGTCCAAGAGGCGGCTGCAGACAACGAAAGCAATGAAACTTCAGAGTATCATCAGGACATTCCGACAGCGGGAAATGTCGTCGGAAGCGGCGGGTTTGGTGATTCATGGACACAGATTGCCATGATAAGCCTTCTCGGCATGATTGTAGTGGTAATTCTTGTCATCAGGTTCGTGTTCCTCATACGCTGATTATATGCCGGTGACCATTCTCAGGTAGCTGTACAGAACCGAAACGCCTATTGAGAAATAGCCGAGGCCGTCCCACAGCGGCGAGCGGGAACTGACGAACCGGTCAAGCATGAATTTTGCGAAGCGCCTTTTCGGGGGAGAATAATTCTTTTCCATGTATTCCAGTATGCCGTCGTAGGAGAGCCTCATGCGCTCCCGTGCCCACGACACGACAACCGGGACAGGGACATAGCTTGTTTCGAATCTGACAGCGCCTTTCTTTATCATCTTCAGGGCGGCGTCCATGTCCTGCGCGTCGATATGATTGACAGACCTGCCGAGCATGCCGAAGCAGTGGGCGTCAGAGCCGACTACCGCTGGAACGCCTGAGTTCTCTATGGCGTTCCTGGCGATGCGGTTCTCCAGCCTCGAAAGGTTCAGTGAGTTGAAAACCTCGGCTGCGTCGCATTTTGTGAAATTCATTCCCATACCTTCGCCCTTTAGGTCGAATGGATGCGGCGCCACTGCTATCCCGCCCTGGTCGTGAACAGCGTCGACCGTTTCCTCGACTGTCATCCCGCTCCTTATCTTCTCGCTTATTCCATGGGCAAGAAGATGCCCGCCTGCTGTGGAGACTTCCATGCTGGGGATGAAGACCATGCCGTGCTTCTTTGCGGCTCTTTTCGCTTCAGGCCATGCTTTTACGGAGTCGTGGTCTGTTATGGCAGCTCCCGTGAAGCCCTTGCGTTTCAATGCCTTTATTATCTGTTCTGGTTTCATGGGCGCCTCCCAGTACAGCTTTTTTCCGTGGGAATGCACGGAATGGCAGTGGAGTTCGTATTTCATGGATTATAATTGCCATAACGCTTTTATATCAATGATTCCGCCATTAAATCATGGATTCGAGAATCGTTCTGGCCGGCTTCGTGCTGGTGTTCATAGGCATGATAGTCATGGTTGTGGGCAGCATGCTCGGCGAACGCGGGAAGGCGCATACAGGCTCAGGCGGCGGTTTCGCAGTCGGCGGCTTCATAGGCCCCATACCCTTCGGCTGGGCCACACAAAAGCCCCTGTTGTATGCCGTCATCGTGATTTCAGTTCTCTTTTATATAATGAGCATCATTTTAGGACATTTGGTAAAGGTTTAAAAAACTTTACGATAATTACGAAATAGTTGACATGAGCTCTTACATGTTTAAACATTTTCACTTACTTTTTCTACTCTTATTGCTTTCTGTTTTTTTGATATACAATGCCCATCAGGCATTCGCTTTCACTGACAGCGACGGAGATGGCCTGTCTGACAGCGACGAATCGATCTGGGGCACCAATCCAGACAATCCCGACACGGATGCTGACGGCCTGAGTGACGGGGATGAAGTGTGGATTTATCACATAATCCCGACTGACGACGACACTGACAAGGATGGTTTAAAAGACGGTACTGAGGTGTTGCAGTTCGGCACAGATCCATTGAAACCAAGCACCGACGGGGACATGTATGATGATCGTCAGGAAATATTCGGCACTAGCAAAGACGGTATTCCAATGCCTGGTTATGTATTGCCTCCAGCTGATAACGTTTTTGTAGCGGCATATCCTACAATAGACGTCGATGTTTTTGAACAGGTAAAGGTAACGGACATAGCACTCATCTACACAGAAACGCGGGAAATAAACATGAGTGAGGTTTCTTATTCAGTAGCGAACACAAATGGGGTATCAATGACAGTAGGAAATTCAATGGCTTACAAAAAATCCAATTGGATAGATATGGGAAATGAAGAGGAAGATATCAATCAAAGAAATGAATACAGGGAAGATGTAAGGTCCACTGAGGAAAAGTCATGGAAAGGATATAATTTCGGGACAAAGGTCATAGGTGAAGTTGGGGATGAGACTTGGGTCAAAGGCGGCGGAGAAGTCGGTGTGGTGGGTCCCGTTCCTACGGCCAAGGTTAGTGTTGAAGCTGGCCACAAGATATATGCCAATGTAAAAGGCATAGTGGAATCCGGTACTGAAGGCAAGGACTATGTAGGTGAATCAATCACCAAAAAAGTTACAGGAGAAACTACAAAAAAACATGTAGCCAAAACATACAAAAGGGCAGGTTCAGGTTTGGAGTCCTCTTTTTCAACTACAGTAAGCAGGTCAACGTACCACGAAACAAGTGTAACAAACACTAACAGCATAGCGCAGGGATATGAGTGGGCAACTGCCACTACAGTTGATCCGAGCAGGGCCGCAACTTTAAGATTCACACTTTATATCAAAAATACAGGTACAGACATAGCGAAAGAAATTCGAGACCTTAGATTCAATATTTTCATAGGCCAAAGTCAGATACCGATAACATATCCTGCACTTACTGAAAATGGAATATCCCTAAACAACTTGGAACCTGGTGAAAGAGTCCAGCTTAGTGGCGAATTCACGGTCACACTCGATGAGCTAAAAGCCATAGATACAGGAGAGCCGATAAGGATACTCATCGCTTACTATTCTTATGGAAACGAGGAACTTTTTTATGAGAGCGCCTGGGGAGAAGATGTACTGGTCGAGATAGATGATGATGCCACAGGAACAGAAAAAAATACGAAAAAATTCATGACGTATACAAAGTTCGATGAAAACTATCTGGATGTTCTTAAGAGACTGAACAGGACTGTAAGGATAAGAAATCATGGAACACGCATAGAAGTACCTCTCGAAACTAGAAACAATACCATTGTTTCCCTCTTGGGAAAACCCGTAACAGAGTGGTCTTGGTGGACTGCCTATCTTCAGAATCCAACAAACGAAACTTCATTCTCAGAAGAGCCATCCAAGGGTAAGACACGTCTTCTGCTGGTATATAATAAAGACACGGATCACGACTATTACACGGACAGAGCTGAAACGGAAAGGGGTACAGACATAAATGATCCTAAATCATACCCGTCTCCAAAACTTGTTGCCGGTTACTTTGTCGAAAAAGAGAGTGGAAACACGACAGTACAGCTTAAGCTTTCCAATTATGGAAATTTCGATGCCTATGGCATCGAAGCCAGAATGTATTCACCAGACAACACCACACACATCTATGATGGCTTCATTGGTGGTGGGGGAAGGGTTGAGGCTGGAAGAACATTGATTATCCCCAACGAGACGTTCATTTATACAAATAACACTGCCAATTTTACCAGACCTGTAATAATTTTATATTACAATGACCCTCAGGGACATCATTCATTCATTGTTGAAAATGAGCTTTCTGCTTTGAATGAAACACTTTCGGAGTACGCAGAAGATAAGTTGGACGAACCCCATTTTGGCCTTCAGGCAAATGATGAATACACATATTCAGAAGATAATTTCCTTATCGTCAACTATGACAATCCCGTCGAACGAATAACCAACGCGAATATATTTGTGGCTTTCCAGAATATGTCAGGTTATGTCATACATTATGAGAACAGGACTGTCAACCTGGAAACTGGAAACAACTCATTCGTTTTCTGGTGGAAACCATACAATGATTTGTCTGAAGATAAGCTTGGTGAGGATTACAAAGTCATGGTAGCACTTACAGATTATCAGAACGTCATGCTCTATGTTGATTTACACCCATTCAGAATAACACCATATACTACTTATCCACGACTTGTGAATACACTCAGCGACGGAAGTCTGGAAAAGGAAATTATTTTCAATGGTTCCGGTGAAGAGCGGACTGTATGGGTTAATCTGCCAAAAAACGCGCATATAACAAATGGATCGATAGAGGTCGAGTCATACTTATCTGATATATCAGATATATATGTCGATTTTAATAACGACGGTGTCTATGATATCAAAAAACCCATAGAAAGTGTGACACACACATTCTCTAGATTAGAAGATGTCAACGGCAACAAAAGCGTAATTTTAACTTATAATGAAACAGGTATAAAAAACATAACATTCGAATTTCCTGTTGATGTTAGATTTAAAATGTTAAGTGCGGTAATGGAGATAATTGGCCATAAAATAAATCATTATTCAGTAACAAGAGACTTCTATGGTGAGAATTCGAGCTCAGACACACGATTCTTCGGGTATAGCAGTGAACCCGAATCTTGCAACAGGAATAGATATTATCTAGCTGATTTCGAATATTCAGATAATCAATACCAAACTTTATGGTTGAATGATGGTATCGGAACACTTTACGGTTTTAACCCTTCAACAATCGATAGAGATGACCGATGCCGAGAGCATCACATTTATTTCTATACACCCGAATCTTCTGAAAATATAGATACTTTAACATTTATCTGGGTAGGTTATGTAACTTCAAACAATCCAGGATGTGGTGAAGTTCGTGAAGTTCGTATATGGAATGGTTCTGAGTGGAATTTTTTAAAAAGTTATTGTGGAAATGGGTGGAAGACAATGATAATTCCAACTGTAATGAAACCGGAGTATCTTCGGGACAATACTATAAGATTTAGACTCGCCTATCGTGACACGCCAGAAAAGGGCGAATATAGTTACATATTAACAGATTATGTTAATCTCACGCTGAATATGAAATCGTATACTGAAAATATCTCGATAGACATCGGAAATGACGGTGAGATAGATCATTTCATAAACGGCAAACTCAATGAAAGCAACTCCCCTGTGTATATTTATCTAAATGTAGATAAAATGCAGGATTTCTCGAGTCCACTGACTGTCGGATTAGTAACAGAAAGTTTGGGAAAGATAGAAGTCAGAGCAGTAAATATAACATATTCGACATTGGAATCAAATAATTCTATTGATTTTAATAAAAGTGCACTCACGGAGTATCTAAACAATTGTGTATCTGACGAGAACGATATGTGTCAAGTTCCTATTACATTCTTTTTAGATTACCCTGGGGTCCTCAAACTAACAAATTTACGTATATTTTACGAACTACCAGACAACCCACCTCAAATCATATCGAAAGCACCGAAAACAGAAAACATGACAATATTCGAAGGAAACACCGTAAACTTCACAATCGAGGCTGAAGATCCCGAAGGCCACGATATAACAACAAGGTGGTATGTTGACGGCGTATACACTGGTATTGAAGGAGAAAATTATTCCTATTTCGCGGGTTTCACAACAGCCGGAACGCATACGATAACGGCATCCATATCTGACGGTATGATGTCAACAAACCAGACATGGTCATTGAATGTCACCGATTTCTATGAAGCCTCGATAACTATAAACCCGGAACATATATCTTCAGGGGTTGGTGAAGACATACCATTTGACATTGATATAAACACAACAGCTGAAATTTATGGCGTTCAGTTCGAGATGAAATTCAATCAGAACATAACGCAGGTTGTCGCCATGAATGAAGGCGGATTCCTGAGCAATGATGGTGCTTCGACTTTCCCGATCATTAATATAGACAACGAAACAGGTCATATTGTGTTCGTCAACACACGAAGAACAGTTGATTATGGCGTCAGCGGAACGGGAAATATAGCAGTGATAACATTCAGGACACAGAAAGAAGGGATTGATACACTATTAATGGAAAACGTACAAATTTCCGAAGTTGATGATGGTCAAGTATCCGCGGTTCCGCTGGATTCACCTCCAAGTGCAACACTGACAGTTTTCCGTCTTGCTGGAGATGTGAACGGGGATTGTACGGTCAACATCATCGACTTGGCTTCCGTGGGGTGGGCATACGGCTCCGTGCAGGGAGACAGCAACTGGATAGCAACTGCAGATGTCTACACCGATGGTGTCATAGACATCCTGGATCTGGCAACAGTCGGACTTCATTATAATACTCATTGCTGAAAGTGCCGTTTTTATAAAAGTCAATTAAATCGAGTTTTAAAAGCCAAAAAGAACTAAAAATACTTTTGGAACAATTTTAAGTGTTTAAAATATTTTATTTAGTCTTTTAACGGGTTTTCATATATCAGTTAATAGTTGTAAAAACTGTTTCAGCTAACCTTTATATATAGGGCACGGACTTAGTATTATACATCGCCTGATGCCGTTATGCGGCTTCAGGCCAATTTAAAGTAGGAGGAATTTAAAATGGAAATCAAAAGACTAATCGCAGGAGGTCTTGCAACCCTTGCGGCAGGAGCAACACTTGCTCTTGGAGCAGGAGCTGTAACTCTTGGAGATTTCGTGACGGTGTCTGGCAACCAGATGACATCGCCATATATAGTGATAGGAGGAAACGCAGCAGCAGAAGACACATTGGCAGCAGCGGACGTTGCAGTGGCACTCGCAGGTCAGGCTACAGAGACTGTGGCAATACCAGGTGCTCAGGCAACAGCTTCAGTGACAAACGGTGCACTCATACAGACAAAATCAGACACACTGTACCTCGGAGAGGCACTCAGCAGCGTTGGCGGAACATTCAAGTTCACCAGCAAAGAGCTTCCGACACTTCTCGCTACAGAGACATTCACACAGAAGGACGGAAACACAGTGGACGTCCAGCAGAGGATTTACGTCTATGGTCAGTCAGTCCAGTATGGTGAGGGAGACACTGACTGGGAAGAACCAGGACTCTATCTGAAATTCGCAGATGGAGAAAATGTGTTCAAGTACCAGGCACGATTCACCCCGGACCTTGATACAGAACAGGTGGAGAACAAGGAGATAACACTTCTCGGAAAGAAGTTCGTCTTCGGTGAGGCAGAGGATAACAACGCCCTCAAGCTTACCATGTACGAGTCCAGCCAGACCACTGACATAACAGCAGGAGAATCCACAACTATCAATGTCGACGGCACGGACTACACTGTAACAGTCGTTGGCATAGATACAAATGGCGATCATGCAACAATAGACGTCAACGGAGAGAGCGAGACATACGAACCAGGCGACGACATAAAGCAGGGCGACTTCGAGGCACATGTCAAGGATATCAGGGCTTTCAAGTTCCCGGTGGAGTCGGGTTCTGTCCAGCTTTTCATAGGCTCGACAAGCACGGTTCTTGAGAACGGAAGCAAGGTGACACTTGGTGGCGACGATGTTGACGATGCATGGGTGTTGATGAGCACGAACTCGACAGACTACGAGATGTCTTCACTTGAAGTTAGATACGCAACAGACGACGACATACTGCTCAAGCCAGGCGAAAGCTGGACCGAGCCAGTGTTCGGCGGAGCTTTCAAGGTGGCTTTCGGCGGGATGCCGACTGCTTTGGATTCGGATTCCAAGGATCTCGTGAAGTTCCAGGCAGACAGTGAAGACCTTAAGGTCACTTTCACCAACCCGGACGGAAACGAGTACAGTGCGGTCTTGGCTTCTGTTGGCACGGGAACGCAGGTTCTTGCCACAGCTGACGCCGCTGACGGCGCGGATGTCGTTCACTTCCTGAACAACGAGACGCTCGACGACGGCGACTACGTAGTAATCAGCGACGGAGACAAACCAGAGTACTCATACATCCTTGAATACGTCGACTTCAACTCCGACGACCAGGTCGTACTGGAAGACATTTCAACAGGCACCAAGTACTACATAGACGCGAACGACGTTGGTGACACAATCAACGTGGGAAACCTCGACGTCGAGGTGACTGGTTTCTCCGGAAGTCCCACAGAAACAGTCGCTCTCAACAACACGCAGCTCGGTACAGGCACAATAGCAAAGCTGGTCACGTACGGAGGCGCGGCAATTACGCCATACCTCAACACAACATCAGGCGCATTCTTGGCCGTTGGAAGCAACAAATATGCCTTCAATGTCACAGAGGAAGCCGACGGTACGTTCGACTCAGACCAGGACTTCACCGTAACTGATGACGACTTCACTGTAACAGTAACAGCTGGTGGTGAGAACGACATTACAGAAGTAACAGTGGCAGGCGTTGCACTCAAGTCATACGACGACGAAGACATAAAGTCCGGTCTCACAAAAGCGGGAACATACGTTGTCAGGGACTACACCAACAGCGAAGACGACGTTGTCAAGCTGTACATACCAGACGAGCCTGTTCCGGTTTCAGTGGCATTCGGCGCTGACCCAACATTCGGTTCAACTAGCGAAGTAGCTGCAGGAACAGTAGAGCAGGCAGTCCAGATAAAGAACAGCATCTCCAAGATGGAGTCCGAAGTAAGCACGGATTCGCTCAACAGGGACCTTGTCCTTCTTGGCGGACCTTGCGCAAACGGACTTGTCGCGGAACTGCTTGAGATGTCAAAGACCAATCCAGACTGTGCAACAGAGTTCACAGCTGAATATCCGACAGAAGGTGTCATCAAAGTTGTTGATGACGCTTGGAGTTCAGGCCACAAGGCTCTGATAGTCGCTGGCGTCAACAGGCAGGCAACAAGGGACCTTGCAGTCAAAGTCATGCAGGGCACTCTGGACTACAGCGCTTAAGTACCAAAACACGCTAAATTTAGAGGGGACTTCCCCTCTAACCTTTTCTTTTTATTTTCAGAACATGACATGGGTATATAGTTCTGCTTCACTCCACAAGAGAAAGTGCGGCTTCCAGGACTGTCTTGTGCGGGTCTTCAAATTCACCGATTATGCTGTTGTTTTTCCTTCTCTGTGCATCTGATTCAAGAAATTCAGAAGCCTTTTCCATTATTTCGGACTTTTCAGTTGAATGGAACATGAGGCCTTTCTCGACGAGGAACTTGTCCACTCCCGGAAGCCTGTCAGGGCACAGCGAAATGGTCGGGCATCCTGATATGCACGCTTCCCTGTTCATGCAGGAGCCGGCGCCTACCATCAGGCTCGCAAAGGAATAAAGGCTCAGTGTGTCTATGGGATTTTCAGGCATAATTAGGCCTTCTCCCGCGAAGAGTTTTCTGTCCCCGTCACTTCTCGGTATAAACACTACCTTTGCTTCCGGGAACTCTTTTTTCATGTCCCTGACAGCTGCCAGAAGCGCTGAGCTGTGGAAGTTATGTGACGAAAGCATGGGCTCGCTTCTCGTTATGATTATCTTTTCATCCCTTCCGAGTCCAAGCTCGTTCAGCACGCCGTCTGAGGGCTTGAAATCCGAAAAATGCGCTGTCTCGCACACCCCGTAGAATGTCTTCACAGCCCTGGCGCCGTATGCCTCCAGCTTCGCCTTTTCAGTGGCTTCCGGGGAGACCACTATATTGGCAAGCGGCGCTGTCAGGCGGCTCTGCTTTGACGCAGTCTCATGGTCTATGACAGAAACAGAAGGTATGCCCATCCCGAATGCAACGCGGGCGCTCTCTATGGAATGCTTCGAAAGAGCAATATCAGGCTTTTCCTTTGAAATGAGTCTGGCAAGACCTATGACCCGCTCCGAGCTGTGTATGAGTTTGTCTTCTAGATTCTTTCCGCCGTGGGAGCCGATGCTTGTGTATTTTATTCCATTATTTTCCAGTATGCCGTTCATTATCCCGAAGCTTCTGGATGTCACGAGAACCTCGTCACCTTGTTTTTCAAGCCTTTTTATGAGTGCCCTGAAGAAATGCACATGAGGGGGGCTGGTGACATCTATCCAGTATTTCAAAGCAACACACCTGCAGCGGTCACTGTGGCAATGCCTATCGCTATTGACAGCGTCCAGAAGAAGGTCACGAGCTGCCTCTCTGTCATGGGCTTATACTTCAGCACAAGCCTCACGAGCGAGAGATAATCCTTTCTGGGCACCAGAACGCCGCGCGAATTGACCCTTGTCCTTGCCTTTTCGCTCGAGCTGAAATATCCAGAAGACGCCAGCTTTATAAATGCGTCAGCGATGTGAAGGGAAAGCAGCGGCAGGAGGAAGTAGAGCATGTTCGTGTAGAGCGCTATACCCGCGAAGAAACCACCTACTGTGAACGTGCCTATGTTACCTGGAAAGACCTTTGCCGGGTATTTGTTGTGAAGCAGGAATGCCATCAGCACGAGGAACATGCCCATTGAAAGGTAGAATGCCATAATGTTTCCTGAGATGAATGACACGAGTGAGAAGAAAAATGCCACCGAGGCGCTGCATCCCATCTCAAGCCCGTTGAACCCTGCGAACAGGTTGAATGTATTGCCTATCCCCACTATGAGCAAGAGAAGCGGAACTGCTATCAGGGCAGGCGGGCCCGCGAACGCGACAAGCAGAGCGCCGACGGCCAGAGATATCACAAGCTTCGGATATTTTCCGAGCTTCATCATGTCGTCGGCTATGCCGTACGCAGCGAACAGCGCAGTCGATGCTGCAACAAGCAGCACAAGCGGGGACAACGTCAGCATGTATATCGTGCTGAATATCACCAGTATCCCCGGCAGCAGCGCCAGACCGCCCATTTCGGCGATTTTCGGCCTTTTTGCCTTGTGAACATCTATCCCCACTATGTTCATCGACTTGAGCTTTCTGGCCACATTCGGCGTCAGAAGATATGTTGCAATTGACATCAGAGCCGAAACCGAAATTATGGGGGCAAATTCATTGAGCACCATAATTAATAGGGGAACGCAAATCCCATATAAATATTACTGTAGAAACGATTCACGTGGTTTTGTATAATAGATTTTTAAGCTTTTTGGTATGAAAATATCGTTTCTAAACAGGTTACATCATTTCCTGAAAACTTATAATATATTTTTATACATATCAAGCTATTTTATGGCTTAGTTTTACCTTAAAAGTTTTCTTGTGTTTTTCTCTTTCTATCAGGCCGCGCTTTTCAAGGTCCCTGAGCATTCTTGAGACGCGCGGCTTAGAGAAGCCTGTGAGGTCAGCAAGGCGGTTCTGTTCAGTCCTCCCCCTGCTTCTCAGTATCTCTATCATCCGTTCCTCGTCTTCTGTCATCAGAAATACAGAACCTTTTCTTTCTGTTTTCATGCGGAATATTATGAAAGAAGCCATCAGGACTATGGCTATCACGGAGAACGCTATGTAGAATTCTATGGCATTTCCGGACGTTTCTTCTTTGAGTTGGCTTGTTTCCAGCTTCTCCACAGAAATTCCCATGGAATTCAGCAGCTGCCCTGCTCCATCGCCGGTATTTATGAGCACAGCGGATTTCGCTCCCAGCTTTCGTATGGCGTCACGCGTTTCGTCCGGGATTGTCTGATTCTGCACAAACAGTATGGGTGCTCCCTGCTGCAGTGCTACATGCTGCGCCAGAAGGAAGCCGCTGTAATCTTCGCCATTTGCAATTACAACACTGTCTGATTCCCTCCACAGTTCCAATGCGACTCTTGCTGCAGTTCCGTACCTGTTCCAGTCCCAGAGTCTGTTGACAAGAAAACCCATATTCTTAAGCTCGTTCTCAACAGAAGATGAGATGGCGTCCTCACCGCCCACTATGAGCAGCAGCTCGTAGCCCCTGCTTCTGAAACCGGTGAGTTCGCTCTTCACGGGCTCGGGTATGCTTCTTGGATTGAGAAGTACAAGGGGAATTTTCTGTGCGCCTGCATAGATTGATGCCACTGTGTAATCAGTGGGTATGTCAGCCCTTACCACTATGGCATCGTACTTGACATATGCACTTGCAGACGGCACGAGTGCAAGCGCCATGCCCAGCAGGACTGCAGCCTTCATGACCTCCATAACAGCACACCTATTACCATAAGCGCTGCCAATGCCGAAGCGCCGAGCGCGTAAACAGCACCCATGTAAAGCATTGACGGCACCAGATAAAGATTTAACACGAGGCTTAAAAAGGCAAACACTCCGCCTGCATAAGCAGCGTATTTCTGCCTGCCTGTCGAGTTTGCGAAGAAAAACATGAGCATCAGGAATCCTGTTATCATATATGAGCCTGCAAGGGGGTATATGAAAGTGAACACTCCGTCATAAAGGGGGTTTATCGCATGTACAAGGGGCTTTCCCAGAACTGCAAGCAGTACGCTGTAAAGCGCAAAAAGGACTGAACTCGCCTTCAGTGCCCTGAACAGCTCTTTGCGCCTTTCCCTGCTTGCCGAGGCCTTTGGGAGCAGGGCGTTTGAATATGAACTGGCTATTACTACATAGCCAAGGCACAGGGCGGCAGCCACATCATAAAAGCCCGCCTGGGTGCTGCTGTAGAAGCCGGACAGCACTATCCTGTCAAGGCTGAATGCAAATGACCTCAGGAATTCGCCTATGAATATGGGAAATGAATAGATGAGCAGCTTTCTGAAGTCCTGGGCAGACCTGCTTCTGTCATAGCTCATATCCTTCCTGTTTTTCAGCAGTATGTAGATGTCTATTGCAATGAAGCTTGCGACGAATGAGAGGAACGGCGCATAGTAAACACCTGCTATCAGCAGGCCTGAAAGGAGCACTATCCTGACAGTCATCATGCCTGCATCTGCCAGTGTACTCAGCCGCATCCTGTATGTCCCGCGGAAGTAGAATATGCCCACATTGTACACAGCTGCAAACGGCAGTGCCGCTATCGCCCAGTACACCACGCCGATGCCCACATTTATCAGGTCTGCAAGCACAGGGGCAATGGCGAACAGTATGGCAGAAACAGCCAGCGAAAGAAGGACGGCACCCAAAAGGGCTGCTGTGTAGTGCCTTTTGGCCTGCCCGCCGGATGAAGACACGAATTTGGCAAGTCCTATTGTTATGTTGAATGTGGCAAAGAGTGTAAACCAGTTGAACAGCACAAGGAAGACGGCAACCTCGCCGTAAGCGCCTACAGGAAGCATGCTCATGGAGATAAGCCTGAACAGCACGCCGCCTATCTTAAGGAATATGAAACCCAGAAGGAGCACAAGCCCCCCGCGGTAAAGCTCGTTCATCTGCATTTTGCCACGACCCTCAGCCATCCTATGTATATGAAACCTGTTATAATGATGATATTAATGCCTACGTCAAGGGTGCCCAGCATCACTGCCGTGAGAACCGCGAAGACAGCATAGTCCTTTCTTCTTATATTTGCCAGCAGGGCGCCACACCACCATGCAACAAGAAACACGGCGGGAATGCCGAAGTTCAGCATGGCCTCGCCAAATGCGGTCGATGTTATCCTGTCGTCATAGCCATAAAGAAGTCTGCATGTATATTCTGTGAATTCATGCCTTATTGTTTCGCCATGCACGTATCCCAGAGGGAAGGAAAGACTGACTATGTCGTCAAAGACGCTCATAGTGAATGCCATCCGGTGCTCAGCTGTCCTGAACGCATCCAGGCTCCAGTCCGACTTGGATGCCATTATATACTGCCCCATGACGGCGGAAACTATGAGTATGACAACAGCTGCAGACATGACACTGAGAAAGCGCTTCATCCCCGGACGGCTCTGCCTCATCTCAAGAATGACCCATGTCATGAACGATATGCCCAGATAGAGCCTGAAAGATGACAGTGCCAGCGAGGCAAGTGCGAATATCCAGAGATACCGTCTTTTC
Source organism: Candidatus Aenigmatarchaeota archaeon (assembly GCA_021163005.1). Taxonomy (GTDB): domain Archaea; phylum Aenigmatarchaeota; class Aenigmatarchaeia; order QMZP01; family JAFGSV01; genus JAFGFG01. The sequence continues at coordinate 9,501 of JAGGXP010000036.1, read as the reverse complement.
GGGTGCATCCTCGCAAGCGCATATGTCATAAGGAAAAAACCGGTCACGAACACGGGATTTACAGATTTGAACAGGTCCTGGTGCATGCTTATGTCCAGAATCGGCAGACCATTGACGAGATAGCTCGACCAGATGCAGACGGCCCCCGCAGAGAACACCCATTCCCATTTCAGCTTGGAAAAGACGAGGATTAATGAAGCGAGCAGCACAGCAAGCGAAAAGACAACTGAAAGTGCCGGGTTCATGCCCAGCACAAAATACGATGTTATGGCAGCGAGAATGACAGCAGTTATTACAGGCGCATAGGAGAGCCGCAGCGCATAATCAGCTGTCTTTATTCCGACAGCGAAAGACGCAAGACCGAAGAGGAACACAGCCGCGGTGAGCGGTCCCGCTGACATTCTGGAGTTTCCGGTCTGGACTGCAGGATCTGCAATGGCAGCAAAAGAGAGAAGCAGATAAACCAGCCCGGCTGCAACGAAAATCCACGGGCCTGTCATAACCTCATGAAAGGCTTCTGTAAAGCTTTTCCGTTTCATCACACATCCTCTTTAGCGTGTATCTTTCCGATGTCCTGAAGTTTTCCTTCACGATGCTGCTCCGGAATTTCCTGTCAGTAAGAGCCTTTTTGGCCAGATGCGGGAGGTTCTCGCTTACCGAACACGCAGGCAGTACTTCGGGCAGCGCGCCGTTGGGCAGTGCTATTACAGGAACCTTCATCCTGGCAGCTTCCAGTGCCGTGAGGCCGAAGCCTTCTATTCTCGAAGGCACAACCACAAGGTCTGATGCTTTCATATACCTGAGCGCGTCTTCATGCCCCACAGCGCCTGTGAATGTGACAAATCCGGACATTCCATGCCTTTCAGCGGATTGCCTGAGCTCCTGCTCTAACGGTCCGCTGCCGATAACAAAAAAGTGCGCATCTTTCATGGTGTGCCTGAGCTGCTCGGCAAGAATCATGAATATGTCGGCGCCCTTGGCCTCTGTCAGCATGCCGGCGAATGTTATGACGCGCCTGCCAAGAGGTATCCCCAGCTTTTTTCTCAGCGCTTGAGCGCTTTCCCCCGGCAGGGAGCCGGTGCTTATGCCGTTTGGTATCACTACGGTCCTCTTTATCCCCAGCGATCGGGCGCTTCCGGCAAGATAATCCGAGACACAGACGAGCCTGCTGCATACTCTCCCTACGCGGCGCAGTATGTATCTTCCGAATCTTCCTGCTGCTAATGACAGGAGGTCTGAGCCGTGCGCTGTCACAATAATTTTTGTTTTGGATTTCCCTGCAAATCGCGCCGCAACAGAGCCCGGCGGATGCATGAACTGCGCGTGTATTATGTCTATTCTGTTCTCTGACGTTATTTTTTTGACCGCCATGCACGCCCCGATGAAGAAAGCGAGGCCCCGCAGGAACCTGACGCCCGGAACAGCAACCTCGTAAATATCGGTGTTTTTCGGGCACTTTCTTCCAAGCCTGCCGTATGTCACTAGGAATATCTTATGCCTTTTTGACAGCTCAGAGACAAGGCTCTCTGCATGGACGGGCACCCCTCCCTTTTGCGGCGGGTATGCTGATATCATGCATATGTTCATATGTTATCACTCATTATCTGCACGAGCGCCTCAAGGCCGCCCTTTTCCGGGCTGTAATGTGCGGCCAGATAATCGAGGGTGAGCCGCTTCTGTGCATCCATCCCGGCAAAGCCGTAAATGGCAGCGGCCCTCGGATAGGAGACCAGCTCCGTTCTGACTACTTTCCCCGTGCCGGGGGTCACATAGTTCCAGAACATTCCGTCGTCATTCTGCTGCGTGGAAAGCCAGTGTGCCCCTTTTATAACAGCTTCCCTCACGGCATCGTCGCCTGAAAGTCTGTAATATTCTATGAGATGCGCAAGTATCAGTGTCTGGGAGTTCACAGTGCTTCTGTCGCTGAATTCACCGTAAGGCCACGAACCGTCCGGGTTCTGATTTCTGAGCAGTATGTCCCTGAGGGATGCCGCCTGGTCTAATTTCGAGAGTTTCCGGAAGGCCGGCAGGCAGACTGCGTCAGTCCTGTAATCGTCATATAGCGAACTTTCAGTGGTTCTTACCCACTGTCCGTTGAAATATGACGAGAGCATGCTGGACGCATTTTCAGCAGAAGCTCCCTCCAGCTCAGGATGTTCCGAATAGATGTCGTACAGGTCACTGGCCACACCGCAGGTTGCGGCAGCGCTCTTTTTCGGACTTTCGTATTTCTGGTCAAAGAATCCGCCGTCTTCCAGCTGCTCGAATTCCAGCCATTTCATCAGCCATGCAGCCCTTGCCTTCAGGGCGTCGCTGCCAGTAATTTCATGAGCCTTCAGCAGTATCTTTATTATCTCTGTTATGTCAGGGTAATGCGCCCTGTAATCCCTGTGATCGAGGTATGATATGCCGTTCCAGTGCTCCTCAAGGTACGGAAGCAGCGAAAGGGACATGGCGCTGTCAAAGGACGGCGTGTAGTTCCCGAAATCCATGTATTCTGTGAGCTTTCCGGCATATCTTTCAGGCAGCATCGGACTGGGCACAAACTGGTATATCTCTGCTTCGTCATTCGCGAACACCGGCCTGAAATGGGTGTCATAACTCAGGTAGTCCACGAGGCCGTACTTAAGCGCATCGAGTTCCGAGCGCATCCTCGCGTCTATGTATATGTAGTCCACTGAGTAACTGTTCATCAGCCTGAGCATCCATTCCCTGTTCGCCGACCGGAACATCACGAACATGTCCCTGTAGGCGGCTTTCGCCTCGTCGACTGACGGAGGCTCCTCGAAGAATCCCTGATATATCTTTTTCCATGTGAGGATGTCCTTCCTTTCCGTGACACCCATTATGTAGTAGCCCTCCTCTTTCCATGTGAGTATGATGCTGTCTTTCGGGGTATTGTTTTTTATCCAGTTAAGCGCCTCCATTTCACCTGAGCCGGGAGATTCGACGATATAAAGCGATGTGAACACCGCCTGCCCGACTGCCAGAAGAACAACAATGCCCAGTGCGGCAATGAGCTTCTGCCTTTTCCTGAAAATCGGAAGCAGATATTTCACTACGCCGTAGCCCGCAAGCATGGAAATCGGTATGGCAGCGTATGGATCCCTGAACCTGAAGGACACAGAGCCGACAGCGAGCAGCAGGAATGCCCATACAATCAGGAACCTTTGCAGTTTATCTCTGGTTTTATGAAGCATCACAACTGCTGTGGCGGCGAAGAAGAGCTGGGCAAGACCAAGCCATTTTATGTATCCTATGGCAGTGACGGCCTCGACGTTTATGCGCGAGAGCAGGTCTGCAAAATAAACCGTCACACCGTAGTATGCGCCGCCTATCAACGCTACTGCACCTATGAGGTAGCGCTTTTTCCTGAACCTGCCTGAATAATAGACAGCAGCCATCAGAATCATTGACAGCACGAACAGCGACCAGCCCCTGTGGGAGAACACATACACAGCAAATACGGCTGCGGCAGGCAGGGCATTTTTGAACTTGCCGCCCTTGAGCCATCTGACCACAAAAAGCATGGAAGCAGTAAAGAGCAGCACGCCGAACCCCTCGGGTATGGGCATGGCTGTCCTGAATATGTGTATCGGGCTCGTGGCGAAGAACAGTGCGGAAAAAAGCGAAACGCGCCTGTCAGTGAATATCTCCTCGGATATGAAGAAGACAAAAATGCATGAAAGCGCGCCAATCATTGCCCCGACAAAATGAGAGCCGGCAACCTCGGGAAGGAACATCAGAAAGAATGCCAGCAGGACATGAAATCCCGGCGGATAGCTGTACGCCTTAAGCCCCAGAAGAGACATGGGGTCAAGGGAAAGCAGCGAACCGTTCTCAAGTATCCTCTTTGCTATGTCTATATGCAGGTATGAGTCAAGCCCGACCGGAACACCTGAAACCAGCACAGGCACGAATCTCACTGCCAGCGCAAGCAGAAAAACAGCGCAAAGCATGTTCCTGACAGAATACAGCCTCTTCATATCTATCGCTATTGTAAATTTGATAGCTCTGCTTAAAAATAAAAAAACAGGAAAGAAGAAAGCGCAATGCCTACTTCTTTATTTCCTCGTCAAATGATTCTATTTCCTGTCTCAGCTTGATGAGCATGTCATTTGTCTTTTCAAGTGAAACCGCCATGAGCTGCTTTTCGTTCTCAAGTGCCTTTACCTGCTCCTCAAGAGCGAGCTTTTCCGAAGAGATGTGAGCCTTGTCTTCCTTGAGATTTGCTATTTTTGTCTGCAGGACGCTTATCTCGTCACCCTTTTTGTTGAGCTCAGCCTGAAGCTTGTCTCTTGTTGCCTTAAGGTCTGCGACAACTTCCTTTAGCTGAAGCTCCTCCTGCTTGAGTTTCCTGATTTTGTCTGTTAGCTGCTTCTTCTGCTCCTTGATGTCAAGGGCCTTTACAACATCCTCTGTAAGGGTGTCCACGACATCTTCAAGACCCTTTATGTGTTCAATACTGACCTTCTTCTTTTCTTCAGAAGGAACCTGCTCTTGGGCTGGCACAGTCTGCTTTTCAACTTCTTCTGTCATAAATACACCAATAATTATTATTCCCTCTGCTTTTATTTAAATTATTTCTTGTAATGCCTGAGAATTCGCATAATCTCGGCAAGCTGCTTGTTTATGTCGCTGACTGTGACAGTCTTTTTGCCTTCCAGCTTGATGTTGTTCAGTCTTGCTGCAGCTGCCTCTCCCCAGCCGCCGGCGTTGTAGCTGTATATGTACTTCCTTCCCATTTCCGTGTGCAGTCTTTTGAGCTCCTTTTCCATGCTTTCCACGAGCTCTGCGAACTTCTGGTTGTTGAGCATAAGCGCTTTGTTCTCCTTCCTGAGCTGTATGAGCTCTTCCTTGGCGCTCTTGAACGTCCTTTCAGCCCTCTGCAGCGTTGTCACAGGATCGCCGTCGGCAATGCTGTAGTCAGGTCCGAGCTCCTCGATGCACCAGCCGCACTTGTCGCATTTCTCCCTGCCACCCGGAGCGCCGCACACCGGACAGACATTCTCAGAAGCCGGCTTTTTCTCACTTTCGTCTATGATTTCGATGGCTGTTTTGACAGGTGTTTTGCGGCTCTTCGACTTTTTTGCCATATTTAGAATTCGCTGGAATCCCTTATTAAGCTTGTTCAAGCTGCCTGATGAGCTCGGTGGCGTAGCTTCCCTTCGGAAGATAGAATTTAAGTGTCATTTTTCTCTTTCCTTTGTTAAGCTCATCATTGCCGAATTTGTATTCGAGGTTCTCCGGAAAGACCAGATAAGGCCTCTCAGCTCCCCTGGACGAAAGCTCCTTGAATGTGTAGTTCTTGAAGTCAAGCCTGTTTGTGTTTTCCTCATCGAGGACAGCCTCGGCTATTTCCCTCACTTTCGGGTAGTTCCTCAGGTCAGTGGCGTAACCTATTATCGGTATGACCGTATTTTCGCCGTTGTACCTGATTGCGCACTCGTTCCATATCTTTGACTGGTAGGCATGTATGAACAGCTTCAGAAGCCGCAGCGGCATCTGCTTCAAGGCTCCTCTGTAATGGTCCGGATGTTTCCTCAGAAAAGCGGACATGCGCTTTCCGTAGTAGCCTCCCACTTCATCTATTATCCTTTTTGCCGCCTGTTCCAGCTCCCCGTGCACGAGAAGCCTGCCTATTTCGTCGTTGACCTTCCTGAGCGAGCCGAACCTCTGCTCCCCAAAGTAATTAATCATGCCGTCTGTCTTGAGATCTTCTATCCTTTTGCTTATGGCTTCGATGTCATCCTTCTCTATGTTCCTGACCACAATCTCGAAGTTGTTGCCTTTGTGCTCGCCAAGCCTTATGGGCCTGTTCCTGTGCCTGAAGTCAGAAATCTCTACCCCTTTTATGTCAAGCTTCCTGACGTCCTCCTCCTTTTCTATGGGAACAGAGACCGTCTGAATGGTCACGGCGTTCTTGTCCTTTGTCCCCGAATAGCCGAGATCTCTCGTTCCTATTTTCAGGTCGAGACCAATTGCGGCCATTACCTCGAAGAAGTCCCTTCCGGTTTTCTTGAGTGTGAACCAGAGGTAGCGCTTTTCTGTTTCAGCAGTCTTGCCGTGGAGCTTCCTGTATTTCTCCTTCCACGATTCCTCGGTCTTGTCGAATATGACCTCAGTCACAACGAAGTCCTCGGGCTTCTGTTTTATTTTCCAAGACATCTGATAACTTTTTAAATTGAAGATTTAAAGAAATCTACTGTATTATGGCATATTCGTACAGGGTGACAATGCGGGCATATTGCCATCCCAGCGGGAAGCCGTGCGCATCCGGGCACGTAACAATGCCGCCGCAAAGAAAGACGTACGATACAAAACCCCGGATTTCTGATATAGTGGAAATGCTGAAGGATTATTCCGAGCGTGCAGAGAAAAGGGGACTCGACATCCTTTCCGATTCCGTGGAAATACGAATAGAGACGCTCAGAAGGCGAAAACTCGCAGACGGCGGCTGAGTTACTTTTTTGATTTTGCCTTTTCATGGAACGCTTTACAGATGCTAATCTCGTCTGCATTCATGCAGCAATTGCTTCGTTATTTTATGCACTTCATCACACGTTTTGATTAAATCGAATGACGTGCTTGTTTTTGACGTGTTTGAGTACCATAAAATGGTATGTATTCCCAATTCCTGTGCAACCTCAACTCCCGGTACAAAATCACTGTCACCAGTTATGATTATTATTGTATCCATCTTCTTTCTGAATGCCATTTTAGCAATATCCGCTGTCCACAGGGTATCCACCTTTTTCTGAGTGAAATGGTTGCCTATTTTCTGTAGTCTCCCAAGTCTCACAGTAAACCCGTTTTTCCTCATCCTGGAAAAGAATTTATCTTTTTTCGCATATCTTTCTCTTTCCTCTGGTGTCGGACTTTTACTCTGGTATGGCATACAGTCATAGAGAAAAACGAAGTAATCCTTTATGAAGCTCTTTTTGGCAATAATACTTACCAATTTTTTGTTCGATATGCCCTGCATTCCATGACCATGCAACACCTTTGAAAGATATCCATTGTCTATGCATACCATTGTTTTGTTTGAAACCATTATTGAAAATGGAGCAGAAATATTAATAAAGAAATTATTACCTACCGTCACCGTCTCGCGAGGAGACGGTAACAATAGGGATAATAGCTAGTTTATAATATGGACAAACATATATAAATGTTCGCTTTTCTATGTCTTTGGTTCAGACTTCTGCTCTTCTTTCTTGACTTCTTGTTTTGACTCAGTAGCAGACACATCCTGTTTCGGTTCTTCCGTTTGTTGCTGGGCTGAATCTTTTGCATCCGGCTCGGATTTCGCAGGTTCAGGATTCTGCCCGGCTTCTGCTTCTGGCGTTTTCTCTGCCTGCCTTTTCCTGTTCTTCTCCTCGAGGAACTTTCTCTTTTCCTCTTCGAGCGTGGTTTCCTCCGGAAGCCTCACATTCGCAATGCCGTCCTGAACATTAACCTTGACGCTTACCCTGCTCAGCGGCTTCTGGGCGCCGGAAGTCCACAGCACATCGTTCAGTTTCTGGGAAATCTTTACATCAGATGTGTGTGTATGCTTCTTTACGAATCCCTTTACCGCGAATACGGACTTCTTTGTCTTTTCAACGCGGCTGGATGACTTCCACGACAGCCTCAGCGGAATCGTGAATATTTTTTCTTCACCGGGAGCATCCTTTTTGGCCATAGAAACACCTAAATCTTAAGCTTGTCCCTTCTCCATCTCTTTATGCTCACCCTGATGCGCCTGCTTCTGGCTCTCTTCAGGCCGAATTTCCTTATGTCAGCCCACCTCGGTGACTGCCTTATCTTCGACAGCGCCGCAAGCTTGAGCTTCTTACCAGTTGACTTGTTCCTTGACATATTACATCCTTTTTATGCGCGTTTCCCGCTTTTTTGATGAAAGAGCCCTGAGTATCTCCTTCATCTTGGAATCATCTATTTTGCTTTTGAGCTGCCCTGCCTGATACATCTGAAGCAGGTAAAGTTCCAGCTGTCCGGCCAGTTCGGGATTGACTGTTTTCACCCTGCCAAGCCTTTCAAATGCCTCCTTTGAAAGCATCTTCGTCAGCAGCTGCCTCTTAAGGGCCTCTATCTGCTGTAGCTGCTGAAGCTTTTCGGCATCCAGCGTCTCACTCATTTTGACTTTTTCCTTATCTCTTTTGTTATCTCAGCTAAAAATGATGCTCCCTTTGGTGCGAGCTTCCTGCCGCTTTTCTTTTCCTTCTCAACGAAGCCTGCCGCCTCGAGCTGCTGGAGTATCTTCCTCAGCACGGACCCCGAAGCCCTTTTCTTTCTCTCGGGCCTGTGTCCCATGTTCTTCCTGCCGCCGTATTCCTTCCTAAGCTTTTCAACACCAAGCGGTCCTTCGAGACTTATTTTCCTCAGGACAGCAGCGGTCCTTATCCACCACCAGTCATCCTGCTGGGGCACCCTTTCCCTGTTCACGCCTGTCTTGACGAAGGCCGCCCATTCAGGCGGCTTGAACTGTTCGATTGACTTCAGCCTTTCGGCTGCCCTTTCTATGAGCTTGTCTGCAGGAAACTCCCTGATGTTCATGATTTCACCTATTTTCAATATATAAGAACAGTTAGTATATAAAAAAGTTTAAATAGCTTGAGCCTGCCTCTTCTGCTCTCCACATGCGGTCGAACTTCTTGACCTTGGTTACTGAAACGCTGCCTGTGTCAATGAGAAAGTCGTCAAAAGCCGCGAACTCTTCCGTAGTGTATTATAAACCCGGAAGAAAATTTAAAAAGGGTATTTGATAGGCATACCGCGATTTTCTGATACATGTATGCCAGATGATGCCCACACCTAAAATAAAAACCCCCTCAACCAACTATCTAACATGCCCCATTACCAATACCACTACATTCTCTTACCCCTCATCCTTACAATCCTCCTAACCTCCGGCTGCCTCTCCAATACACATATCCAGACCAACCAGACAGCCAGCGAACCACCTCCGCCGCCTCCAATACCACAGCTCCCATCAGCAGGCAGCATCGTATCCGCAGGCCACATAACAGGCATGACATCAAGTACACAATATCCCGGATTCGCCCAGCCCGAATCCTTCACCCTGCCGGACACATATACATTCACAGACACAGCAGACACGCAATCCATCTCCCTCACCATAACAGACTCCTACATCTACCGCTATGCCTTCATAAGCTACTCAGGCCAGCCCTGGCAGCAGGTCACGCTTTCCGGACCCATCTCAACACAGTACATAACAGGCTCAGCAACAGCCACAATACCCATAACCCCTTCATCATTCGGCCTCACAGCAGCCGGCCAGTCTTCGTCAAACAACTACATAGTCACCTACACCTGCAATTCTGCAGGCGACTGCCACGACGGCTGGCAGATAGAGCAGTTCACTGTATCCATAGAAAGCGAATTACCCCCTCCCCAGACATCAGGCACTATTTACTATGTCTCCTCCTCCCTCGGCGACGATTCCAGGGACGGTCTCACCCCGCAGACTGCATGGAG
>JAGGXP010000015.1 GCA_021163005.1 Candidatus Aenigmatarchaeota archaeon | reverse complement strand
GTTTTTACCAATTCCAATTTACCCTGCTTGTTGATCTTGAACTCTATGTTATCCCCTTTCTTCCAAGAAAATGCCTTTATGAAACTAAGGGGAACTGTCAAGAAGAATTGGCCGGATTTTTCCTGCAATCTCATGTTAGTAATGTTGGCAGTAATATTTATAAAGGTTTAAGGCATATAATTAAGTGATAGTAACTGCGAAAAGCAAACATTTTGTTTTACGCCCGCCCGAGGCATGGTTAATTCTTCAGCTTCCTGAGCCTTGAGGATACGCAGGATATCTCATCGTGAGGTGCATTATGAATCGCAGGGATGGCCGTCATCCGCTTTTCTGAGCTGCGCGAGAACCCTGCTGGCGTAATTTATTTCTTGTTTGATTTCATGGATATCCTCTGTCCTAAGCTTCCTGCTAACATGGTCATCATTCAGGAAACCATTAAGATTGGTGATGTGTTCCCTTATCTCAACAGGAGACATGCCCCTGTATTTTTCAACGAGGAAATAGTCTGTCATGTTACCACATGTGATTAACAAATATCAGAAAGAAATAAAAAGGTTGCAGTGGGTATGCTGCTTATTTATATGTGAATGCTGAATAACATAAACCATGAAAAAGAGCGACATTCTCAGCGTCATGGTGGAGATACCGAAGGGCAGCAGGAACAAGTACGAATATGATATCAAAAACAGGCGCATGCGATTCGACAGGATGCTTTTCTCATCGGTTCACTACCCAAGCGATTACGGCTTCATAATGGACACAATCGCAAAGGACGGCGACCCTCTCGATGCCCTCATTCTCGTTGAGGAGCCGACTTTCCCGGGCTGTGTCATACAGGCAAAGCCCATAGGCGTCTTCATGATGTCAGACGAGAAGGGACCTGACGAGAAGATTCTGTGCGTTCCGATGACAGACCCGATGTGGAACCACATAGACGACATGAAGCAGGTGCCGCCACACCTTCTCAGGGAGATAAAGCACTTCTTCTCCATCTACAAGGACCTCGAGGGGAAGGCTACGATAATAGGCGGCTGGGAAGGCAGGAAGTCAGCGCTTAAGATAATAGAGGAATCCAGGGACCGTTTCAGGAGAAGCCAATAAAAAATTTTGCCCCAAAAAAATAATAAATGGGAGACAGTCTTCATTTTGACAGGAAGGAATACATCGAAAGCATACTGCCCGCCTACGGCGTTCTCGGGAATGTGCCTGACTATCTCAGAAAGACGGGAATGCGCTACCTGAGCGCTGTGAGGAAGAGCATAGCCGATGAAGTGATGAACGGCAGAAGCAGGCCGGCGGAAAGCTACATAGACTTCAGCTACTTTCCGAAAGAGGATATCTACGCAGTCAAATACTTTCTCAGGGAGACCCTCGACGGCTTCAGGAACGGAGTCAGAAAGATGATGGAAGATACATTAAATTCCCCATTCAGGTGGCACTTCACCGAATCTGTCATAACAACCCTTGCCGAGCTGCGGGGCAAGAATCCTGAGAAAGTGCGGAGGCTTCTGCGTGACCCTGAGATAAGCCCGACGCTCTCTAAAAACATTTACATAGAAGAGATACAGCTCGAAGGCGGAAAATACACCGGCAGTCTTGATGACTGCTTTTCCAGCAGCGACAACAGGAAGCTTTTAAAGGACATAAGCAGGAACTGAACTACTTCCCGTCCGGCTGCATGTATATGTTCCTGAGAATTCTGAGCATGTCGGTCATTGTCACAATCCCTATCACCCTGCCGTTTTCAGCCACAGGCAGCTTCTTTATGTTGTTCTTTTCCATAATCTCCACGGCCTCCTCGACAGTGGTGTCCTTGGAGACTGTGATGAGGTTCTTCGTCATGACATCCCTGACAGCTGTGCTGCACGGATCCCTGCCCATGGCAACCACTTTCTGCACTATGTCCCTTTCGGTCAGTATGCCCACAGGGCTGTCCTTCTCAACCACAACCACGCAGCTTATGCCAACCGCCTTGAGAATCCTGCCTGCAAATTCAACAGTCTTGTCGGGATGTATGAGTGTCACGTCTGTGTTCAGCTCATCTGCAAGAACATGCGCCATGTTTAAATTCTGGACCAAAACTTAAAATGCTTTACTCCGCCAGCCTGTAGTAGAGCCTTCTGTTGCTCTTCCCCTTGTTTTCGGACTTAAGGAACTCTATCTTCCCGATTTCTTTCGTGTTCTTCACGTGGGTGCCTCCGTCTGCCTGCCTGTCTATGCCTTCTATGTCAACTATGCGTATCCTGTCTATACCCGGAGGCAGGCCCTTGGCAAGCTTTGAAAGTCCCTCGGTTTTTTCAGCCTCGTCCTTTGTTATGTATGAAACGTGCACATCCGCTCCTGCAGCAGCCTTTTCGCTGGCTTCCTCCACGAACCCAGCCATCTTTCCGGGGTCATAGTCCTCGAGGGAGAAGTCTATCCTGCTCTTGTCGATGTTTAGCTGGTTGCCGGTTATCAGTGCTCCGGTGTGCGCGTTTATCACGCTGCTTATTATATGGGCGGCTGTATGCGAGCGCATGAGTCTGTACCTGCGCTCCCAGTCTATGCTGCACCTGACCGCGTCACCTTCCTTGAGTTCATACGGTCCCTCCGCCTGCACCTCGTGGCTTATGTCGCCGCCGAATTTTCCAACAAAGACCACGCGAAAGGCCGCTCCGTCCGCCAGCCTCGTGATGGAGCCTGTGTCGTACGGCTGCCCGCCGGAGTTCGGATAGAATGCAGTCTGGTCAAGGACGACATACTTGCCGTCAGAGACCTTTGTAACCACTGCCTCGAATTCCCTAAGGTATGAATCGTCCATGTAAAGCGCTTTCATAAAAATCAGTATCCGATGTCCATTTCTATTCTCCACATCTGCAGGACAAGGAAAACGAGCACAGAAGCCATGATAGCGGGTATGTAGAGGCCTGCTCCGACAGAGAGACCCACAGCAGCTGTGACCCACAGCGTCGCTGCTGTCGTGAGCCCCCTCACCCTCATATTGGAGCCTATTATGGTGCCTGCGCCAAGGAAACCTATGCCGGTGACTATGCCTGATGCGACCCTTGCCGGATCAATGGCGAACTGGTCTATAGAGACAATGGTGAAAAGGCAGGCGCCCATAGAAACGAGCATGTGAGTCCTGAGCCCGGCCGGCTTTTTGTGTATCTCCCTTTCAAGACCAACCAGCGCGCCGAGCCCGAGAGCTATCACGAGCTTGAGTATCATCAGCGCGGTTTCCTCCCACATGATTATATTTTTGCGCAGCCTGTTAAAAAAGGAAACCTAATTTAAACCACTGGCCGAAAAAAAGAAACAGGTATTGTTATGGCATGGCTCTGGCAGAGGGACATAGACGACGAGAAGAGGACACCCCATATCATCGTAAAGCTCAGGGGAAGGCTTGCCCACAGGGGATTCAGGACGAGGCGCGCTGAAAAAGAGCTCAGTGGCATGGGCTTAAGGAAGGGGATGCGCATTCTTGACTTCGGCTGCGGCTCCGGCATATACACGATAGCCGCCGCAAGGGTTGTCGGTGAAAAGGGCGTCGTGCATGCTGTGGACCTTCATCCGACCATACTCGAGATGGTCGAGAACCGCGCAAGGGAAAACGGGCTCAAAAACATAGACATCATTTATTCCGACCTTGAGACAGGGCTGAGAAGGGGCTCTGTTGACATAGTGCTGCTCTATGGTGTGCTCAAGAGCTTCGGCAGGCGCAGGGAGCTGCTTTTCGAAGCGCACAGAATAATGAAAAAGAAGGGAACGCTCCTTGTCAGGCAGCCGGGAATGAAGGAAGACCGGATAAAAGAGCTGGTTCTGAAGGACGGTTTTTTCCGGTTCAGCGGAAAGCATGGCAGGATACTGAAGTTCAGCAGGATAGAGGGCAAATTCCACGAGATATGAGTTCCGACAGCAACATTTTAATAGCAGCGATATAAGATACTCTACGTTGCGTGATTTTTGTGAGAGAGGACATAATTTCCGGCATCAGGAACATGAATATTAAGAAGTGGGCCAGTGCCAATAAGATTGACGGCAGATTCGCCGCTGTTCTGGCCGATATGATAGAGGAACCGGATGAGACACCATACCTTCTCAAGACTCTCACTGAAGGTTTCAAGAAGCTGAAAAAGCCGGGAAAAAACGAGGTCAGGGACGCCCTGATACGCATTCAGATATACTGTTCAATACACGGAAATTCGGACCCGATAAAGCTCAGCAAGCGGCTGTTCGTCGCGCAGACAATCGAGAGGCTGCTGTTCGGAACAAACATTCTTCTCACAGAAGGTTTTGAAGAGGAAGAACCTGAAAAAAAGGGCAAAAAATAACTTTTAATAAACCAGTACAAATATATACAATGGACGCACTGACCGTCATTGCACTTTCATTTGCTGCAGGGGTCGCCACCGTTCTCGGCGGTCTGCTGTATGACATTGTAAGGATAGACAGGCGCCTGCTCCAGTGGGCGCTTTCCAGTTCTACAGGACTCGTGCTGTCAATTGTCTTTCTCGGCCTCATGCCAGCGGCTGTCCAGCTCGGCGGCAACGGTTACACGGCCATGGGTTTTGTTCTAGGCGGCATAGTTTTTATGATAACCGGAACGCTTTTCCCGCATACATACCTTTATGAGAAGTACGAGGACAAGCTCTATTCCATACTCAAGACAGGCACCCTCGTGCTGGCAGGTGTTGTGCTTTACAACATAGCGGCAGGGCTTGCAATAGGTGCCGGACTTGCACATTCAGCTTCGGCCGGCTTCGCCATCGCGGCTGCTGTTGCCCTGCAGAACATACCCAGGGGCGTTGCCATAAAGTCTCCGATGAGCCAGACAGGCATAGACAGGCGAAGCATACTGGGCATGATGCTGCTTGCAGGAGTGGTCTGCCTTTTTTCAGCCGCATTGATGTTCCTGGCCGTCAACGGTTCTGCTGATGTCATACTTGCGAGCGGCCTGGCGTTCTCGTCAGGAGCTTTCTCTTTCATATTCGTGGACCAGATGATTCCACTTCTCAAGAGCGGAAGGAGGCCGCATGAGCTTGCCATTTCACTGTTTGTCGGCCTGTTTCTGGGCATTCTCATTCTGGGGATTTAGATGATTGATGTTCTCCGGATCGGACACCGTCCCGGCAGGGACCCGCGCATATCCACACATTGTGCTCTCGTGGCGCGGGCTCTGGGCGCTGAAAGGCTGATTTACACAGGCACAAAGGACGACATCATGGAGAAAAACGTCAGGAGGATAAGAGAGCAGTGGGGCGGGAAGTTTGAGATAATGCATGCGAACAGCTGGAAGCGCGTGCTCATGGGATTCAGCGGCATTTCAGTCCACCTGACGATGTACGGCCTTCCGCTTCAGAAAGAGATAGACAAAATACGCAGGGCAAAGAATGTCATAGTGGTCATAGGCGGCGGGAAGGTGCCGATGGATGTTTATCACGCCGTGGACTACAACATCGGGGTCACGAACCAGCCGCATTCCGAGGTGGCTGCACTGGCGGTTTTCCTCCACGAATATTTCCGCGGCAGGGAGCTTGAAAAGACATTCAGCAATGCCAAGATGAAGATAGTTCCGCAGAAATGCGGAAAGAAATTCATCCCTTAGAAAGCAGCACGACCCTGCTGGCCTTCTGCTCGTCTTTGTACCTGTATCCTGTGAGCCGAGAAACCTGTTCTGCGAATGCCTTCACCTCGTCATGGAACGGCATGTTCTCCTTTTTGAGCCGCTGCCTGCTGAACCCGACCCACATGTAGCCCTTGACCTCTATGAAATCAGGGTCTGCCTTTTTTATCAGCTCTGAATAGCCCTCCGGGTTGTGAATGTTCCAGCCCTTGACGAGTGTCAGCCGCAGCACCTTTGTGCAGGAGAAGCCGCTCATCAGCTCAAGGCTCCTGTTAAGCCGCTCCCAGTAGTCGGGAAGCAGAGGCACATCAGTCTTCCTGTAGGTTTCCCTGTCAGGCGCGTCCAGTGATATGTAGAGATTGGTCGGCTCAGCCAGACCTTCGAGCCTTTCCGGATACTGGCCGTTGGTCACGAGGAAGGTAGTGAATCCCCTCCTGTGAAACTCCTCTATAAGCTCAGAGATTCTCGGATACGCAGTGGGCTCTCCTGCAAGCGATATGGCAGCCTGGTTGGGGTGCTGCGCCTCTTCCCATTTCTTTCTGTCTGCTTTGTCCAGTCCCTTGAAGCCCGTCAGCAGGCTTCTCTGCGCCTTTATTGCGGCATCTATGATATCCGCAGGGTCATCAATCATCTCACCTTCTTTCGGTGTTTCAAGGGTCTTTTCGACAGCCCTCCAGCAGTAGACGCATCTGTTGGGGCACCAGGCAACGCTCGGCGTCATCTGCAGGCAGCGGTGGCTTTCAATGCCGTAGAACTTCTGCTTGTAGCAGGTGCCCTCGCCCCTCAGCGATTTCTTCGTCCATTCGCATATCTTGACAGCAGAATGCCTGCCTGCAAAGCGGTACTGCTGCTTTGTCAGCATCTTATGAAGGTCTTCGGGAATCATAATTTCACATATACCGATGCCTTTAAAAAGGTTAGATTCATAATATCGCTTTGTGATTTTATGTATGTACGAGGCAAGACAGACAAAGGCATTTACGCTGCATCCCGGAAAGCGTTTTATGAAATAGACAAAATAGGATTTACTGACATCGGTCACATAGCATTCGGCAACAGCAGGACGAGCATGATTTCTATGAAAGCGCTTGCAGATGATGAGAGCCAGCGCAACAAGACCGTGATTGTTTCAGACGATTATACATACAAAAAAGCAAAGGAATTCGGCCTCAAAAATGTCGAACTCATAGACGAGGATATGCTGGATGACATAAAAAACATCGACTTCGCCTATATTTCAGGTGCCGGGCAGGTTGACCTCGACAGGTACATGCTTAAGGGAGGTATGCTGAAAAACGGCGCTGACAAGCTCTACGGAACCTCGGTCAAACTGGAAAAGGAACTGACACGGAAAACCGGACGCGGACCCTTCATAGCGCTTATAGACGAAAACAATCTGAAAAGCTATCTTGGACATGATAACTATCCTCTCAGGATTGAATTCGAGCCTGGAAAGGACAAGATAGTAAAGGAATTCATTGAGCATACCATGCATGTCCCGAAGCTTGCCAAAAAACTGGCAAAGAGAAAGGGACGCGGGTCACAGTTCTTCGAGACAAAAGGCGGAATGCATGTTTTCGATGTTCCATTTAACGGCAGTATGTATGAAAATTCATTGCCGCTCCTTGAGCATGAGCTCGAGGGATTTGAATACATAGGTGCCACAGGGCTGTTTGCCCTCAGAAAGCCGGATTCAGTCAAGATCGTAGGCACAGAGGGACTGAGAAACCAAAACAGCATGCTCTACAATGACCTGATATCAGATCCTATATCTGAAATTTAAACACCGGCTGTTTATTCTATTCTATGGCAATAAAGGCAGGTCTCATAGGCTGCGGCAGCATAGGCACAGTTCTCGCGAAGTTCATGGACAGCGACAGCAGGTTCGAGCTCGCCTATCTCCTGGATGACGACATCACGAAATGCGAATCGCTTTCTTCAAAGCTGAAAAATAAACCAGAAGTCGTCATACGGACGGATGACATGAAGGGCGCTGATATCATAATAGAGGCAGCATCCCAGCAGTGCGTGAAGGAGAGGATGATAAAAGCAGCATCGATGGCCGATGTTCTCATAATGAGCGTGGGCGCTTTTTCGGACATGAATCTTTTTGGGGAGCTGAAAGAGAAGGCAGAGAAAAGCGGCCACAGGATATACATACCTTCAGGCGCTGTTGCAGGACTCGACGGCATCAGGGCGGCAGCGCAGGCCGGGCTGAAGAGCGTGACGCTTACCACGAGGAAGCACCCCAGGTCGCTCGAGGGCGCTCCATGGGTAATAAAGCAGGATATCCCCGTACATGCAATAAGGAAGCCGGAGGTCATATTCAATGGCAGCGCGAAGCATGCAGCTGAATGGTTCCCGCAAAACGTAAATGTCGCCATAACGCTTTCTCTTGCCGGCATAGGCGCCGAGCAGACAAAAGTAAAGATAATAGCAGACCCGTTCGTCAGTAAGAACGTGCACGAGATAACTGCTGAAGGCAAGTTCGGGACCATGACCATGCGCCTTGAGAACAGCCCCTCGCCGAAGAACAGGAAGACATCCTACCTCGCAGCGCTTTCTGCGGTAGCCACTCTCAAGAGGATAGCAGAAACCGTGCAGGTGGGGACGTAATTTTTCATAAAGAAAGTGTCAACATGGACATAGACTTCATAGTAAGCGAGATGCGCAGGAAGGTCGGAGGGAGGGCTGTTGTCTGGAACGAAGACCCGTTCCGTGTTCTCATTTCCACTGTGCTTTCGCAGCGCACGAAAGATGAAAATACGGCGAAGGCCAGCAGGGCGCTTTTTGACAAGTACGGCACACCGGAAAAGCTGGCCGAAGCGCCTGCGGAAGAGGTCGAGAGGCTTATCAGGCCCGCAGGCTTCTACAGGGTGAAGGCCGCACGCATACAGCGCATAGCGAGAGACATTGTTGAAAAGTTCAACGGAAAAGTCCCGCGCAGCAGGGAAGCCATGCTCTCACTGGAGGGCGTCGGTCCCAAGACCTCCGGCTGCGTTCAGGTCTATGGTTTCAATGATGACGCGCTGCCGGTCGACACGCACGTGCACAGGATATCCAACAGGCTGGGGCTTGTGAAGACGAAGACGCCCGAGGAGACCGAACCGGCCCTGAAAAAAGCCGTGCCCAGAAAATACTGGAAGGAGATAAATCTGCTCATGGTCCGTTACGGGCAGAAAGTCTGCCTGCCGAGGAATCCAAAATGCGGCATCTGCGGCATCAGGACATGCAGATACCGGACTGAAAAGGCTAAAACTTAATCCTTATAAGGCGCGCGGATGTTATAAGCACAAATATTATGACCGAAAGAGTTGTCACGAGCTCCACAACGGCGTTCGTGCCGTAGGGCCTCGGTACGGCGTAAAGCGGCAGAGTGGTGAGGGAGAGGATGCCCAGCGCAAGGAAAACCAGGCCGTGGAGACCTTCCTTTCTCTCGGAATATCCTATTGCTATGAGCGCGCAGACAGAGAACATGAAAAAGAGGAATGACGAGCCGGTGTGAGGCATGTCTGTGTAAACAGGGAACATGCCGACAAGAGCAAGGGAAACACTCGAAAGCACGAAAAATTTCATGCCGAGCCTGCTTTTGTAATAGTCCATGTTTATGAGCTTAACGCTGAATATGAATCCCAGCATGCCGCCTGCGAGCATGCCGGAGTTGAATATGTAGGATGAGGGGGCCGGACGCCCGAGGTCGCTGAGGAAGTTGTCTGTGTAAGAGAATCCGTCGAAAAGGGCGATTGCGATGAATATCGCAGCCAGCGAAACAGCCGCCGCAGCGAGACCTATTCTCCCAGCATCCCTGCTTGATATCCTGTCCAGCATAAAAACACTGTATTATTCTTGTTCCACCTGTTTTAATCTTTTCCTGCCTTTTTTGCGGCCTTTATGCGCTTCTTTTCCAGCTTCAGCCTCTTCTTCTCGAGCCTGTATTTAATTTCTTCCGGGGTTTCCGGTCTCTTTGCAGAAGTCTCACTTTTGGCTTCAGGCCCATTCTTGTGCACTCTGGCTATAATCAGCTTGCTGAGATACTTGCCGAAATATCCTATGAAGCCGGCAATAAATATCACTGCAGCCCATTTAAGGACTTCCACAAAATCAACTGCCATGAAAATAATTGCAAAAATGAAATAAAAAGGGCGAAGGCCCTAATCCTTCACTACAAGTGTCTTGGCTGCCATGTCTCCGATTCTCTGCTTGTCCTTGCTTGCCAGCAGCACTATAAGTCCTACTATGTAAAAACCTATGCCGTCTATGACTCTCAGGACGGTCCTTACCAGGGCAGTCATATAATCCATCGGCTTGCCGTCCTCGCGGACCACCTTGATGTTGACGATTTTCTTGCCTATTGTCTGACCCGTAGTCCCTTCGAAGTAAACGAAGTATCCGAGACCTATGAGAATGCCAAGGATACTGACGATCATACTTGCTCCGGCAAGCTGCGCTGCAGCCATTGGGTTCATGACTGAGCCCATCATCATGGTTCCCATTCCCAGAGGCAGCGAGATGACGAACATCACGACCCAGAGAATTACACTATCTATGATAATGGCGACGATCCTGTTTATAACATCGGCATAATCTGCCATAAATACACCTCCAATTTTAAATTGCATTTAGCTTATTAAATAAGACTACCAAAAAATGGAAGTGACACTATGTCAATGAGCGTTCACGGATATGCGAAGGTTACAGTCGGCCTCATAGTGGCCAATTTTGCGGTGTTTATTCTGCAGATAGCGGTCCCGGGTTTCACGGGGCTCGTGGCGCTCACGCCGTCGAAAGCTGTCAGCGGCATGTACTGGCAGTTCTTCACATACATGTTCGCGCATGCAGGCATAACACATATAGGGCTTAACATGCTCGCCCTTTTCATGTTCGGCGGCATCATGGAGAGGGTGCTTGGCGTGGAGAGGTACCTTACTCTTTACATAATTTCAGGCATAGGGTCGAGTCTGTTCCACATGATTCTGACGGGTATTTCGGACGTGCCCATGCTGGGGGCAAGCGGTGCTGTATTCGGCGTTCTTGCAGCCTATGCCTACAGATTCCCCAA
The DNA here is from genome assembly GCA_021163005.1 of Candidatus Aenigmatarchaeota archaeon. GTDB lineage: Archaea > Aenigmatarchaeota > Aenigmatarchaeia > QMZP01 > JAFGSV01 > JAFGFG01. The sequence continues at coordinate 17,993 of JAGGXP010000015.1, read as the reverse complement.
GAACATCGTCTGGATATTCCCCGGCATACCCATGCCGGCATCACTGCTGCTGGTGTTCTTTGTTATATTCGAGTTTTTCTCGGGCGTCTTCGGATTCGAACCGGGAATAGCCAATTTCGGGCATCTGGGAGGCATAGTCATAAGCCTGGGACTGATGTATGCATGGGGACGGAAAGAGCGCAGGAGCTCAATAGGAGACACAGTCGAATTCATATGGGAAAACTGGTGAACGCATGGAGCTTTACTTTGTCACGGGCAATCAGGACAAGTTCAGGGAGGCGTCTGCCATAATGCTGCGCTACGGCATAAGGCTGAAAATGCTCAATGCAGAGCTTGACGAGCTGCAGGAAAAGGAAGTCTCGAAGGTTTCCGTCCACAAGGCAAGGCAGGCATTCGAACGCTTCGGGAAGCCGCTGTTCGTGGAGGACACGGGACTATACATAACAGGATTTAACGGATACCCAGGAAGCCTGATAAAGCATTTCATTACCTCAATCGGCAGTAACGGCATAGCCAGATGCCTTCGCGGAAAAGACAGGCACGCAAGGGCTGTCTGCGTCGCCACATATGCGGACAGGCAGGGACTGAGGAGCTTCACGGGGGAGATCCATGGTACCATAGCGGGAAGGCCGCGCGGCAGCTATGACTTCGGCTGGGATCCCGTATTTGTCCCACAGGGCAGCAAAAAGACATTCGCCCAGATGGGTATGGATGAAAAAAACATGCTGTCACACAGAAGGAAGGCCCTTGAGTCCCTCGCCAGCTGGCTTCACAGCAGATGATTCACTCTTTCTTTTGCTTTGAATCTTCAGACCCTTCTTCCTTTTCCGAGGATTCACCGCCTTCTGCGGCTTCCTTGTTCTCTTCCTTCGCGCCAAAAATCTTTTCCAGAGGCAGCTTTCCCTGCTTGACTATCTTGCTGTTTATCTGGGCTATGTCCTCTGAAATTGTGTTTCCGCGGATGGACTTCCTCTTCCTCTGACCTTTGAGTTTTGCCCTGAATCCCGTGCCTGAAGAGAGCAGAATCTTCTTTCTGCCTGCTCCGTACACGTCCTTCCTCATAGGGAATCCGTCCTTGTCCGTGCCGCCGGTTATCTGAAGCTCATAGCCTTCAAGCCCAGCGACATTTCCGGGGAACTTGTCTCCTATTTTCTTGCCGAGAATGCCCTCTCCGGATACCTCTTTCTGGTACGACTTCCTTGTCTTGGGGTCTGATATAACCAATTTGAATGCCATATTACCACCTTCCCAGATTGCGACGCGGCTGTTCGGCCGACTCATCTCCGGGTTGATAAGAAGAATATAAACACTTAACGTTTAAATAAGAAACTCATGGCTCAGATGTATGATATCTTCAGCCACTTCTCCACGACCTTCTGCGGCTTTATGAAGTAGAAACTCACAAGGCAGGTGAGGTCATCCCTCTTCTGTGGGTCCTGCTTCTCTATCTTGAAGTTGAAATATGCAGTTTCCCCTATGAGAAGCTGCTCCACTTCCCTCGAGTATGCACCTGAAGCAGCCATCTGGAAGTTGCTGTTTATGAGGTAATTCCCGTCGTCGTACTGGTTGACCTTCTGGTCCTGCTCATCCGCCAGTTCTATTGCTTCGGAATTTATGCTGTCAATATTGGAGTACTGAGTTGAGTTGCACTGGAATGTATATCTTATGTCCTCGATTACTTCCTTGTCGGCTGTTATGTTGAGGTAGAAGTATTTCATGGGGTCTGATGAATAGGTATGTATGAACTGGAACTTGTCGCCGTCCATGTAGGCCTTTTCATTTGAAAGCTGGAAATCGGAAATGTCAAGGACCGTGCAGTCCTCGGGGCATTCATTCGCCAGGTCCTCACTCTTTTCGCATACGCCATTGCCGCAGCACGGGGCTATGTCCTCGTGGACACACTTGAAGTCCGTCGATGCAGAGCATGTGTCATTCGTGCATGAATTATTATCGTCGCATGTGTCCGGGCAGCCGACATCCTCCATGTCGCACACGCCGTTGTTGTTGTCGTCAAAGCAGCACACGCCATTGATTACCTTTTTCGGAGACTGGCAGCTGACAGATGTCGTCTCTTCAGGAACCTGCTCAAGCCCGGCTATGCACCCGCTTACGTATATCACAAACACCAGCGATGCCGCAAGAAGCAATGCTTTTCTCTCCATTAGTTATTAGTTTGCACGAACTACAATAAAAATATATTACTTTCTCCGCATGTTAAACTATGAAATGGCTGCTCGTCCGGCTCGCTCTTATCGGCTTCGCGATGCTGATGTTTTTCACAGGAAATGCAGAAATGACCGGCTATTACTCTGACCCGGACGGGTACGGCTTTCATGACATACAGGAGGCCAATTTCCAGGTTTCCATGGCGTTTCTGATATTGTCTTCCGTGACTCTTGCTTATGCAGCAAGAAAACTGCAGAATGCCTTCATGTAGCCTACATCTTCTCAGGCGCCTCTATGCCGAGCAGGCCCAGCGCGTTGTGCAGCGTTATGCGCACCGCGTCCACGAGCGCAAGTCTGGCATCCCTGAGCTTCTTTTCGGCCTTCAGCACAGGCACATGCTGGTAGAATTCGTTGAAAAGGTCGCACAGCTCAAATGCGTATGTGGCTATGTAGTGAGGCCGCATCTCCCTTCCTGCTCTCTCAACGGTGTCAGGGAATTCCGACAGGTGCTTCACAAGCGGCTGTTCCTTTTCATGAGTCAGGAGGGATGCGTCAAATGAACCGGGTCGTCCTGTTTTCTGCTGCGCCGCAGGCGCAGATTTGGCATTACCGGCCTTTCTCTCTATGGAGCAGCACCTTGCATGCGTATACTGCAGGTACGGGGCATTGTTGCCTTCAAAACTCAGCGCCCTGTCCCAGTTGAATATTATGGTCTTCTCCGGCGATATCTTGACCATGTCGTACTTGAGCGCGCCCAGCCCGACCTTCCTTGAGATGTCTTCAGTTTCGCTTTCCGAAAGGTCAGGGTTTTTCTGCCTGGTAATCTCCCTTGCCTTTTCCATGACCTTCTCCTTCAGGTCTTCATAGAGTATGACCTTTCCTTCCCTCGACTTCATCTTTCCGGACTCGAGGTTCACCAGCCCGTACGAGAGATGGTATTCCTTTTTGGCTATCGGTGACTGCATGAGCTCAAGGCTTTTTATGACCTGCCTGAAGTGGAGTTCCTGCTCAGAGCCGACGACATGGATTATCCGTTCAGGGTGATATTCCTTGTCCTGAAGCTGCGCGAGCACAAAGTCCTTGACGGAGTAGAGCGGCGTCTCATCCTGCGTCAGAAGCACGTAAATTCCCAGCCCGTATTTTTCGAGATCCATGACAATGGCACCGTCGCTGAGCTTTGCGATGCCATCCTTGAGCAGCTTCTTGGCAAGCTTTATGGCAGGATCCTCAACCTCGCTCTCAAAATAGTACTTGTCAAACTTTATGCCGAAGTCCCTGTATACTTTTTCAAAATACTCAAGGCTCCACTGCCTTGTTTTCTTCCATACTTTGAGCAGCTCGGGCTTCCCTGCGTAAAGGTCCTTGTTGACTTGTTTTATCTCCAGCTCGACCTTGTAGTTCTTGGCTTTTTCGCTTGCCAGGGCATAGACCTCACCAAGCCATCTTCCCCTGTTTTCCCTGGGCTCTTTGAGGTCCAGGTTCATCAGGCCCCATATGCATCTTGCCACATGCGGGCCTATGTCGCCCTGGTAATTGACCCTCACGACATCATAGCCGGCAAATGACATGGTTCTGGAAAGGGCCTCGCCGAGAGTCATGTTCCTTGCATGGCCTATGTGAAGCGCCTTGTGTGTATTCGGGTGGGCGAACTCGACCATTATCCTCTGGCCCTTTGTCCCCCTTCCGTAATCCCCATCCTTTTCAATAGCTTCCCTGACGACTTTCGAACCAAGCTTCTGCCAGTCAGCGTAGAAGTTTATGTAAGGCCCCATTGCCTTTATCTCCTTCACGAAACCCGATGGCTTCATCTTTCCGGACATTTCCAGCGCCAGCTTGGCCGGATTCTTTTTCTGCTTCCTGGCCAGCTCAAAGCACGGGAAGGCATAATCACCCATCTCCGGCTTTGGCGGCTTCTCGGCAGCTGAAGGATCCAGACCTGCCTTCTTCAGAATCTTTTCGATGTCTTTTTTGAGAAGCTGCATGATATCACTATATGTTCTATTCCGGTTCAGAATTTAAATGTTGAGAGAATTTAAATGGGCCGGGCAGGATTCGAACCTGCGATTCCCGCCATTTTGAGACCCCCTTCATTCTTTTCCGTTGACGCTTTTGCGCGAAGCGGAACATCACCCGTTTTTCCGTTGACGCTTTTGCGCGAAGCGGAAAAGGGTCACGTCAAGGCGATGTCATAGCCACTAGACCACCGGCCCTTGTGCTAAAATTAGGGTTTCTTCACTTTTAAACTTTACATCCTCAGTGCCTGTGATGCTTCAGCTTGAGATGGAATTTGCGTTTTATCGGAGACCTTATCTGCCTTATGTGAATCTCTATAACAACCATGCCCGCTACTATGAGTATCCCGCCCAGTATCTGCGATTCCGACAGATGCTCGCCGAGCAGAGTGACGGCGTAGAATATGCCGAATACAGGCGAAAACAGAATGCTCACGGAAGCCCTCGCGGCGCTCGTGATTTCAAGCGCCTTGTACCACAGGAACTGCCCGCTTATCGTTGTAAGGACCACGAGGCAGAGGAGCGCCGTCACGAAGGTTGGCGTAAGGACGCCGGCAAAGTGAAATGCCGCCATGGGATTGACAATCAGCAGCGAAATGGCGAAAAGCGTTGCCGCCCCGAAAACATTTCTCATCGCCACTATAACCTCAGCCGGAATGTGACTCATGTACTTCTTGAAGAGTACATTGCCGCCGGCATAAACGATGGCGGAAAGCAGGACGAGTGCATCTCCCGGATTCACGGCAACTGATGTGAAGTTCCTTGTGGATATCACGGCAATGCCGAGAATCATGAACGCGGTTCCCGCTACCTGCTGGGGCGTTATTTTTTCCCTGAGAAAGGCCACTGCAAAAAGGGACATAGCGAGCGCCTCTGACTTGCCTATGAGTATGCTGTTGGTCGCCGTTGTCATGCTCAGCCCGTAAAGGAACAGCAACGGTGCCGCCACCGAAGACATGAGTGAGAGCATATAGATGACCCTGAGTTCACTTCTTGAAGCGTGTGTCAGGCGCTTTATTTTCCGAAAGAGGTCCATCACACCTATTATCAATATGCCTGCAAGGGCCTGGTTCACTATGAGTATGATTATGGGATCTACGCTTTCGAGCAGAATCTTGCCGAATATCGAATAGAGGCTGAACAGCGACATGGCAGCAAGTGCAAGTATGAAACCTTTCATAATTAACTGGTATTGCCACTGGCCTAAATAAATGATTTTTTTGCAGTAAACCTTTTTTAAACTACAGATTAAAAATTCTACCCCTATGAACTACAAAAATGATGATGACATAAGCCCGGAAGCCGTGGAGAAGTTCAGGCTGTTTCTTACCACTGACTACAAGAAGGATTTGTACAAGGCGGCCGAGGATGAAAAGCCCCTGATGGTTACCTACGACAAACTGGACAAACGCTTCGGAGACCTTGCACAGATGCTTCTGAATGAGCCTGAAAGATTCTTTGAGATATCCAGGGCGGCTGTTGACGGCATAGATCTGCCGGGACCTGTGACAGTTCGTTTCACAAGCCTGCCCGAAAGCCATATCGTGAATGTTCGTGACCTCCGTTCAAAGCACATCGGCCGTCTTATAAGCGTCGAAGGCACGGTACGCCGGGCTTCGGAGATAAGGCCTGAAATAACAGCCATCAAATGGAAGTGCATGGAATGTGATCATATCCATGTCACGCCCGTCAAGGGCACGTTCATATCAAAGCCGTTCAGGTGCGGCAACATGATTGACGGAAAGGCCTGCGACAGCAAGTCATTCGAGGAAGAGAAAAAGATAATGATTGACGCCCGCTGGGTGACCATTGAAGAGCCTTTTGAGCTGACCGAGGGCGAGAAGCCTTCGCAGGTAAACGTCTGGCTCAGTGAAGACCTCGTATCGCCTGACGGCAGGAGAATGACTGACCCCGGGAACAGACTAAAGATAGTGGGCATACTGAAGGAAATTCCCAAAGGCAAGCTGGGTTCCACAAAGCTTGACTTCTACCTCGATGCCAATTCCGTCGAGCCCACTGAGACCACATGGGAAAGACTGAAAATAAGCCCTGAAGAAGAGGAACGAATAAAGGAGCTTGCCAGAAATCCCAACATCTATGAGATGCTTATAGATTCTCTTGCCCCGTCGCTCTACGGTCTTCGTGACATAAAGGAATCGATAATCATGCAGCTTTTCGGAGGCGTTCCGAGGAATCTCCCCGACGGGACCAAATTCAGGGGCGACATACACATACTGATAATCGGCGACCCGTCGGCGGGAAAGTCGCAGCTGCTCAAGCTGGTTCCTGATATTGTGCCCAGAGGGCGCTACGTTTCAGGTAAGGGTGTGACAGGCGCAGGTCTTACAGCCACTGTCACGAAGGACGAGCAGTTCATGGGCGGCTGGGTGCTGGAGGCGGGCGCTCTCGTGCTCACGAACAAGGGGCTTCTTTCCATAGATGAGTTTGAGAAGATGAGCCAGGAGGATCAGGTGGCCATGCACGAGGCCCTTGAGCAAGGGACCATATCCATAGCCAAGGCAAGCATAGTGGCGACGCTTCCCGCCAAGACATCGGTTTTGGCAGGCGGCAATCCCAAGTTCTCGAGGTTCGATCCCATGAGAAGCATAAGCGAACAGATAGACATACCGCCGACGCTGCTTTCAAGGTTCGATCTCAAGTTCACACTAAGGGACGTTCCGAATTCAAAGGATGACAAGAGAATAGTTGAACATGTCCTGAAAAGCAGGCACGAGTCTGACACAATAAAGCCTGTAATAGAGCCGCAGCTTGTGAGGAAGTATGTGTCATATGCAAAAGAGAATTACACACCGCAGATGACACCCGAAGTGAGCAGGCTGCTCAAGAATTTTTATGTCAGGACGCGTTCGAGGGCTGAAGGCGGCGGGCCGGTTCCCATCACGCTCAGGCAGTTTGAGGGCCTCCTTAGGCTGGCCGAGGCATCAGCTAAGGTCCGCCTGTCAAATGAGATAACAAAGGATGACGCCCAGAGGGCCATACGGCTGATGAAGAAGTCTCTCAAGGACCTCGGATACGACACTGAGACAGGCGAGATAGATATAGACAAGAGCGAGGGCGGCACGAGCTTCAGCCAGCGGTCCAAGATAACGCGCATACTCAATCTGATAGACAAGATTGCCGGCGGCGACGAGAAACATATAGTGGCGCTCGTCAAACTCAGAGACCTTGCGGCAAAAGAAGGCATAGAGGCCGTGGAAGTTGAGGAGATAGTGGAACTGCTTAAGAGGGACGGGACGCTGTTCGAGCCAAACCCGGGATATGTCCAGAGACCGTGAAGGATTTTTAAACGGGTTATGACAATATAAAGATATGAACTGCCCGAAGTGCCAGGGAGGCGCATATCTTTCAGAAGAGGATGTCGTGACAGTTATCGAGAAGACAGACCCCATCAGGCTTCTGATAAAACAGACATTCGTCTGCAGGGCCTGCAGCGAGAGGTTCAGCAGGATAGTGGCGGATGACATAGAATCGAGGAAGAATTCCGGAAGCATCTCCGACACCGTCCAGACAGTTTCCCTGACAGGACAGCAGCCGAGCGCCCCTCACCAGCCCTCCGAGCATGCTGCATCAGGCATACAGTTCCTTGACAATGTCTGAACTTATAAATTTTCCGGCAAAGAATGTTTATGAGCTTTGCTGTAAACCATGAACCCTCCTATATTTACATACGGAGCATAGACGCTTCTGGCTCTGGACATTTTATAGAGCGCCTGGGATTTCTCGAATACGGCATAATGATAGAAGACAGGAAGGGACGCCGCATCTTCTTCGCCGAATCAGACGAATACAACACAAGGATATCTGAATGGGACAGGGCGGAGATGGAGAAATACGCCAGAAGGTTCGGCTATCCTGTCGAGGAGCTCAAAGAGATAAAGGAAGCTTTCAGCGAACTTGTGAAGAGTTTCTGAGCCGCTGCGATACCTTTAAATATAAGCTATGAAATATAGTTCATATGAAACGTGCTTCATATAATAACTTCTTCATGAATTTCGCAAGCCAGTCAAAGTTTGACATAATCATGGCTCTGAGGGACGGGCCGCTGAGCGTGAGCGAAATAGCAAAGAAGGTATCAGAGGAGCAGAGCGCTGTGTCGCATAACCTGAAGAAAATGACAACGTGCAGCGTGCTCACCGTGAAGCGCGCCGGAAAGCGCAGGATTTACTCGCTCAACGACAGGACTGTGATTCCTATACTGAAGATAGTCGAGGAGCACGTAAGGCAGAACTGCATAAAGGGGTGTAAGGATGGAAAGGATATATCTTGACAACGCGGCTACGACGAGGGTTGACGCCGAGGTGCTGAAGGCAATGGAACCGTATTTCACAGATGATTTCGGAAACATGGCGAGCCTCCATGCGTGGGGCAGGGAGGCGGAAACCGCAGCGGACAAGGCAAGGAGAGAGATAACGAAAAAAGTGAACGGCAAGGAACACAGGCTTGTTTTCACGAGCGGCGGAACAGAATCAAACAATTTTGCCCTCAAGGGCATAGCTTTCGCCAACAGGGAGAAGGGAAGGCACATAATAACCACGAAGATAGAGCACGACTGCGTGCTGAACGCTTCGCGGTGGCTGGAGAAACGGGGCTTCGATGTGACATATCTTCCCGTAGACAGGGAAGGTTTCGTCAGCCCGGACGACTTCGCAGGAGCCATAAGGAAGGACACCATACTGGCATCTGTCATGCATGCCAACAATGAGATAGGCACAATCGAGCCCGTCAGGGAGCTCGGAAAGATAGCCCATGAGCATGATGTTCTGTTCCATACTGACGCCTGCCAGAGTTTCACCAAGGTTCCCATAGACCTCAGGAAGGACAGCATAGACCTCATGACGGTCAACTCCCACAAGATTTACGGACCGAAAGGCGTCGGCGGGCTTTTCATACGGCAGGGCGTGAGAATAGAACCGCTGCTTCACGGCGGCGGCCAGGAGTTTGGATACAGAAGCGGAACGGTCAATGTTGCAGGAATCGTGGGCTTTGCCAAAGCAGTTGACATGATGAAGGAGAAGCATATCCGGAACATGGAAAAGATGAGGGACCTGCTGATAGAGGGTGCTTTGGAGATAGATAAATCATGGCTGAACGGCCCCAGAGGGGAGAAGCGCCTGCCAAACAACGCGCATTTCGGCTTCGAGCACATAGAAGGGGAAGCGCTCATAATCCACCTCGACCTCAAAGGCATAGCGGCGTCCACCGGCTCCGCCTGCTCATCGAAATCACTCGAGCCGAGCCACGTGCTGACAGCGATAGGTCTCAGGCCGGAACAGGCGCACGGCTCCGTAAGGTTCAGCACAGGAAAGGAAACCACGAAAGAGCAGATAGAATACACACTTGAGGCGCTCAGGGAATCGGTTGAGACACTGAGGAAGATGAGTCCTTTCGGGTGATTATATGGCAATGCAGTATAACGAGAAAGTGATGGAGCATTTCAGGCATCCGCGCAACATGGGTGTCATTGAGAACCCTGATGCAGTCGGATTTGTGGGAAACAAGACCTGCGGAGACGCCATGAAGATATTCCTCAGGGTGGAGAAAAGGAACGGAAAGAACATCATAAAGGACATCAAGTTCCAGACATACGGATGCGTCTCGGCCATAGCCACCACATCCATAACAACGGAGATGGTCAAGGGAAAGACGCTCGACGAGGCCTACAACATAGGAAGGGCCGACGCCGCCAGGGAGCTCGGCGGACTGCCGCCGATAAAGATGCACTGCTCCAATCTGGCCTCAGAAGCCATACAGGCAGCCATAGACGATTACAGGAAAAAGCATAAAAACATCAAGGAGAATGTTTAGCATGGCAAAAATTACAGGAAAGACCACGCTCGGGGAAGCGCTAAAGATAAAAGGCGGCGAAGATATTCTTGAAGGGTTTCATGCTCCGTGCCTGCACTGCCCGATGGCGCAGTACGAAATGAACCAGCTGACGCTCGAGGACATAGCCAAGACATACGGGCTGGATCTCAAGGGCATGCTTAGCAAGCTCAATGAACTGGCTCAGGGGAAGAAAAAATGAAGGCAGCTGCACTGCTGACTCTTGTCATCATGATTCTTGTTTCAGGCTGCACAAACACATATCTCAATGTGCATGACAACCAGACATCCAACATGACCATCGAGAACAGCAGTGAGCATCTTACCGAACAGAATACACCTTCCGTAATGACAGCAAGGATACCCGAAGGCGCACACATCTCAATTTCCGGCGTTTCTGTTGAAAAGAAACTTTACCATTCAGCTGAGACCATGCGTTTCAATGTTTCTGTGGATTCGGACACCGCTATCGACGGGCTCGGGATAAGCGCTGAGGGCATAAGCGGGAAAATGCTCATAGACAGAAAGGTTAACATAACGCCCGGGACAAATCTCTTCGAATTCGAGTACGCGCTTCCGAGGTGCAACGTGTGCGGCGGCATAAGGCCGGGCAATCACAGCTTATCGGTAGATATTTATTATGGCGGGTTAATAGATACACTTACACTTACAGTTGAGATTCAGCAGTGATTATCATGGTGTTGTTGTGCATACCCTGCCTGGCCCTTCTCATATATTTCCTGATAGCCAGCATATTCTTCCCGAAGTACAGGCGTTACGTCAGGGAAGGATGGCGATGCTTCACCGACAAGATAAGAGGAAAGAAATGTGCAGTCTCATTCGACAACAGAATGCGCATGGCATTCAGCGCCTGGCTCACCGAACACAGGATGGTGCGTCTCGGCAGGTGGTTCAGCAGCGAAAGGAATTTCAACTGGTTCCTTATAATCGCCACTGTTGTTTCAACCCTACTGACGTTATACCTGTTCGTTCTTTTCATTCATTTCCAGATAAACCCGCCGTGTGCTGTGGGCGATGTCTGTTCTATTGATATGTAAATTTTATCAATAGACCAAATCAAACAAGTCTCACTTTTCCGGCACCACATCTATGCCGATTCCTTCCAAGTGTCCCTTGAATACATGCAATGCCTTCTGGATTGATTCCACGTTCCGTGCACCGGCACAGACTATTCTCCCGGATGTGAACAGCAAAAAGGCGACTCTCGGGTCATTGACCCTGTAAACAAGGCCCGGGAACGATTCAGGTTCAAACTCGGAGTTTTCCAATGCGATTGCAATTTCCTCCAGATTCAGGCTGGCCCTGATTTTAGAGATCGCCACTATGTTCTCAACCTTTGTGCTAAATTTATCCGGCGTCTCTATCCCGGCTTCTCCTATCCTGCCAACTATCTTTTGCATCGCTGTCTCAAGCTCTTCAAGAGACTTCGTGCCTGTGCACACGATTTTGCCCTGAGGAAAAATCAGCGCAGCTGACTTCGGTTCCTTTATCCTGTAAATCAGTCCGGGAAATTTTTCAGGATGCCATTCAGTATTTTCTACAGTATCCAGCAGTCTCTGCAATGGAATTGTTTTGCCAAGCGCTGTAAAAGCAACGATGTTCTGAACCCTGAGGTCGAATTCATTTTTCATATGCCTATTTCAGCATGAGGTAGCTTAAATATTTTGTTTCCGGCTGGATATGACGATTGTACATATTCGTCAGAACTAGCCGAAAACAGCCGCTATCCAGCTGCCTATGCTGTGCGTCAGGAATATTATGAACAACGTAAGCGCAATATGCTCGGTTATTGTCCATAACGGGTTCTTCTTGTCCCTCTTTGCTATGAAGTAGCTCAGCATGGTTATGAGAAACAGCCCCCAGCAAACACTGGCTATGACCGCAATCTGAAGGGGAAGGAGCAGTATCGGAATCAGAAACGTGGAGCCGACAGCAAACTTCGCCAGGAATGTCGAGGCAGTGCTTTCCCTGACCTCCTTTTCGGTCTTTTCGGACGCCTCCTCTGATATGTGCATGCCAAGAGAATCAGAAAGCGAGTCCGCGATGGCTATTATGAGCACTCCGCTTACTATCACAGCGACCGAGGTGGTGCTTGCGCTGAGCCCCACTATGAGAGCGATGGTGGTTATTATGGCGGTCGTCAGCCCGAAGCTGATACCCTTCATGAAAGAAATCTTCATACCCTTTTCATCCCCGGAATTTTCGCAGCCAGAGAGCTGTCGAGCTTTTCTGCTATATATCCGTAGTGCTTGCTTACCCAGTCGCCCTCTTTCAGCTTCAGGCCTTCCCTGAAGTCTGTCCTCAGCATGACCTCACCCAGCGGGGTCTTGACAAAGGCGAACCTGTCATCAAGCTTCGTTATGCGCCCGGCGTAGACTTTGCACTCCTCTACGTCTATATCAGGCTTCACCTGCTTCCTCCAGAGTATGGCCTTTTCGTGTTCGACCAGAAAGTAGCGGCGTATCACTTCGTCGTCTATCCTGTCCTTGTTCATCTGCTTTGCAAGAATGGTGCACATTCTCGATGCCACCTTGAATTTGTCCTCTATGCTGAATTCGACATCGCTGCCTTCCTTGACAGCATTCCTCATACTGTCAAGCAGCTCCTTCTGCAGTTCGCCTCTCCTGACAAGCACATCGCCGCACGGCACGGCATAACGCAGGAACAGGTCCCTGTTCTCTATAGGCAGCACCCTGAAATCCATTACTCCACCTTCTCGATTATGAAATCATTGAAAACCATCACCCGGTCGCCTATCTCAGGTTTTATGAATTCGGCATTGGCATCCCTTTTAACCCCGCCGTAATCCACGACGGCATTTTTGCCGTTCACTTCCAGAACCTTCCCGATTAGCGCCAGGCACATAACCAAATATTAGTCTGACCATTAATATAAAGTGTTCTTATGGTCAGGAAGGTCCTCTTCTTCGGGAGCGCCGTCAGCGGTGATGACACGGCATTCAGGGTGATGGATATTCTCAGGGAGAAAATCAGGGGAAAAGCGGAGCTGCTGAAATGCGAGAGCATCTATGACATTCCGGAAGAGGGAGAGGTAACCATAGTAGATGTCGTCAAAGGCTTAGAGAAGGTCTCGCTGTTTGAGGACATAGAGTCTTTCAGGCATTTCCGGAGCGTCAGCGCCCACGACCTGGACCTCGGCACGCACCTGCAGATAATGAAGGAGATGGGCTGGCCACTCAGGGTGCGTATAATAGGCATACCCTACGGCATGGAACCCGAGAAGGCAGCGCCTGGTGTAGAAGATTTCATCTCTTGAGTTTCATCTGCAGGAAGTGCGTGGAGCAGGAGAAGCAGGGATCGTATGCACGTATGAGCATCTCAAGCATATGCTTTATCTCATTGTCGGGCCTTTTGATTATTTCCGGCACGAGCTTCTGCATGTCGTATTCCATGTTCATCACATTCTGCGCTGTTGGTGTCATTATGTTGGCGTATGTGCACTTGCCTGATGCGCTGAACCTGTAGTGGTGGTAGAGCGTCCCCCTCGGAGCCTCGCAGGCGGCTATGCCCTCACCTGCGCGCGGCTTTATGCTCTTCTTTTCCTGCCTCATTCCGCTGCTGTAGTTATTGAGCAGTTCAATCGCCCTGTCGCAGAAGTGGACTGACTCGACAGCCTGCATGGCGTTGTTCAGGAAGGGCGAGTACGACGGAACCCTCACTTTGTGCCTTTTCAGCAGCCTTTTGGCGTCCCTGCTCACCCCGCCAGAGCTTATGTTCATTCTGGCAATGGCGCCTGTCATGTACGGTTTCCCGTCGTATCTGGCATACTTTGCAGTTGAGCTGTACTTTGCCTCCTCACTGAGGTGCTTCATGTAATCTTTCAGGCGGAAGCCGCGCCCGCCGAAAGCGGCCACGTCGCCTTCATAAAGCCCGTGCGGCTCCTTTCCCCTAAGGGCAAGATATTCGGTCCTGTTCTCGAAATCCGGATAATCAAACCCAAGAAACAGTTCAGCCGCTTTTACGGACATTTTTTTGAGCAGCGTGAATTCATCGACAAGTCTGCTGATGCCGGAGCTGTCAGGCACCGAGCTGAAGTAACCGACCCTCGGATTCACGGGGTGTATGGCCCTGCCGCCTATTTCCTTAACTATCCCGCTGGCTGTTCTCTGCATGTCTATTCCCAGCCGCATCTTCTTCCGGTGCTTCCTTGCCATCTCCATGCTGTCCTCAACACCCAGATAATCCGGGGCGGTGAAGAAGAACAGGTGCGCCGTGTGGCTGTGGATTGTGCTCGCGCAGAGCAGCAGCCTTCTGAGGTCTTCGGTCTGCACTGAAGGCTTCACGCCTGTTGCCGCTTCGACCGCCTTTATGGATGTTATGGTGTGCACGACAGAGCAGATGCCGCATATCCTTTGTGATATGCTGGGAACCATGTCATACGGCTTCCCCTTCACTATGTACTCGAAGTATCTCGACGGCTCGAACACATCTATCTTCGCCTTCTTTATGCTGCTTCCGTCCATCTCTATCTCGAGCTTCGCGTGGCCTTCGACTTTGGTGAGGCAGTTCAGCTCGAAACTCTTTATTGTCATGAATCACCTCCCGTGTACTTTGTCAGCATGAGTTCTGTTTCCCTTTTCTTCATTCCGTGACTCTTCATTATTTCCCTCATCTCGTCCATATTGGCGTCAGGACTCGGTCCCCTGCATCCGTCGCATGGCGTTCCGATGGCCGGGCACGGAGCGCCGCATCCTCCCCGCGTTACCGGCCCGAGGCAGACCTCGCCCTTCTTGAACAGGCAGGTTGTGCCGTTTTTCTTGCATTCCACGCAGACAGGATAGTCAGGCTCCTTAGGCACCTTGCCGAGCAGCAGGTCTGTTATGACGCGGACGACTTCATTCTCATTAACAGGGCAGCCGAACATCATGTAGTCCACGTGGATGTGCTTATGAACGGGCTCTGCATGAGGATAGGACTTTATGGCTATGTCCTTTCCGTAGACCATTTTGTGGTAGGCGTTATGCTGCTTCTCTCCGGGGTTCCGCAGCGCCGGTATGCCGCCAAGGCAGGCGCATGAGCCGTATGCTATGACATACCTGGCCTTTTTCCGGACTTCACGCACAAGCTCGGCGTTCTCATGGTTTGACACCGCCCCGTCTATTATGGCTATGTCGTAGTCCTCTCCGCTGGGCTTTTCATTGAGCATCCAGAAATCCGTTATGTCGAGCCGCTCAAAAATGGCCGGGAGCTTCTCATTGGCAAGCAGCAGCTGGAAGTAGCACCCCTTGCACGATGTCATGCCGAAAAAGGCGACTTTTGGCTTCACCATACGTCCTCCTGCATGTATCTGAGCTCTGAAAGGCTGAACACCGGCCCGTCCCTGCAGACATACTTGTTTCCTATGTTGCAGTGGCCGCACTTGCCTATGCCGCACTGCATGAGCCTTTCAAGTGACAGGAAAATGCTGTCGGGTTCAAGGCCAAGTGTCCGGAGCTCCTGTGACACGAATTTCAGCATGATGGGTGGTCCGCACGAAAGCCCCGCTGCGTTTTGGACATCCGCGAGCTTCAGTTTTTTGAGCCCGTCGGTCACAAGCCCAACCGGCCCCCTCCAGCCGCCGGTTTTCTTTTCAACAGTCGTGAATATCTTTATGCCGCTCTTAAGCCACCTCTCTTTCTTGTACCTGTAGACTATGTCTTCGGGTGCGTGCACGCCGTAATATACATACACCTTCCCGTAGTTCTTCCTTCTCTGGATTATGTATTCCACAGCAGATGCAAGCGGCGGGAACCCTATGCCTCCGGCAACTATTACTATATCCTTTCCCTTTATGTCGCCGACAGGGAAGCCCTTTCCGTACGGCCCCCTGACACCTATTACATCCCCTTTCTGCATGCTGAACATGGCATTCGTGACGTCGCCGACGTTGCGGACGCTTATCTCTATGTCCTTCTGCCTAGGCGGCGAGCACATGGAGAATGTCGCCTCGCCTATTCCCATCAGCGAGAACAGCCCGAACTGGCCGGGAAGGAAGCTGAATCTTTTCCTGTCCTTTTGCATCTCGAATCTCAGCCTGAATGTCTTTATGCCAGGCGCTTCGTCTATGATTTTTATGACCTTCGCCGGCCTTGGCCTGTATGTGTGCCTGTTATCTCTTACCATATTTCCTCATCACCTTTGCGGCCTCCTCCGTGATATCTATGTGGGCCATGCACTCCGTTATGCACCTTCCGCAGCCCACGCAGTGCATCTTTCCCTCGTTCTCCTTTCCGTATACAAGCTTGTGGTAGAAGAACTGCTTGAGCCTGTCGGCCCTGTGCTCCCTGAAGACGTTGTTTCCCGCAACTCTTGAGAAGCGCAGCAGCATGCAGTAATCGGCCTCTCTGGTTATCTTTCCTCTGTCCATCTTTGTTATGTCAACATGATGCGGAAGGCTGAAGCAGTAGCATGTCGGGCAGGCGGCTGTGCATGAGCCGCAGGAAAGGCAGCGTTCTGCTGTCTTCTCCCAGATGCTGCTCTTGGCCGCTCTTTTCATTGCGTCTTCAAGCCCTTCTGTCTGGATATGCTTTTTGAACACCAGCTTCGGTCTTTTAGCTTTCCTGCTCGTGGCGCTGAACAGCCTTGCCGATGCCTTTATGAGCCTGCCGCCTTCAGCGCTGCCGACCTCCACGTGATAATGGGAACCCTCATCCGTGAAAAGCAGGTCGAACCCTTCGGTCAGTGTGTCCGTGCCCAGAGACCCGCAGAAGCAGTTTTCGCCGGCTTCCGTGCAGTTCATGGCGAGTATGAGAGTATTCTTCCTGCGCGCCTCGTAGTGCTCTTCTATGTCGCCGTGGCCGAGCATCACCCTGTCGAGCACGAGAATGGCGTGCACGTCGCACGGCCTTATGCCGAAGATGGCGCGTTTCTCGCTGCTGAATACCTCGCAGATGGTGCTGCCTTCGTATTTTACCAGCGTCTCGCCTTCCGGCATCAGCAATCCCTTCGGAGGGAACTCCGTGTTGATGTAGCCTTCAAGCCCGATTTTCTGCTTTTTCCCGAGCTTTGAGAAGTTGAACTGCCCCTCTGACTTCACAGGCGCGTAAACGCTCATCTTTGAGGAGAGCGCATCCAGGAATCCCTGCACGTCCTCCTTTTTCAGCAGGTAGTAGCTGTCATGAGCCATCAGAATCCCAATATTATTAATGGGCTGCTGCGGCATATATTTGTTCCGCGGCAGCAATGCTTAAATATCAGCAATTCAACTAATCTCAAGGTTTTTGCATGCACGACATAACAGTGGCCCAGTCAGTTGCCGAGGAGATAATCGAAAAGCTCAGGGGAAAGAGGCCCAAAAGCATAACCGTGGAAATGGATGTCGGGGCGCTCAGGTTCCACGACACCACACAGGTCGGTTTCTGGCTGAAAGAGCTTCTCCGGAAGGAGTTTGGCAAGAAGCTCAGGGTTTCTTCAAAAATAGGCGTTCTGGAAGCGAAGATAAGATGCGAGTGCGGATACGAGGGCCCGGTCGAGGACATACAGACAGACCACGAGCTGATGCACCAGGGCATATACACCATGAAATGCCCCAAATGCGGCTCAGAGGACTATGAGCTCGCTCAGGGCAACGAGATAGTGCTGAAGAAGATAAACGTGACAGAGTAAGTCTCCATGTCCCGATTGCAGATAACATATGTGATTAAGAGAAGTCGGGCGTAGCACGATTTGGAAAAGCAGGGACTTTCCGTATAGTCGCTGTTCTTTTCTCCTATCCTATTGGATAGAGGGACGAGGGAGTGAGAGTCGCCGATGGAGGGCGCCTTTTTAATAATTGTTATTCATTAATAATCATGATAAAATCACACCAAGCTATCCTTGAAGCAATGAAACAATTAGGGGAAAATGAAAGAGTTGTAACAAGAAAAGAAATTATCGAATACATCAAGAAAAACTACCCAGATGTGGCTGAAGGGTCAGTACTTCCAGCCGATTGTTGCATAAATACAAGAAC
>JAGGXP010000012.1 GCA_021163005.1 Candidatus Aenigmatarchaeota archaeon | reverse complement strand
TGGAAAGATATAAATTTCAGGAATGCCGGCATAGATTATCATGTTGCAGGTGATGCCGGTTGGCTGAAGTTATGAAAGAGCAGATAAGCAGAATAGTGAAACTTGCGCTCGAAGAGGACATTGGCAGTGGTGACATAACAACCAATGCCACTGTCCCCGAAGGCCATGTATCGACAGCAGTAGTCCGCGCGAAAGAAGAGTGTGTAGTGTGTGGTCTCAATGTCGCTGAAGAGGTTTTCAGGCAGCTGGACGGGGATGTGAAGTTCACTAAGCTTAGAAAAGACGGTGAAACTGCCGGAAAAGGCGAGGCGATTGCAGAGATAAGCGGAAGGACACGTGCAATTCTGACCGGAGAAAGGACAGCACTGAACTTCCTCCAGAGGATGTCCGGGATAGCAACGAAAACCAAAAACATGCTTCACCTTATAGAAGGTACAAATGCCAAACTGCTTGACACAAGAAAGACAACGCCCGGACTGCGCGTTCTTGAAAAGTATGCAGTTGTGTGCGGCGGCGGCACAAACCACAGGATGGGGTTGTATGATCAGGTTTTGATAAAGGACAACCACATATCAGTTGCAGGTATAAGGCGCGCTGTCGAACTGACAAGGAAGACGGGAAAGAGGGTCGAGATTGAGGTCAAGACATCTGACCAGATAAGCGAGGCGCTTGAGGCGGGCGCGGACATAATAATGCTCGACAACATGCCGCTGGATGATATCAAAAAATCCATAAAAATGATAGGCTCCAAAGCCATTGTCGAAGTCTCTGGCGGCGTCAGCGAGAAGACCATAAGAGACATAGCAGAGGCGGGCGCGGACTGGATATCAGTAGGCGCGCTTACGCATTCAGTCAGGTCTGTAGATATATCAATTGATATGAAAGCGTCATGACTGAAGCAGTTCTCTGAGTCCTTCCTCGAGTCCTATTTTCGGGCTGAAACCGAGCTCTTCCCGGGCTTTCCTCGTGTCTGCGCATGACTTTCTGGCATCACCCTGCCTGCGCTCACTGTACATCACATCAAGGTTTTTGCCTGCTATCTTCCCGAGCATGCTTATTATCTCGTTTATTGACACGGCAATGCCAGTGCCTATATTGAACGCCTCACCTGAGACGCCGTCTGCTGTAGCTGCCAGTATGTTTGCCTCAACGACGTCCCTGACATTGACAAAGTCCCTTCTCTGCCTGCCGTCGCCAAAGACTGTCAGGCTCCGTTTTTCCTTTATGTTTTTGGAGAATATTGAAAGCACACCCGAATATGGGCTGTCGGGGTTCTGCCTTGGTCCATAGACATTGAAATATCTGAGCGAGACCGTCTCCAGCCCATAGAGCGATGAATAGACCTTTGTGTAATACTCCCCGGCCATCTTGCTGGTGCCGTATGGTGAAAGCGGGTCAGGATAACAGGTCTCCGGCGTTGGTATCTTTTCCGGATTGCCGTAGAGTGCTGAAGAGGACGCATATACAACTCTCTTCACTCCGCTTTTTCTGCAGGCCTCCATCACATTTAGCGTTCCCCTCACATTGACGTCAGAATCAAAAACAGGGTCTTCTATTGACAGTGGTATCTGGACGTTGGCAGCCTGGTGGAAAACGATGTCAACACCCTTGACAGCCGCTCTGACATCGCCTGCATTCCTCACGTCGCCCTTGATGAATTCCACGCCTTCAGGAATGTTCTGCTTTTTCCCTGTGATGAGAGCGTCCAGAATTCTGACATTGTTTTTGTCAGCCAGGGTCTCTGCTATCCACGAGCCTATGAAACCCGCGCCGCCTGTGACGAGGACGTTGGCACCTTTCAGTTTCATAACCTTTATAATCGTCACATGAAATAAATAGCTTATGAGATTCAGCATTGACGAATTCAGGAAAGTCGGGAAGGTTGTGAAGGAGAATGAGACCTATACTGTTATAGACGTTTCGAAGCTCGAACACCTCAATGTCTCCCTGACCATACTGCATCCCGGGAAGGAGACGTCTGGGCATTCCCATGAAGGTTCTGAAGAGGTGTACAATTTCGAGGAAGGCAGCGGGGAGATGCAGCTTGACGAAAAGAGATTTCCGGTGAAGGAAGGGGACATAGTTGTGATACCTGACGGCTCCTTCCACAAGGTATTCAACACAGGCAAAGGCGAACTCAAATTCGTGTGCGTGTTCGAGAAGTACAGCGGCCGAAACTAACTTTTCTGGCTGTATATCTTCTGGGCCTCTTCATAGCTTTCTATGGAACCTATGTCAAACCAGCGCACGTCGCCATTGAAGACAAATCCCTGGACCCTGGTCTGCTGCGAGAGCCAGGATATAAAGAATCCCGGGGCATCAGGATTGTTGTTTCTTTTGAGGTATTCGTGTATCATTGATATGGATTTTTTTGGAAAGAAGTAGCATCCTGTGCTTATGAGCGTTGTCGGCGGGTCTTCGGGCTTTTCGTAGAAAGACTGTATGGTGTTGTTTTCATCAAGGACAACCACACCGTACTTGTTCTTTATCATGTCCTTGTTCTGCATGTCGTATAGTGCCACAAGCGGTACGCCGTTGTGGTTTGAGAGGAAGTGATTGACTTCAAAATCGAATATGTTGTCACCGGCCACAATCAGCACATCGTCATCTATGCCCTTTTCCTTTATGAGCTTTCCGAGAGCGCCGACAGCACCGAGCTTCTCGCTTTCACTTGTTGCCGGCTCAGCAAAAATCTCTATTTCCTTGCTGAAATTCTTTGTGCTGAGCCAGTAAACAAAATGCTGCTCAAATTTCCTGTTTGAGGAAATGTATATCCTGTCAATCTCTTCTATGGAAAGAAGTTTTTCTATAATATAGTCTATTATGGGCTTTCCTGCTACCGGAAGCAGCGGCTTTGGTTGATTCTTTGTCAGGGGCCAGAGCCTCTTTGCGAAGCCACCCGCAAGTACAATTGCCTTCATAACAATCACTTTTCCTATTATTTAGTGGCGAAAAAGCTTTAAAAGTGTGAAACAATGCTTAATTATTTAAAAGCTTACTTAAAATAGTTACCTTTATACAAAGGTGTTTTTATGGCATTGAGACCGGCGAAGTGTTACAGCAGGCTGAAAAGGCCCAATACGAGGGTTTCCAAGCACAAGCCAAGGAAGTCCTATGTCAAAGGCGTTCCTTATCCCAAGATACGGTCTTTTGAGGCAGGCAAGAAGAAGGTCGAGTACAGCATAAAGGCTTTCCTTGTGACAAAGGGTGCTGTCCAGATAAGGCATAATGCTCTCGAAGCGGCCAGGATAGCAGCCAACAAGGCGCTCGAGACAAAGCTCGGCAGCGGCATGTATTTCCTCAAGATAAGGGTCTTCCCGCATCACGTTCTCAGGGACAATCCCATCGCGACGGGCGCAGGCGCCGACAGATATCAGACCGGCATGAGACTCTCATTCGGGAGGCCGACTTCTACAGCTGCACAGGTCAGCAAGAACCAGAAGATAATAGAGGTGCATGTATCTCCTGGAAAGGAAGGTGTGGCAAAGCGTGCTCTTAAGGTGGCCTCTGCAAAGATGCCGATCCCCTGCTCAATCGTCTTTGAGTGACTTCTGTGGATTCCAGTCAAGATTATAAATTACTTCTGACAATATTCAACAGGGTGTTTTCTTGTTCACAAAGCGCCTTGGTGAGGCATCAGACGGGGAAGAATTCGGATTCAAGGCAGCTGCTATCTCAGGTATGAAAAATGCCGGCATACACATACCCGACGGCTTTGTGGTTTCCAGCTCCGCGCTTGAATCGTTTCTTAACAGCAACAACTTGAGGTCAAAGCTTAATGAAATTCGTGTTGAAAGGAGCCCGTCCGGATTCAGGCAGGCGGAGTATCGCATAAGGCAGCTGTTCGCTGATTCGCCTATGCCTTCTGACATAAGGAACGATGTTTTAGAGGCATACAATGAAATGGCTGTCTCAAATGAGCTCAAGTCAGCTGAAGCGGCTTTCAGCCTCATAAAGGCAGGCAGGGAGCAGCAGCTTGTTGCTGTAAGGCCTTCTGTCGTAAGGCAGCCGGAAAACAGCTTTGCAGGCGTTCTGGACAGCTTCATAAATGTCATAGGAGAGGAAGACATCATAAGGCACATAAAGCTCTGCTGGGCGTCCCTTTTCTATCCGTACGCAGCAGCCTACATGGAACGCAGGTCAATTCCCGATACAGGTATGGGAGTCATTGTCCAGAAGATGGCTGAGTCTGAAAAAAGCGGGACGCTGATGACCGAGTTCGGCGGCAACAAGATGCTCATGGAGGCTTCATGGGGGAACGGAAAAACAGTATGTTCAGGCATGGTTACGCCAGATGAATATCTGCTTGATTCTGAGGGCGCTCTCATAGAAAAAAACATCTCGAAAAAGCTCTGGAAGCTTTTCAGGAACGAAATGACAGGAGTGACGGAAAGGGTGCATGTTCCAGGAAGCCATATGGATGCGCAGGTGCTCACTGACGCTGAAATGAAAAAAGTCTGCGATGCGTGCATGGCTGTAAATCCCGCGGGTGGTCAGATGCTAATCGACTGGTGCATAGGACGAGGAAGAGTATCAATACTTGATGCAAAGCCGGCCGGATATGAAATAACACAGGAAATGGATACACAGGCAGCAGGAAATATACTTGTCACAGGGAGGTTCGTGTCAAAAGGAACGGCATCAGGCGATGTCATAATGCCTGATAATCCCTCCTCAGTATCATCTGACGGCATGATAGCTGTCATTAAGGACTCATCTGTGAGACTCATGCTTTCGGTGCCGGGTATTTCAGGTATTGTCGCTGACGAGGGCGGGAGGCTGTCGAACATGGGCATCATGGCGAGGGAGCTTGGTATCCCTGCCCTCACAGCAACACAGAATGCGACAAATGTGCTGAAGGAAGGCGAACGCGTGCGTCTCATAGCACAGCACGGCAAGGTTGTGGCTGAAAGCATGCAAGATGCAGGTGTGTCTGAACAGCAGAACGCATTTTCGCAGCAGATATTCAATGACACACTCCCCCATGCGCCTTCCGGTGCGTCATCCGGTTATCATGGTGCAAAAATATATGTAAAGGCGGCAATGGAGGCTATCGAAAGTGCAGATAATCCCGATGGTGTGATTGCCTACTACGTGCCCGCGCAGCCGGGGGCGTTGCTTGCCCAGAAAACGGGAACTCAGCATCCTGTCTGGATTTCACCTGTCAATCAGGAAGAGATTTCCAGGGCATCTGAGGATGCAAAAAGAATGCTTGAAAACGGGAGGCAGGATATCGGTGTATTTGTTCCTGTGATAAAGGGTGATGAAGCTGAAAAAAACCGTTATTATCTGCCTGCAGGTGTCAAGACGGGTGTAAGCATAAAAACGCCTGCAATGGCTCTTTTATCAGCCGATTTCATAAGTGAAGGCATCTCGGCTGTTAACATTGAGCTGGCTTCCCTCACCCAGCTTACAATGGGTCTTGGCAGGCCGGAAGCGAATATTCATGATTCTGTGCTGGAGCTTATCGGAAAGGTTCATAATGCGTGCATGACATCGGGAGCAGAATGCATTGTAAGCATCAGCAATGAATACACAAATGACTGGAATCTGGAAAAGCTGCTCAAAGCCGGGATAAAATCTTTTTGCGTCGAGCCGGAAATGCTGCATGATGTGAAAGGGTCTATAGAAAGGGTATATTCCACGCCTCCTGGAAACACTGGAAATGGAATGGAAGAACCTGCTTTTGGCAGCGAAAATCAGGCATCAGAGGGTGTTTCTCCCTTTGACTTCAGTCCTTCTTCTTTTTCTTAGCCTTCAGTTTCCTCTCGTATGACTGGACCCATTTGAGTGTCTTCTCACAATCTTTGCTGCTGTTGCCTACGCCTGATGTGTTGCCGACTCCAACGACTATCAGGTTGCTGCGCTTCTTTGTCATGCCAATGCTGCGCTTCACGGAATCCATTACATCATCATAAGCTTTTATCATCGACATCCTCAGCGGCTTTATAGCCTCTTCTGATGACATTTTAACAACTATGCTGTCTATGGGTATGCCCTTCTGCACGACGGCATTTTCTATATAGCTTCTTTCGACTCCCGGGCCGCCCATCGCGACGCCTACACCCTCGGCCACAGAGCCTGTTTTCTCCCCTTCAAGCTTGGCTGCTGCATCGATCGTAACGACCCTCGCTATCTTGTATTTCTTTATCAGTTTCTCAACTGCCTTTCCGGGGTATCCTATACGGCCGCCCGGGCCTTTGGCCTTGAGTATGAACAGGCGCCTGCCTTCAATCCTCTTTTCGGCCATGACTATGCCTTTCTCTATTTCCCTTGTCTTTGATGTGCCTATCATCCTTGCAGTCATCCACGGTCCTATGGAATCACCTATCGGCTCACCCCTTGAAAGGGCCTTTGTGCCTTCAAAAAGGGCCTTTGCTATTTTTTCTATCAGCGGCAGCTGCATCTGTATAAGCATGGCTATCTGGTATGATTTCGTCTTTCTTATCATCTCGATGTAGTGCCTCACTATTTTGGAAAGCATGTAAAGCTCTATGCCTCCTGAGAATCCCATCTTTATGTTGGCCTTGGTTTCTTCATCCGCATCCGGCAGTATCTGGTTTACGAAGTAGTCGAAGCGCTGGTGCTCGTTCTTTATGAGATGGTCGAGCTTCTTCACCATGCCGTAGGGGTCCAGGTCCACGGGCTGTATCAGGAAGAATTCAAAGAAACGGTTGACGCTGTCCTTTATGCGCTTTGACGGCTTCCTGCTTATCTCCGAAAGCAGCATCCTCCGTGAATTTTCTGAAAGCTGCTCGAGTTTTTTTGCGCTTGACTCGAGCTTCATCATTATCTGCGAGAGCATTATCCTTGGGTAGAACATGAAGAATACCATGAAGAATATTATCCATACGAGCCACGAGACGATGTCCCCGCCCTGACCAATAAGCTGGTTAAGATACATGCACGCACCTGACTAATAGATTAATAATAGACATTATATGTTTAATAAATGTAGTCGTACAAAACTTAACTGGGGTCTTTTGATGAAAGGCATGTTTGAATGGAAGATTCTGGCCGCCATACTGGCAGTGCTTATAGTGTCTTCATCGGCGCTTGTCAGCAACACTGGCATAAAGGACATGTTTCTCAATTCCACCGGAGACATAGGCACGTGGGTGAAGTCGCCGTTTGGCAACCTATTCACGACTCCTGAAAAGACGGAAAACGCCGTGAAGATAATAATATCTTCTGAGTCCGTGCCTATTGAAATAACAACTTCTACAAACCTAACCTCTGACACAGGCGACATAGCAAACTTCGCTGGTTTCCTGACACTCGACCTGAAGGAAAATATGAGTATTCTTTATCCGAAGGACTCGGACATGCGCATGAATCTCGCGCTGAAAAATCTGAAGATTGAAGATGTGGACATAGACGATATTGTTCTCGAACATATTGACTATGTTGTCATCAGTGAAGGCAGCAACATAACAGGAAGCAATGAAAAAATTGAAATAACAGGATTCAAAGGGAGTATATCTGTAACTGACTCTGCTGTATTGTTTGAGGGTAATGTAAGCATTGTCAGAAACGGGAAATGGTCAATTGGTTAATCCTCTTTTGAGCGGCTCGCTGTGAGTTCCACTATCTTTGCGTATGCAGGCCTTGTGATGAGTATGCCAACCAGCAGGCCTACGATGGTTGTTATGACGAATCCGCGTATGAATATGCCTGCTGCTACGAACAGCAACGGAAGCAGCGCTGATGTTGTTGTGGCCGCTGATGTGAATATGATGAAGAAAGCCTTGCCTATCTTTTCCTTCAGTGTGTAGAGCCTCTTGGTTATCTTCTTTCCGCCTATGGTCTCGTCTGCTATTATCACCATCTGGTCCACACCGACGCCTATGGCCGCTATTATGCCGCCTATAGCAGGGAGGTCTATGTTCCAGCTCATCAGGCCGAGGAGCGGTATTAGCAACGCACCTATCCACGCGGACATGTCAGCGTCCTTGAGCTTCCACCATGCCATCCCTATTATAAAGACGTTGACAACGAGCACAATCATCCAGATGCCGCTGTCATACGGGCCTGAGGCTGATATGCCCAGTATGATGAGCGCCTCCGAAAGCCCTGTCATTACAAGCGGTATGCTTATCCTGAAGCTCCTGTAACGTATGAATATTATGACAATGACTGTCAGCCCTGCCACAAGGGCGGCGATAAGTGCCGATTGTATGAAATTAGAGCCCAGTGTAGGGGATATTATGGAAATGGAGGATGTCTCGAGATTTACCGGAAGCGAACCAGAGCGCAGTATTGTCTGCAGCCTGAGCTTCTCTTCGATTGCATCTTCCCTGTTCTCGCGGCCGCCCTCTATCTGCGGCGTCGAGTAGGCCTTGCCGCCCAGGCTTGATGCTATCCTGAGGGTTGACTGGAGTTCATTGTCAAGGTAAAGGTATATGCTGCAGTCCTTGAGGTAGTATTCACCGCTGTCGAGGTCGAGCTGGCTGGGTATGCCCGATGTCACCTTTGCGAAGCGCTCGGCGCCGTCGCTGGACACAAGGACAGTGAAGTAGAACCTGTATATGTTGCCGGACGGCACAAGACCGGAATGCTGGGGGTCTGTATATATGAGCTCGATGTCGTCGCCTCTGTAAACAGTTCCCATGAGCACTATCTCATTGTCAGTGACATTCCCCGCCTCGAAAACTATGTCCTCCAATACGAATGTCCTGTTTTCCGGAATGTTCTGGCCGTTGACTTTGATAGTGCCGTTCGACACCTCTATGGGATAGCTGTTGTCAAGCAGCTTTATGGTTCCCCTGCCACCTGAAAGGCTGACCGGCTTTGATATCTTTGCAACAAACGTGCCCTTGGATGTGAGGAGCTCGTGGACTACATCAGAGCTGAGACCAGTGGCCTCTATCTGCACATACCAGCCGTCAGGCGACTCGACCGGGAAGAACTTTATCTCCTTAAGGCCGTATATGTTTATCCTTGTCTGAAGCGTTCCTATGACCTGGTCAATCATGTTTTTTGTGGCGTTTTCCTTGGGCTTCAGTGTTATGCGCGTGCCTCCCTGAAGGTCAAGGCCAAAGTCCAGGTTCAGCCTCTGGACATTATGTGTTTCTATTCCAAGTGTACCGTTGGCAGTGAATGATATTTTCCCGTTCTCGAGTGTATCGAGGGAAACCGTGCCTGTTATGCTCTCTGTTTCCTTTTGCCACTCATCAGCTGTCCTGACAGGAACGCCGTTGACAGCTGTTATTATCATGCCCTGCTGCAGCTTGCCGAACGCAGGTGATGTCTTTGTGACATAGACAACCTCGGCGCCATATCTCTTGTTCGTGAAGCCTATTGCAAAGAGCGAGCCAAGCACAACTGCCAGCAAAAGCCACAGTCTCCAGTATTTGAGCATCAGGCAATCCCCCTTGATTCACAGTACCACCTCAGCAGCACTGAGTTGAAAAGCCATGTATTGGCTATGTCTATTATCAGTCCTATGAGTATCACGGATGCTATCTGCACGAGAACAGTGGGAAGAGGTATCACAAGTATCGCTGCCATGGCGCCTATGCTTGTAAGCGTCATCGTAAGACCGGTCTTGACTGCCCTCATTATCTTATCGGAGATGCTTCCCTCTTCCTCGCTCCTGAGCAGCCTGCTTGTAAGCATTATGTCTGTATCAACCGAGTAACCTATAAGCATAAGCAGCGCGCCCAGCGAGGCGAGGGAGAACTCTATGCCGAATACCTGCATCAGGCCGAGTGTGACGATGATGTCAGACGCTGCTGACATGATGATGGCTATGGACGGGACGAATGTCCTGAAAACAATGAATGCTATTAGTCCCATCATTATGAATGCTATGATTATGCCTGTCTGGGCCTGCGACCAGAACACGCTGCTGAGAGCAGAGCCAACGTTCTCAAGGGAATAATCAATGATGCCTATGCCGTTGTCTTTGAGCTTCTGCACGACTGCTTCGTGGTCTATGTCCTCTCCCATCTGTATTGAAACCCCGTGGCTTCCGAAGCCGCTGAGACTCCTTACAAGCACAGAGCCGAATTCATTGCCGAGTATGCCTTCTATTTCAGGGACTGCGACCGGTTCTGTTGTTTCCACATTTACAAGCGTCCCTCCCCTGAGTTCTATGCTCCTCTTGAACCATTCGCCTGTTGAATTGTACTGGGCATAGAGCACTAAAACAGAAGCGAGAAGAAACAGCACCGGCACAATCATGAGCAGTCTGTAGTCAAATCTCAATCCCCTGAACTCAACATGATAATCTTTTGACGTTTCAATCACCAATCATCTCAATTTGTTTTTGGTATATTTTAATGGTATGGTTTTTTATTAGTATTATTATGTACGACCTTGCTGTAATAGGCGCCGGCCCTGTAGGCTCTTATCTGGCCTCTCTGTGTGCGCCGAGTATGGATGTCCTTGTGCTTGAGGAGGATGACCAAGCAGGAGGAAAGGCGTGTTCCGGGCTTGTATCACCGAGGTTTGTGAACATGCTGCCAGAAGGTGTCAGAAACAGTGTAGTGCAGAACAGGGTGAGCGCTGCGATCATACACTTTATGGGCCAGAGCTTTGAATTCAGGAAGAAGGGCACAGCTGCTTATGTCATTGACAGGAATGCTCTCGATAAGGAGCTTGCATCGCATGCAGCCTCTAAAGGCGCTGAAATGAAATACAGGGAAAATGTCCTGATGATTGAAAATGTTAAGGACAGTGTACGCATAAAGACTTCCAGGCATACATTCGAAGCGCACATTGCAGCGGGATGCGACGGTGCACGCTCTGCATCTGCAAGGGCTGTGGGGTTCCGTCCTGCTGAGTTGCTCAACGGACTGATAATATATTCAACGGAGCATAGTGATTCTGACACTGTTGAGATGTGGTTTGACAAGAGTATTGTGAAGGACGGTTTCTTCTGGAAGATTCCCCGCGGGGACGAAACAGAATACGGATGCATAGGAAAGAACCTCAGCTTTCGTGTACTGGAAGTGTTCTTCAGACTTGGCAAGGCGGATGTAAGGCGCTCCGCTGCTCCTGTGCCCATTGGCCCGGGAAAATCTGTCGCCGGTAATATACTGCTCATTGGTGACGCAGCTGCCCAGACAAAACCGTGGTCAGGTGGCGGCCTCGCATATGGCTTCATAGCCGCGGAGGAGGCGTCGGAGATAATCGCCCGTGCCGTCAGGACAGGTGACACATCAAAGCTCGGGCTCTATGAGAATGCATGGAAAAGGCATCTTATGAAAGACATAAACGCCGGCATGATGCTCAGGGAGTTCTACAAGGATTTGGACATAGGAGCGCTGTCTTCTGTGATAGAAAATGCCGAACGCATTAAAAAGGACGATATCGATTTTGACTTCCCGTTCTCCTCGTCAATGCTGTTATGAAAGCAGACCGTATATCTGCTGCATGGACAGCATGCCGTTCCTGACGCCCATGCTGTACTGGTAGAGTTCCTTTATTTTGCTGAAGTCGGGCACCCCGCCGCAGCTTCCGTCAGTTTCCTCTGCGTATCTCCACTCAACCACATCACCTTTTTTGACTGTCTGCCTGTCCGCTGCGTTCTCTCCTATTTCACCGTTCAGGTAGAATTCATTGAAGTTGCCCTCAGCGCCCTCTGCTTTGTTGTTTATGGAAGTGAAAAGCCTGCTGGAAAATCGAGGGTCGTATGCATCTGAATGCTCTATGCCGGCTTCCGCAAGCTTCCGCTTTGTAAGCTCGTATATGCTCTCGCCGTCAGCATCCGCCTCGAAAACTATCCGCTGGTACGTGGCCTGGCCGTTTATCATTTCCGGTGCTTCGTATTCTATGTTCATTACGTCGCTGCGCACCATGACATGATAATCGGTATCCTCCATTGTCATTATGCCGTTATGGTAGTCCGTGAGAGGCACTGAATGCTCCTCGTGTTCCGCGCTGCTGTATTCTCGGGGTTTATCGTCCTGCTTGTCTTGCATGATTTCTGCGTGTTCTGGTTCGTCGTAACGAACCCTGTATTCTGCTGACACACCGTCTTCGTCTATGTAGACACCGGAAATGTCCTCCCTTAATGTGACTTCGTAGCTTTCCTCGTCTTCATCGTCTTCCTCGTCGTATGTTCTGGCATTTGCTGTGTCTTCATCATCACTCTCATCATCTGCCAGAACGTCTTCATCCAGCAGGAATTCCGAAAATATGTCCATAGTTAAGAAAGCTGCAGATGGTTTAAAAATTGAGGGGCCTGAACTTGAATCCGTAAAGCACAAGGCCTGACTTGCCGCCCTCTTCCCTTATCTTTCTGAAGCACATTTCAACAGGCATGCCTATTTTGACATCTTCCGGCTTGCAGTCTACAATCTGTGAAACGACCCTTGCCCCTTCCTCAAGCTCGACTATGGCAACAACATAGGGTGCGTAATGCTCGAATTCCTCTGGGGCGACCCTGACAGTTGTGAAGGAATAAACCTTGCCTTTGCCTGTGAATATGTGTTCTTTTA
>JAGGXP010000030.1 GCA_021163005.1 Candidatus Aenigmatarchaeota archaeon | reverse complement strand
GTCATTGTCCTTGCCGTCGCAAATCTCCGGCTTCGGTCCCTCTGAACTGTTTTCATCGCTGCCGCCGGGATTGGTGCTGCACGTGGCAGTCGTTTCATTCAGGCATTCGACCACTCCCCCCCCGCATTCACCGATGCCGTCACAACCATCGCCAGTAGCTAAACCCTGATACGTAAAATCTTCATCAATTGTCTGACAATAACCTCCGGGACAATCATCGTTCACGAAACATATATTTTTGTCATTGCTGCCGCCAAAACACAATCCATCACCATCATCATCAACACCATTACAGACCTCATCAGCTGCACTGGCCACGTGCACCTGAACCATCAGGAAGAAAACGAATACAGCCAGAACTATGATAAGTGCCAGTGCGTTAGGGGCAGATGCTGCCATTTCCGGACACCTTTCGTATTAGCATTAATAGCATTATGAACGATTTATGAACTCTGATTAAAGTGATTAAAGAAAAGTTTTAAAAGGGGGTTGTTGTTTTTGGTCAGGGCATGGGGGATGGTAACTGCGCTCCTCGGGGCTGTCCCTGCAGCGCATGCGCCACGGAAAAGAGCGGAGCAAAGATGACGTCTGTGCCGTTCAGCCCAGCTTCCTTCATGAAAGACCTTGAGAGTATTATCCCTTTCCGGGGCTTGTAATCACTTATAAAGTTCCTGAAGGACCTTGTGTATTTTTCATTGCTGATGACAGTCTTGACTTCCACAGGAATTGTAAACCCCCCTTTTTCCGCAATGAAATCAACCTCAGCCCCTGCTTTCGTTCTCCAGTAGTGCAGTTCGATGCCCGCCTTGAAGATTTCTGACGCCACGAAATTTTCGTTCAGCACCCCTCTGTCTGTTCTCATGCCCACATCCATGAAGTTGCCTATCGCCGCGTTCCTGAAACCATTGTCAAGAAAATACATCCTTGGAGCTTTCACGAGTTCCTTCCTTTTGTTCCTGAAGAACGGCCTGCTCTCGAGGCAGACAAATGTATTCCTGAGCACACTCATGTACTTGGCAAGTTCGTATTGCCTGAAACCCGTGAGCTGCGAAAGCTCGCTGTAATTAACGAGTCCGCCTATCTGCAGGGAAAGCGCCTTTATGAGCTTGCTTACCTTGTAGTCGTCACTTATCTGCATTATTTCCTTTATCTCTCTCAGAAGATAGGTATTGATTATGCCTTTCAGGACTTCGGCTTTCTCGTCTTCGGTGCCGGCGAGCACAACTGCGGGATAGCCTCCGTATATGACATACTCATCATAAAACCTGTTTATAAACTCTACTGATTTCTTGGTCAGTCCGCCCTTGGTTAGCATTGCATAGAGGTTACTGTCCCTGTATCTCAGGAACTCGCCAAATGAGAAAGGAGCAAGGGTGAATACGAATATCCTGCCCACGAGAAACTTAAGGCTCTGCACCGAAAGTTCCGCAACTGAAGAGCCTGATATGATTATCTTGGTACTGTGTGTGTCATATATGAATTTCAGTATTTTGCCCCCTTTTCTCGCATACTGAAATTCGTCTATGAACAGATAGTCTATACCTTCAACATACTTCTTTATGAAGAGGTTCGTGTCCTCAGCAAAAAGCTCAAGGATTTCCCTGTCTTCGAATGTTATGAACATGGCATTTTCAAGTCCTTCGAATATGCGTTTCATAAGCGTGGTCTTTCCGCACTGCCGCGCTCCGACTATTGCCAGTATTTCCTTCCTTTTGAGGTATTTCCTTACCTTTTTCTCAAGGTCCCTCTCTACATACACTTCCTTCATTGTTCAATATTAACCTCACTATTTAAAAATGTTTTTGCATTTTAGTGAGGTTGTCTATGAGGCATGGTACAGGAAACACACACGGCTCCATCATTACCAATTTAAGGCTAAAAACACTGCATGAGTAGTCTCTATATCTTCCGCAACTTGAACACAAGCGTATCCATGAACCCTTTCCAGTCCGGCCTCAGTGCGACAGGAATATAGTGGTTGGTCGAGTTGCCCACATACTGCGCCCTCTCTTTCATCTCTTCAAGCCTTACGATCAGCCTGTCTTTCAGTTCTTTTACATTGCCCAGATCGCGCGCTTCGAGGGCCTTATGGAGCGCGCTTCTGCTAAAGTCCATGTCGAGTGCATAGAACAGGTCGAACACGTCCTTGCCGTCCTGCCTGGAGAGCAGGGCATCCAGCTTCTGTGCTATAAGTTCTGGGAGCGGATATGCCATGAATTCGGTAGGCATCCCGGGTATTATGAATGAATCGACCATGGCCTTCACGGGAGCTTCAGCGTATTTTGCCGTAGCTGTGTTGAATTCCACCCTTATCTTGTCCGTCTCCCCGAAATCATTCGTGTATCTGCAGTCGTATCTCAGGACATTTCCCATCCTTCTCGGCCCATCGGCATCGAAGCCTTCGATTCTCCTCAGGGCCTTACCGACGGCCCTCGCTCTGGCCGCTGATGCGTCAATGTCTATGTCCTCGGAAAAGCGCTTCTTCGTGTATATCCTGTTCATGGCGGTCCCGCCTTTCAGCGTGACGCCTTCGCCCCCGATTTTCCATAAGTGAGCGAGCATGCCGGATATGGCCAGTTCCTTCGAGACAGCCTTCAGCCCTATGCCTGTCCTCAGCGATGCCAGCCTGATTATCTCTTTGTCAACCACCATACCACCACGACAGAAATTCCTTCTCTCCGAGGTTGTCCATTAACTTCCATTCACTGCAGTAGTCACCAGCTTTCCTGTAGGAAGGCAGCAGCCTCGTCTTGGTTTTTATCCTTTTCCTGAAGTATGACAACACGCGTTCGGGTATGTCTTTTCCGGTTTCCCTTTTCATAGTGTCCAGCACATAGCCTGTCCTCTGTGACAGCGATGGCGATGCGAACCTTTTGAAGTAATGCAGGAATTCATCCCAGTCCATCACAGGCAGTTGGAAAAGTGCCTTCGTTATTTCGCTGTATCCTGTGTATGACGGCTTGAAGAAGCAGTCAAAGAATGTCTTGGCGACAGTCGAGACATACACCCCGTTCCTGAATTCTTCTCCCGTGGCCCTGTCGCCGAAGTTGACAGCCCTGAATGAGTAGTTTCCAATGGTTCTTTTTTCTGATTTGCTGCTTGTTATCACAAAAACCGTGAAAGGCTCGTAGTCCAGCAGTCCGTGTATCTTGAAAGCGGACGAAAAACCGACATAACCTTTGAAAATTCTCATGGCCACTTCGTATGGATTCTTCAGCGTACCGTCTTCCCCCCCGACAAAGTACAGCCCCCTTCTTATTGTTTTCAGCTTGCTCTTTGAAATGAGTCCATGAATTGTCTTGTTTAACCATTTCTCTTTCGGAAAGAGATTTGATATTTCGTCATGGCTTATGACTTCGGCCGCTTTCAGGGCTTCGTAAATCTGCTGCTCCTTGGGGGTTAAGTAGATTTTTTTTGTCATATAATTACCTCTTAAGTAATTATACTTATAAAATTATCGATGATGACGAGACTGCCAGCAGCTTCACTATCTAAAAATCTTTTTGCATTTCAGTGAGGTTGTATATGAGGCATGGTACAGGAAACACATACACTTTCACCATTACCGAAATATTTTAAGGCTCAAAACACTGCATGAGTAGTCTCTATATCTTCCGCGGCTCAGCCGCTGCCGTCACAAGCAGGAATAAGAGAAGCGACAGCCTGCTTCTTTGCTTTTTCTCATTCAATGTATATGGTTTCTCCTTCTATGACGGACTCAAGGACATTGATGCTGCCGTTCACGTTCTCGCCTATGACCTTGGCATGCACGAGCTTTGTGCTTTCGGGGTACCCGAAGAACGTGACAGACCCGAGCTCGCCGGAGCCGTTGAGACCGTATTCTGAATCCCTCAGGAAACCCACCAGCACGTACGTGCCGCTTTCTGATGTGAATGGTCCTTTGACAACCGTTCCGTCGCTGCTCAGGAAACTTCCTGCGGATTCTTCCAGCACCTGCGTTCCCTCAGGGAATGAAATACCGAATTCAGCCGAGCGGACGTTCTGCTTGGCATCAATATAGACAGTGAAAGTGAATTCCTGCGGCTCAGGCGGAGTCTCGCTTCCGGAACCGCCGCCTGAACTGTGCCTCCTTCCCCTCGGCGGATCGACTGTGATTGTGCTGCCGTTTTTGGTGACATTGGCAGGGTTGTTAATCTCTGTTTTGTTACCCCCCTTCTCGCTTGTCTTGTTGTTTGGGATGGTTATCTTTATGCTTAGATCCCCGTCCGGTGTCTTTGAAACATTCGCTGCCGGAACATTAACAGGCCTGTTGCTATTTCCAGCTGCAAAATAACCGGTCATGTAGCTTCCGGCGGCAATGAGCGACGCAGCCGCTGCAAAAGCCAGCAATACAAATATGAGAGTTTTCATTACTATCCAGTAATTTATTGAATTAATGCTTTTAAAGCTTTCTCAGAAACGCTCAGCAGCTGAAACCATAGTTTCTGCCGGTTGCAACAAAATCAGAGAAGATGCCTGTGCCTGCTCTCAGTGCGTCGCCTCTTATGGTAAGGTCCTCTATGTCAACTGTATTGTCCCCGTTGGCGTCGCCATCAAGGAAAATGCTCACAGTCCACGACTGCGTGTCTGTGAGCTGGCTGTCGCTGACCTCAAGCTCCATGGTGCTTGTCCCGCACTGCTCGCCTGCCGTGCTGAACATCCATGACGCCGCTGTGGATTTCTCAATTCCGTTGAGCTTCCACGAATATGTGAGTGTGTCGCCGTCCGGGTCTGTGGAAGTATGGTTGAAGAGCTGGCTATTGTTATGGTTTTCCTTTTTATTCATCACATAACCCGTGTAAAGGCTGATGCTGCCTGCGGACGGGAAGAACCATGTTATTTCAGGAGCCCTGTTGGACTCTGTCACCGTGACAGTCCATGTCTGGCTTGCCGTTCCGCCGTACCCGTCCGAGACAGTCGCGATTACCGTATGCGTTCCCGCGTCAGAGTATCCGGGGCTGTACGTGTAAGAGGAGCTCGTGGAAACCTCTGTCCCGTCGAGCGTCCAGGAGTATGAAAGGGTGTCGCTTTCGGGGTCCGAGGCCGAAACGCTGAAATCAAGGCTCGAGCCCTCGCTCACCGACGGCGTCGTGCTCGCCGGCGTGTATGAGTCTATGGAAGGGTCCCTGTTTACATCGTTAACATTTACCTGGAATGTTTCCGTGTCCGTGCCCCCGCGGCCGTCGTCCGCCTCTACTGTCACGCTGTATGATTCATCATCGTGGTTCGTGTCCCATCCCGGGCTGTAGGTGTACGTGCTTCCGGACATGGAGCCGGGACCGGATGTGACTGTATAAGTGAGAGGGTCGCCGTCAGGATCCGATCCGGAGACAGCAAAGCTGAGTGTCTGCCCTTCATTGACATTCTTGTCGCTGATGGCGTCCATGACAGGGACACCGTTCACGCTTACTGTCCCGTTTGTCACAGAAGTTGTTATTGTATCTATGTTTGGATCGTAAACCTCCACGTCAGTGATGCCGAGGTCGCTGTCCCCGTTTGACAGTGTGTCAAATGCAATGCTGGCGAGCGTCCCGCTTCCTGTCACTCCGCCTATGTCGCCGAGCCTCGTGCAGTAGAACTTGACAAGGCCGTTGTCATTGTCAATGTCTATGACAGAATATGTGTTGTCAGGGTCGCCTCCGTTAAGGAAAGTACCTTCTGTCACGGAGGTTGCGTTGAGTATGTTATTGTCAAAATGCACGAAGAACGACGCACTGAAAACACTTTCGTCCGTGTTCATATCGAAGTCAACAGAGAAGCTGCTGCCCTCGTTCACCGTAATGCTTGACGGCGAGGCGGCTATTGATGTCGCCGCCTGGACTCCTGCCGCCTGCATCGCGAAAACGAGTGCAAATGCGGCCAAAACAGCGAAAATCCCGGATTTCATAACCATCAGCTGATTAAAAGATGTATGCACATTATAAAAAGTTAACTATTGGGCTTCTATTGGGCTTTTCAGCCCACAGTCAGTCTGTCCCTGGCGAAATAAAGGTCCCCTCTTTTTCCTTCAATGTCTTTCACCAGCCTAATGAAAACTATGCATTGCCAACGCAAACTTTAATGCAATGTCTGCATTTATAATGCAAACATTTATATAAATTGAGACAATTATATTTCATGGAAGTTTCAGAAATAAAAAGGTCCATAGCTGACCAGAAAGAGGAAGTGCGGGAAAAATTCAGAAGCGAAAAAATCATACAAAGGACACCTTCCATCGACAGCTATCTTCGTCATCCGGGAGCCGTGGCCATACTCGGTGTGAGGCGTTGCGGCAAGTCCTTCTTTTCTATACTGTCCGCAATGAAGACCGGTTCCAGCTACGGGTACGTCAACTTCGATGATCCCGTGCTCGCTGAACTCAAGTCCACGGAACTGAAAAAAGTCATGGAGGCCATATACCAGCTGAATGGAGATGTCGACTTGGTGATACTCGACGAAATCCAGAACATAAAAAAATGGGAAACCTTCGTGGCGAGGCTGAGGGAAACAAAAAAGGTCATAATCACCGGAAGCAATTCGGAAATGCTTTCAGGCGAACTGTCCACGAGGATGACCGGAAGGCACATGGACTTCATGCTTTTCCCGTTCTCATTCAGGGAATATCTGTCATACAAGGGATTAAGCGGCATCGGATATACGACAAAGGATGCGGCCAGGGCAAAGGCACTGCTCGATTCGTACATCAGGGAAGGCGGCTTCCCTGAGGTGCAGAAGTACGGCCCGAAGATAGTGAAGCAGATTTACGACGACATCATCAGCAAGGACATAATCAGGAGGTACAACATAAGGTTCGGCTCCGCTTTCAGGGAGCTGATGATGATGCTGATCTCCAACTTCTCCAGCGAAACCAGCTACAACAAAATGAAAAACATCCTCGGCCTCAAAAGCGTGCACACAGTAAAGAAATACGTGGAATACGCACAAAACGCCTACCTGTTCCTCAAGGTCAGTAAATACTCACCAAAGATGAAAGAGCAGCTCATATCGCCAAAAAAGATTTACCTGACGGACCATGCTCTGGCGGGCATGACCTTCAGGGTTTCGGAAAACAACGGCAGGCTCTATGAAAACATAACGGCGGTGGAACTGTTCAGGCGGAAAGCGTACAACGAGACGGAGGCAGGCATATTCTACTGGAAGGACTACCTTGGCCATGAAGTCGACTTCGTGCTGACAGAAGGCCATAAAGTCAAACAGCTCATGCAGGTCTGCTACGACACCGACGACATGGCCACAAAGGAAAGGGAAACGCGGTCCCTTCTCAAGGCATCAAGGCAGCTCAAGTGCAATAACCTGCTTGTCATAACAGGCGGCTACGAAGGAGAAGAAAATCTCAAGGGAAAGACCATCAAATTCGTGCCGCTCTGGCGTTGGCTGCTTTCCGGCAGCCACCTGCAATGAAGCAACAAGAATGAAACACTCTCCCTCATCACTTAAGCATGTCACTCACTGCGGTCAGGTCGGCTATGTCAACCTTCCCGTCGCCTACTCCCATGCCATCTTTCACAGGCGAAACGTCCGCATCGGTATTCCAGTTGCTGTCTCCGGGCACGGAGCCGTACGCAGCACCCACAACCGCAAGGTCAAAGCCGTTGACAACCCCGTCCCTGTTCGTGTCCCCGATGAGCTCGCAGCTGCACCCGGCCTCATAGCAGTACTCTCCGCTTCCGCATCCGCTGTTGCTTTCGCACTCAGCCCCGCATTCGGAGACATTGCAGGTGTGCTCGATGTCATCGGTCCAGTTCTCACTTCCTCCGCTCCCGGCATACGTCGTGCACCCCGCACTTCCCTGGCACACAGAACCGAACCCCGGGAACCAGTCCCACGTGAAGTCCAGCCCGTCAGGATCGTAAAGGCATGTTGCCACCAGCGGCAGGCTCCAGTTCGAGCACAGCGAATCCCCGCCGTCATCAACAGTCCCGTCGCAGTCATTGTCCTTGCCGTCGCATACCTCTGACTGGTTCTGCTCATAGCTACCGCCGGGATTGGTCCAGCACGATGCCGTATCCAGGTCGAAGCATTCAACCATTCCCCCCCCGCACTCGCCAATGCCATAGCATGCCTGCCCCACATACTGGGGCGTACCATACACGGGGTCATCATAGTAAAAATCCTCGTCATTGCTGCCGTCGCAGTCATTGTCCTTGCCGTCGCATACCTCTGACTGGTTCTGCTCATAGCTACCGCCGGGATTGGTCCAACAATCTACTTCATTCGTTCCAGACTTACACTCAACCATTC